>NZ_JYNH01000005.1 GCF_000960765.1 Desulfosporosinus sp. I2 | reverse complement strand
ATTCAGCGACCTATGGCTCGTCACGATGGAGAAGACCTCCCGACGAGTGCTTTTGTCGGGGTTGAGGATGGTACTTTTCCTTTAAGCACAACACGGTACGAAAAACGGGGAATTGCAGTTTATTTACCCGAATGGCAAATCGATCAATGTATTCAGTGTAATCAGTGTGCCTATGTCTGCCCCCATGCCACCATTCGGCCTTTCCTCTTGGATGATAGCGAGCTTGAAAAAGCTCCGGATACTTTCAAGACGAAGAAGCCTATCGGCAAAGGGCTGGAAGGTTACCACTATCGTATTCAGGTTACGCCCCTTGATTGTACAGGTTGTGCAAACTGTGCTGACGTTTGTCCGGCACCCGGTAAAGCAATTGTGATGAAACCCGCCGACCATGAGATTGAAATGGAATCAGAAAACTGGGAATATGCGATTAAAAATGTCACCGAAAAACGTCAGCTCATGGATGTTAAGACTTTAAAAGGGAGTCAATTCGCTCGTCCACTGCTGGAGTTCCATGGAGCTTGTCCAGGCTGTGGTGAGACCCCTTATGCTCGACTTATTACACAGTTATATGGTGACCGTATGTTAATTGCTAACGCAACAGGTTGTTCCTCCATCTGGGGCGGCAGTGCACCGTCTATTCCTTATACGGTTAATGCAGAAGGCAAAGGACCCGCCTGGATGAGTCCACTCTTTGAAGATAATGCTGAGTTTGGCTATGGCATATATCTGGGTTCAAAGCAAATTCGAGCTAAACTAGCTCAGCTTATGCAACAGGGCTTGGAGAGTACGATTGGCGAAAACCTCAAAGAAGCTTTCAGGGAATGGCTAGAAAACATGGAGGATGGAGAAGGATCAAAACGAGCCTCTGCCCGCGTACTTGAAGCGATGAGCAAGGAAGATGCTGCTGGTAATCCGATTGTGCGTGAAATCAAGGGGAAGAAAGATTATCTCATCAAACCCTCTGTTTGGATTTTTGGCGGGGATGGCTTTGCTTATGATATTGGTTATAATGGCATAGACCATGTCATCGCGAGCGGAGATGACGTGAATATCCTAGTCATGGATACGGAGGTTTACTCCAATACGGGTGGACAAGCCTCAAAGGCAACCCAGACCGCCGCCATTGCTAAATTTGCAGCCGCCGGGAAGAAGGTCCGCAAAAAGGATCTAGGATTGATTGCTACGACCTACGGTTATGTCTATGTTGCTCAAATAGCTATGGGTGCTAACATGAATCAAACGATTAAGGCAATTGCTGAAGCTGAAAGCTATCGTGGACCGTCGATTATTATTGCTTATGCTACTTGTGTGAACCACGGGATTAAATCCGGTATGGGCACGAGTATCCTTGAACAGAAGAAGGCTGTCGAAGCAGGGTATTGGCATCTCTGGCGACATGACCCCCGTCTTAAAGAGCAAGGTAAGAACCCGTTTGTTCTAGACTCAAAAGAGCCTTCGGCTTCCTTCCAAGATTTCTTAAAAGGCGAAATCCGATATTCTTCTCTGATGAACGTTTTCCCGGAAGTTGCTCAAGAGATGTTCGACGAGGCAGAAGGACATGCTCGAGAAAAATATCAGACTTTAAAGCGTTATGCAGAAATGCAATATTGATAAACTCTAGGGTTTTTATCAAATAATATGACAAAAGGCATGTCAATCATCAAAATTGGCATGCCTTTATTCTTCAGATAACTAAATGACTCGTATTATTGTACAACTTCATAAGATTTGTCAGAACTCCACCCTTTACTAAAGCCAGCCATACCGAATCCGAAATTCAGACTCTTTGTGGGAATGCCATAGATATTAAGCATGGAGTCGGTTTGCCCAGCCGTTTGTCCGGTATAACAATAGACAACGACAGTTTTACCTTTGCTTTTTTCCTTGATCGAATCGAGGTTTTTCGCGATGTCAGGACCGTAGGAAATGTTTACCGCGCCTTTAATGTGGCCTTTAGCAAAATCTTCAGCTTTGCGAACATCAACCAAGTAGTATTTGTCAGCCTCTTTGGCAAGGGCATCTTTCATAACCGGGAGCTCAATTTTATTGGAATCTTTTGGCAATTCATTAAAATATTTCTGAACTGCCTCATCAATTGCTTTGCTCTTACTAGCGACTGCAGGAACTGTAGGCATTACAGTTGGTTCTGTTACAGTCGGATACTTCTGCCCTAACCAACCCCTGGTCTCAAAGCCTGCAGTGCCGCTGCCACCCATTCCTGAGTTTAAGGAGAGGGTCTTGATTCCGGCAACATTGAGAAGTGAATCTGTTTGACCGGCGGTCTGTCCGGTATAGCAAGCAACGATTAACGTTTTGTCTTTGGCGATTGCTCGGATGCTATCCAGGTTTTTAGCGATATCTGGGCCATAGGGCACGTTAATAGCTCCCTTAATATGTCCTTGAGCATATGCATCCGCACGACGAACATCCAATATTACGTATTTATCGGGGGTTTTATCGAGCGCATCCTTTAAATCTTTCTCAGCTATCTTATAGGAGTCTTTAACATTAGAGCCAATATCATTGAAGTAAGTTTCAACAGCTCCTTTAATTGCTTTTGCTGGGTCTTCTGCAGGAAGAGATACGGCTGCTACTGGTGAACTAGACGGAGTAGTGGCAGCGGGTTGGGCTTGACCACACCCAGTTACAAGAAGGCCGACAATTGCAAGGGAGGTCAAAAAGAGCGATAATTTTCTTTTTAACATTTAAAACATCCTCTCAACTTTAAATTATATTCCAAATTATTTAGATTATATTCTAACTTAAATTGGAATATGTTATTTAACATAAATATTCTACAAGCATGTGAAAAACCCCTCTATCACAACTGAGTTAATCGTATAAATATTTGTTATGCACCTATAAAATTAATAAATAAGGTAATTTTATTTCCATTCATCATAAATAAATTTTATTAAAACATAACTATGCTTATAACATTTAGTTATATGCTTATAACATTAAAGAATATGAACATTAAATTTTAACGGCAGGAAAAATGTTCTGTTTAGAGAATAGTGAATATATAGTTTTAGGCGATAATTGAAGAAATCATCGTAATCAGACTTGTGAATTATTTATTTAAGAGGAGGGCGAGAAATTTGAAAACTAAGTCGATGTCAATGCGAGCCATGAGTTTGACTGTTATCTATCTATTGTTATTAGGTTTTGGCATGACTTTTTTAGTGGGCTGTGGCAATAGCGCGTCAACGGTGGGCACGGTTGACAAGGCTCAAGACCCGTCGAAGGCTGAGGTTAACCAGAATGCTAAACCTCTCCAAGGCGTCTCTGCCGACAGGGTACCGGCAACTGCCAATTTATCGGTCACTGATTTGGAAGCGGCCCTGGTGGATGATAAAGGGTTGCAGTTAATTGACGTAAGAGAAGCCAGAGAATTTGCCACGGGGCATATCAAGATGGCACTTAACAGACCTTTGGGTGATCTTGAGAAAAATCTTGCCCGGATTAGTAAGGACAAAGATATCGTCCTAATCGATCTTAATGGTACCCGTGCAGAGTCAGCCTGGCATGTTCTGGTAGAGAAGGGTTATGACCAAAACAAAGTAAAAGTTTTAACCGGGGGCATGTTGCAGTGGAGAGGAATCGTCAGCTCAGCAGGTAGCAACAGCAGCGCTGACACTAATAATAGCGAAACAAAAAATAGTGGTGATACGGAAGCGCCTAAGCCCGAAGTCCAGGAGATGGTAGGCGGCTGTTAGAACAATTGTGGTTAATGAAATATTAAAGTACAACTTTCTTAATGAATGGAGGGGAAAAGATGAAACGGAGAAATTTCTTAAAGGGTATACTTTATGGAACAGGCGGAACCGTGGCGCTCGTGGGTGGTTTCGGAACCTTTAATAACTTGGACTCGAACAAAGCTGAAGCAGCTAGTCAAGATCTTGAAACAACTGTCTTTTCTTCATGTGAAATGTGTAGAAACCAGTGCCCAATTGCCGTTAAAGTCAAAGACGGAAAGGTCTGCAAGATTGAGGGTCATCCCAATGATGCAGCTTTTGGTGGCGTAATCTGTGCGAGAGGAAATGCAGGTCCGTCATTGCTATATGACCCTCAACGAATTAAGAAACCGATGATTCGTACTGGTGAACGAGGGGAAGGCAAATTCAAAGAAGTTAGTTGGGACGAAGCATACACTTATATAGCCGATAAATTATATAACGTCAAGGATCAATACGGCGGGGAAGCTATCGCCCTGGCTAGTCGTAAAGGACCCCATGATTGGTTTTTTCGGTCGATTGGTAAAGCGTTGGGCTCCCCTAATGTATTTTCCCATGAGGCAACCTGTCCGATGACTCGTTCCGTAGCCTTAGAGACTACCTTTGGAAATGAAGCGATCGCAGCAGATTATGCCAATACCAAGTATCTTATCTCTATTGGTCGAAACTGGTTTGAAGGAATTCATGTTGCTCAGGCAAGAGCAGTTTCCAAGGCGCTAAGCAATGGGGCTAAGCTTGTAGTCCTCGATCCGCGTTTTAGTGTTACTGCTTCAAAAGGAGAATGGCTTCCTATTAAAGGCGCCACTGATTTGGCCTTTGTCATGGCTATGGCCAATATCATGATTCGGGAAAATCTCTATGATCAAGCCTTTATCTCCCAATATACGGAGGGCTTTGATAAATGGGCCGAAGAGGTTAAGGATAAAACTCCGGAGTGGGCAGAGAAAGAGACTGGAATTTCCAAAGAAAAAATTATTCAGATAACTAGAGAATTTGCCGCTGCAAAGCCTAAAGCTATTTTAGACTTTGGTTGGCGAACAGCTTATACACCCAATGACTATCAACTACGTCGTGCGATTCTGATAGTAAATATGATGATTGGAAACTTAGAAGTTCCGGGGGGATATTATACAACCAAACCGGCTAATTTCTTAAAAAGTTTTTCGGATCAAGCCGCTTACGCTAAAGGGTTAGGGAGTGTAGCCCAACCTAGTTTCCCCAAGGCATCCAAGGGCCGGATTGATGGGACAGGCGTTAAAGGCACACCAGGTCAAATCATTCCTGCGTATGATGGGGCCGTCGGAAAAATTGCAGAGAGCATCTTAACTGAAGAGCCATACCCTATCAGAGCATGGCTTGTGCATCGATTTAATCCCTATATTTCACTGACTGGAAGTATGAGGATGGTAGAGGCTTTCAAAAAACTTGATCTTTTGGTAACTTGTGATGTCTATATGACGGACACTGCCTATTTTTCGGATGTAGTTTTACCGGAATGCACCTATTTAGAACGTTATGAACCGATTTTTGATATGTCTGGATTAACCCCTAAATATGTGATAAGACAGCCTGCTGTACCGCTTGTTTATCCAGATACAAAACCGTACTGGCAGATTTATAAAGAACTTGGGGAAAAGATGGGTTTGGGCGATTATTTTAAATTCAAGGATATGGAAGATTATATAACTCAACAAATAGCCCCAACTGGTTTAACCTTAGCTCAAATAAAGGAACTGGGGGTTTGGACTCCCCCAGGGATGAATGCCTTTTATGTTCGAGCTAATGACTCCAAAGCATCCTTGGATAGCGTTTTGTCAAACCAAAGTAAAAAGATTGAAATCTTCTCAGAAGAGGTAGAAGAAGCAACAAAACAAGGTGTCCCGAAATATGTTAGTCACCCGCAACCAGAAGAGGGCAAGTTTCGGTTTGTCCAAGGTAAAGTAGCTGTACACACGAACGCCGGAACGGCAAATGTCCCGATACTGAACGAGTTAATGCCGACCAATACTTTGTGGATGAATACAGTGAGCTGTAGAAAACTCGGCTTAAACGATGGAGATGAGGTCGTTATTTCTTCAGGAACCTATGAGCAAAAAGGCAAATTGAAAATGACTGAAGGAATTCGGCCAGATTCTGTTTTCTGTTATCACGGGTTTGGACGAATTTCACCGGAACTTAAAAGAGCTTTTGGTAAGGGCATTCATGATAATTACTTAATTCCCCATGAAATTGGGGAAGTTGGCAACGCCGTGACCTCGACTACGTTTGTAACGGTTCGAAAAGCCTAATGGACAACAGCATGATTGCAGAACTATACTTGTCATTTGCAGCAGTTTTCCACCGACCTAACCCAGATGTTGCGGATCATTTAGAAGAGTTTATTGATCTCTGGTCTGAAGTAATTCCAGAAATTGACGACTCGGTTCAGAAATTGACAACTTTTTGTCGTCAATTTCCAGCAGGGGAACAGCGGCTTAATGCCTTATGGGAACACTATATTCCACTTTTCGAAACAGGTGCAGTTGAAGCCTCTCCTTATGCCTCAGTTTATTGCGGTGAGGAAGGTTTAGTGTTAGGTAAAGAAGCGTTTAATGTTCAACAATTTTATGCAAATTGTGGGTATTGTATGGGGGAAAAAAGTGGAGAACTTCCTGACCATTTAGCCGCTGAATTAGAGTTCTGTGCGTTGCTAGCCCGAAATGGACAGACTGACTCATTAATGGAGTTTCAGAAAAAGCATTTAACTCCTTTTTTAAATAGTATTTTACTTAGGATTAAGAATTCTAATCGTCCGGTTTACTCTGAGGTTGCCGCAATTCTGGAAGTCAAACAGTTTAATTCACAGAAAGAGGGTGATGTTGTTGGCTAAAAAGTATTCCATGATTATTAACCTGGCGAAATGTATTGGCTGTCAGGCGTGTACAGTCGCTTGTAAGTTCCAAAATAATGTACCGGAAGGACAGTTTAGAACGAAGACTCCCGCAAATGGG
Source organism: Desulfosporosinus sp. I2 (assembly GCF_000960765.1). GTDB lineage: Bacteria > Bacillota > Desulfitobacteriia > Desulfitobacteriales > Desulfitobacteriaceae > Desulfosporosinus. The sequence goes on along the minus strand of NZ_JYNH01000005.1, from coordinate 91,422 downwards.
CTGAAGGGTACCTACCCTAATGTTTCACAATATTTTGTAAAGGAAGCTTGTCAAATGTGCCAAAAGGCACCCTGTGTAAGCGTTTGTCCGACAAAAGCTTCTTACTACAATGAAGACGGAGTTGTCTTAATCGATGTTGATAAGTGTGTTGGTTGCAAGTATTGTATGACTGCCTGCCCCTATGATGCGCGTTTTCTTAACAAAGAAACGGGTGCGGCAGACAAATGCACCTTCTGTTATGAATTAAAGGTTTCTAATGGGGAAAAACCCGCTTGTGTTTCGACCTGTGTTGGTGGTGCTTTAATGTTTGGCGACCTTAATGATCCACTTAGTGAAGCCTCTCAGTTCTTGGCAAAGCATAAAGGAGAAGTTCGCAAACCTGAGCTAGGTACTCACCCTAATGTTTATTACATTTATGAAGGGGTGGTGAAGTAACGTGGATGTTATTTGGGGTGTTAGTGTCGATGAAGTTGCTTGGGGTGGAGCCATAGCTTTTTATTTATTCCTAGCGGGAATTGCTGGCGGAGCATTCCTAACTGCTTCAATGACGGATCTCTTCAGCAAAAAGCAGTATCCAAAGGTAATTCAGTCAGGGGCCTATATTGCGATCGTTTCTATTATCGTCGGCTTAGGGTTATTAGTTGTTGATTTAGGTCGTCCGTTAAGTTTTTGGAAACTTCTTCTTAATGTAAATATGGGATCTGTCATGTCAATCGGCGTCTTTATCGTTTCGGGTTTCACAGCCTTGTCAGTTGTTTATGGGGTTCTTGTATGGTTAAACGCTGCTGCGCAAAAACAGATTAAGATTACTTCTGCGAATACAGAAGTAGCCGCTACTTCGGTAGGCCAGGGCCTTCAAGCATTTCGAAAACCAGTGGCTGGCTTGGGAGTTCTATTTTCTATAGGGACTGCGACCTACACTGGTTTCTTATTATCCGCTGTGACAACTAATAACTTCTGGCACACACCGTTTATGGGTATTGAGGGGATTCCATTCTTACCGATTCTATTTTTAGTGTCTGCTATTTCGACTGGTTTAGCAGCAACCTTGATTGGAGCCTTGAACTGCGGGGATCTAACAACCTATAAAAAAATTGATATCGTCTTAATTATCCTCGAGATTATTTTAATCTTCATTCTTTATCTATCCGTCAAACCTGTATTCTTTACCGGAAGTATGGCTGTCTTGTTCTGGTTAGGTGTCGTTATTCTAGGATTGATGAGTCCATTGCTTTTATCAATCTATAGCCTTGCAAAGCACAAAAATGTTATTTTACCTGTTTGCGGGATGGTAGTCATTGGGGGATTTTGTTTGCGATATTTCGTTGTGTATACTGGACAGTTATTTAAATAATCTTGTTTTGGTTAAAATTAAAGTTTATATTCCATTCTCACTTAAACGGGCTTAGAGCTCGTTTTCTTTTAACATCAATGGCGTAAATCCATGTATAATGTTTTAGAGTGCGAAAGTTTACAATCATCGTTAAAAGAGGGTGGATTTGTTGACATTTGATCAGACACTCTATAGCAGGCGGCAGGTATTAAGTCTGGGGAGAAAGACTCTGTTAGTGCTAGGTATAGGTTGTCTTTACCCTGTCAGTCACTATTTAAGAGCGAAAGAAAACCAACTGGCTGTGGCCCGTATTGCCAGTAGTGAGATGCCATTGAAGATTCATTGGCAACGATTAGGTCAAACCCGCTTTTGGTTGCGGCAAGGAAACGATGGGGTGGAGGCGATGTGGGCCAGCTGCACTCATTTGGGGTGTGAGGTGAGCTATGACCCTGAACAGGATCTGTGGCTTTGTCCCTGCCACGGCAGCCGCTTCAACAGGGATGGGCAGCCTGTACAAGGTCCCGCGGTGAGTCCCTTGGTGCGGGCGGAAGTGAAGGAGAAAGACGGTTTTCTTTATCTGCACCAGCCAGCAGTATAGGACGAGAGATGGGTAGGCAAAGGCAGCAGGGAAGGCAATTCTGATTAAGCTGGATAGGGAGAATTAGATGGGTAAGCAAGGGAACAATTCCTTTATGGGACATATTCGCCCCCGTCAAATAAGGACGGGTGCTCTACGGTTGAGAGCCACATTCTGTTTGGGTGGATTTTCTTTTTTGGCCTTTATAGTATTGACTATAACTGGTGTGTTACTCTTGTTCTATTACCAGCCCGGAGATAGGGCTTTTGCTTCTCTGAGTGAACTAAATTCCGTTCTGCCTTACGGGGGATTCGTCCGATCCCTGCATTTCTGGGCAGGCCAGATGATGGTGATCAGTGTTTTTATGCATATGGTACGAGTGGTATGGTCGAGGGCTTACCGCCCTTTGCGCGAGCTTAATTGGATTACGGGGGTAGTGCTTTTTGGCTTGACAGTGATCTTAGATTATTCTGGTTACCTGCTCCGGGGGGGGCAAGAAAGCGGGGCCGCGGCAACCGTTGGACAAGCTCTGTTCACATCGTTACCAGGGGGACAGGCTCTGGCAACCGTTTTTTTTGGGCAACCATCACCCCTCAATGGCAGTACCTTAAATATGTTTGTCTGGCACGCTTTTATTTTGGCAGGTGCAGTTGGTTTTTTGCAGTTGTTTCATTTTTGGAGGATCCGGCGAGGCGGCGGAGTGCGGCCTTTGTAAGGGGCACTCTGTATGAGATGAGGGAACATGATTAGGATAAAACGAACGTGCTCTGGACGTGAGGTGAGAATAGATGGACCTACTAGAAGGTGAAAGGACTCAAGCGCCAGCAGAAGTTGAGCAGAGCGGACGCCAGGAAAAAGTACCACTGATCGAGCTACAGGTGAGGGAGTACATTGGCACTTTTCTTTGGTTGGGCTTTTTATTGGCATTGACTGCTAGTGTAAAAGTACCTTTAGATAGCTCTCCAAAGGCGGCGGCAGTAAGCATCTCCAAAGCCCCATGGGTATTTGGGGCAATCCAGTGGCTGTTACAACAGTGGCCGGCGTGGCTGAGTGGGTGGGTTTTACCTCTTCTATCTATGGCAGTGCTATTTACCCTGCCTTGGTGGGGGCAAAAAGTGGGCAAAATGTGGGTTTGGATAATTTTCCTGATCCTAAGTTTGGTTTGGGTAGGATTAACTTTCTTATATATGTTTATGGGGTAAAGGAGGAGCTTCCAGCATGACCAAACGTTTGCGGTTAATAATACTTCTAGGGTTAGCGATTAGTTTTTGCCTCATCATGTTTTTCCTGGCGATAAACTCGTTTAGTTCTTCCCCGTGGCAGGATTGGCAAACAAAGTATTTTCAAGCTCAGATTAAAGAACTTCAGGGAACTATGTCCACGGTTCAAGGAGAAGAGCAAGTAAAGAAATTAGAACAGGAAATCAAAGAGTGGCAGGAAAAGAAGCCAGCTATACAGGAGATACGCCTATCGAACGGTCGCCTTGAACGTTGCACTACGTGTCATATAGGGCTTGAAGAAATTTCGGCTTCTCACCCCAGCGATAGTATTGGTTGTACAGTTTGTCATGGAGGGAATGCCTTGTCCGTGGAGGAGAAGACTGCTCATGAGGGGATGTATGGCGGGGGGCACCCGGGTCAGTTAGAGGTGGCTCGCTTGAGTTGCGGAGGGAGCTCGGAAGTAGGGCAATGCCATAGCGGAAATCGACAAGAGGCCGACAACCAAGTGGATTTGCTGACTACAGCCTTAATGGCCAGCAAAGGGGGTGAACTCTCCATGACCAGGTACATGCATGGACTGGACATCCCACCGCGGGTACTACTAAAACCTGGGGAGACGGCTGCCGATGTACAAACTCCCTTTAACCATCGTGTTGAAGAACCGAAATTTCAGCAGAACTGTTTGGCAGTTTGCCACCTGAACGGGGGAGAACTACCGGGGCAAGAAGTCCAAGCTAACGGGTGTGAGAGTTGTCATGTGCTAAGCAATACAAAACACACTTATGAGGGAAAGGATGTCACGATACCCCAGTCAAAAACGGGTTATGGAATATCTCACCGTCTGACCGTGCAAATCCCCTACACCCAGTGTAATCAATGTCATAATCAGGGAACTTATAAGATCGACACGATGGATTTTATTCCTCGCCAGGATTTAGACCGTGTTAAATCTTCACCACCCCCGGACAAAGAGAGTCTCGAGACACGCTGGCAGAATGTTTATTCCCCAGGATTGGTCTTTACTAAATGCGAAGTCAACTTGGACTGTATAGACTGCCATACCCGCAAGGAGACCATGGGGGACGGAGAGATGTACTACTCTGAATGGAAAGCGTTGAAAATCCAATGTCTTGACTGTCATGGGACTATGGCTAGCAAGCCAATAGAGTGGAAGATAACGGACAAATCCGATATGGCCTGGGCGGAAGCTCGCATCAATCCAGTCTTTCCACCTCTTAAAATGGGAGATGTCATTCTTAAGACAGCCAAGGGAGAGGAATTAGCTTATGTCCGTCAGGAAGAGGGTAAATGGTTCAATTATCGTAAAACCAATGGGGAAAAATATTTAATTCCACAAGTTATTGACAGTCAATGTCGCCAGGACCCAGATAAACAGTCTTCCGAGGACTGCCATAAATGCCATGATGCTTCGAAGGATAAACCTTCCTCGGGAGGAAAATGAGATCATGGTTTCATTGCAGAGGGAACTATTGTAGGTGGATAATTAAAAAATGAACGTGAACCAAAGTTTAGTTCATTGAATTCTAAAGTGCCTGACTATAAAATACTAATATAGGCTTAATAAACTAAATAGCATTTATGGCCTAAATAACATCAATAGCCTAAAGGCATTAATGGCCTAAATAACATCAATAGCCTCAATGGCCTCAATGGCCTTAATAACCTTAGAAACTTAGAGGACGGTGAAATTGTATTGGATAGTAACCAACTTAAGATCTTTTGTATGGTAACGCGCCAACAAAGTTTTTCTAAAGCTGCTAAATTGTTGCATATGAGTCAACCGGCTGTTAGCACACATATCAAAAATTTAGAAGAATACTACCAAGGGCAATTGCTTACCCGAACTCCACAGGGTGTGATGCTTACCAAGGCTGGAGAAGTCTTTTATAACTATGCACTAAAGATCCTTGACCTTCAAGACGAAATGGAGCAACAAATCGAAACTGTATTTAAGCATGAAAACAATCAAGTAGTGATAGGTGCAAGTACCACTATTGGAAATGTCTCACTTCCTTGCTCAATTTATTTGTTTAAAGAACAATACCCAGAGGTCGAGCTTTGCTTAAATATTGCCAATGCCGAAGAGGTTCTGAGTATGGTTATGTCTGATGTCGTTGATCTCGGTGTTGTAGAAGGAGACTCGGAGTCTTCTACACTTAAAGCGATTCATGTTACTTCGGATGAATTAGTACTTATTGTCCCTCCTCAGCATCCCGCTGAAGGAGACGTTATTTCCCTTCAAGACTTCCTCAAACAACCGCTAATTATGCGAGAAGACGGATCTGGAACGAGGAAGATTTTGGAAAGCGCTTTAGCTCGTCATGGCTATTCTGTGAATCAACTGAATGTGATTACTGAGATGAAGAATATCTATGCCATTAAATCTGCCGTTGAGGCTGGATTGGGGGGATCGGTTATGCCCTTACTGGCGGTTCGCAAAGAAGCGTATACGGGAACTCTTAAAGTGCTAAGGATTATCGACATGGATATGCCTCTGATTTTTAATATTGTTTATCCTAATAGTCGCCCACTTACGACTAAGGCAAAGCTGTTTATTAACTTCCTCACGAATCCTGAAGAAAGCTGCCTTTGTTGAAAAATGGAACCAATGTAAAGGGGACGTATCGAAACTAAGTTTGAACTTAGTTTCGATACGTCCCCTTTTTGGGCTAAGTTTCGTTACAGCTTTAAATTAAATATTTAAGGAGAAGTTTTGACCCTAACCAAGCTCCCAAAAAGACAGCGACTGCAAAAATCCAGCCGGTAAGAGAACTAGAAGCAATTCCATTCAACAGGGCGCCTACATTGCAACCATAAGCAATTCGTGCTCCGTAGCCCATGAGCAGCCCACCAATCAAAGCAGAAAAAAAGAATTTTTTATCACGGATTGGCCGAAAGCGAACCTGCGAAGCGACTAAGGTTGCCCAAAAAGCACCTAGCAACAACCCCAGGTTCAAATAGGTTCCTGAGGCAGCCATTAATCCCTGAAACGTAAAACCTCGGTCATTGAGTATTCCAAGGTTAGTACCGATCCATTCCGTCCAATTTTCAATATTCAAAGTAACTCCCCAGGGTTGACGCCTCACGATCAGCACAAGTATGTTGAGCACACCTAAAATAATGGCCCCTACCCAATAAGCCCAAGGGCCATGGATAATTGTCTGTAAAGTCTTTTTCATTGATGCTCACACTCTCTACTCATGCGTTTTCGTAAGTTCAAGATGCCATATTCCATTCGCAACTTCTTTCTCTTCAATGGTATATCGATTGGCTTTTGCCCAAACTACAATCCCTCTTGAGGTACAACTATGTTCAGTCTCTAGAACCAAAATATCTCCACATTGCATGGATAACAACTTCTTTTTTGCTTTAATTAGGGGAATTGGACACATTTCTCCCCATATATCAATTGCAAAACGAGTCATAATTGTCACCTATTCCCCTAATTGTTTTTTTTGCCACCATCTAGCCCACTGCCATAGGGCGGATAAGGCAATTATCTCCAGAATAAGGGTCGGGACCCACCCTAAGATATCCGGCAGGAAAATCCCCGGCCATTCACCAAAGGCGTTACTCCATTTTTTTACTGATCGTTCTCCCAAAACAGAGCCCACAGCCAAACCGAAAAAAGCCACCAATTGCATGGCAAACCCTTCCCCAATACGGATTAGAATTCCGGTCGAACATCCGCCAGCCAACACCATTCCTATCCCAAACAACAGACCACCCACAACGGTATGAACCCCGAAGGGAAATATATTAAGGCTCAACGGGATATTTCTCTGCGCAGCGCTCCAGGAAACCAGCGCAAAGCCCAGGATGCTTATCCCCAAAAGCAAAAGAAAGGCTCGAGTGAGTTGGGTCATACCGACTAATATTGGATCTCGCAACGCAGACACAAGACAAAAGCGAGACTTTTGTAAGACAAAACCCAAACTAATTCCGAGAACCATGATGAGTGTTAGATGGATGCTTATTTGCGAAAGAAGAGCGAGCAACAACGTAAGAAATAGAATAAATCCGATGTTCCATTTCCGTTGGGAACGAAAAGCACTATTTTCCATTTTGCTCCCCTCTTTTTAGTAGTTTATCAAATCTAATTGGGATAATATTATTACTTCTTAATTCGACTATGACCGGAAAATTCCTTTAAAAAATAGTTAAAAACTCTGATTCGGTCGTTAAAAGTAACGACTTATCTTTGAATTCATATAAAGTCAATAAATATCTGGGCATTAGCCTAAAGAATAAAGGCATGTCATTCAAAGTGACATGCCTTCATTCTTTAGGCAGCCGAAAATTGGTTGCAGCGTTGCAGAGTTGCAGATAAGAAAAGAATCGTGGTTATTTGTTAGGACAAGGAATTTGTATCCACCCATTCCTTGGCATTTTGCACGGATTCTTCACTGGGGATAGGAACATTCGATTGGGGTTTAACGCTTTCGATATGCCCTCGCCAAGCCGCCGTGTCATGTTTTTCAATTGGGTTTGCTAAGAACTTTTCTTTGGACTTATTTTCAGTCATCACTATACCTCCTTTAAGATTCAGTGTTATTATTCCCAATTTTATGTTCAATAATTTGCCTTTTCAGGTTATATAAATAACCATTGGCGCGAGAGAAATTAACTTGGTCTCACCCCTTGATCCCATAAATATTTGATAGTAAACTATAGATACTGAAATAGTTTCCTTAGAAACTTTCAACTTAGGAGGTTTATCATGCGCGAGCGAATTATCCAGGTTGCTACTGAGTCCATAAAAAAATACGGATTACGAGGCTTTACGTTAGATGACATCACCGGGGAACTGAGCATGAGTAAAAAAACCCTCTATAAATATTTTGCCTCCAAAAACGAACTGATCTCGGAAATCGTGCAAAGTGCCGCTGAAATTGAGAAGCAACGGGTACTGCAAGAAATCGATCGTTGCACGACATGGCTTGAAAAACTTAACGCCATCCTGTCCGTGTACTCCTATCCGGCTATTCCTTTCCGCGTCCTCAATGAACTGCAGCGTTTTTTCCCCTCCGAACAGGAGACTATCAAAGAAATCCGTCGTTTCCGCGAACAGATGGCGATGACCGTCTTAGAGGAGGGGATCGTCAATGGTGACATCCGGGATGATATTGATCCGGCCATCATGCTCCTGACGTTTACTAAGACGGTTCTGTCACCCTTGGAAGACGAATTTCTAAATGCCAATGACATGACCATTAACCACCTCTTAGAACAGATGAAAAAGCTCTTGTTTTACGGAATCCTAAATCGTTAAGGAGGTATTTCTGAACTATGATGAAACTCAAACAGTTGTCTTCGTCCTTGCTAGCCTTTCTTCTGCTCCCCGCATTTTTGACCGGCTGCAGTTCCCAGCCGACGGACACCACCCCGGTAGAGATTACCAGACCGGTAAAGGTTTCGTCGATAACGGAACAGTCGCAGTCAGTCCGATTGGAGTACTTAGGCGTCATCGGTTCTGGTGAATTAAAGAAGTATAGTTTTAAAGTCCCAGGAAGACTGGCTCATTTGAACGTTCAAAAAGGAGAGGCTATTCATCAGGGAGAACTGCTCGCCGCCCTGGAACAGACCGATCTTTCCCTGTCCCTGCGCAATTCTCAACTGAATCTCTCCCAGGCCGAGCAAGTATATCAGGATGCCCAAACCCAGTATACCAAGTATCAAGCACTTCTAAAGGCTGGAGCCATGGCCCAGAATGATCTGGATAAAGCCAAACTGGATATGGATGTTAAAGAGTCCACTTACCAGAAGGCTCAAGTCGATGTTGAAGCCAAACAGAATGCTCTTGCCGATACGCAACTTTATACTGATATGGACGGCTATGTGACAGATATCCTCTTTAAGGAAGGGGAAAATCTAGCTGCTGGATATCCTGTCATCGTTGTTCGCAGTCAAGAGCAAGTGATCGATGTAGGTCTAGACCAGACCGATGCTGCTAAGATAAAGCCAGGGGATCAAGCTGAGGTCAAAGTCGGCAACTTTACCGGATCGGGAGAAGTGACCCGCATCGATCAAGTTCCGGATACACAGACTCGTACCTATAACACCGAGATTAAATTGACGAAAGAAATACCGGTTCAGGCCTATTTGATTGGCGCTGCAGCAAATGTTTTCCTGGCTGCCGGTGCAGAGAAAGGCATTTGGATCCCAATCTCGGCGGTGATGAATGATGGCGAAGATTACGTATATCTTGTCCAAACCGACCGAGCGGTTAAAAAAAATATCAATTTAAAGAACAGCCAAGGTTTTAATGTCCGGATCGAAGGGCTAAATCCGGGAGACACCCTAGTCACCTCGGGCATGAAGGAATTAAGTGAGGGCATGAAAGTGACGATCGCTCCAACTACAGGAGGACAATGATGGAAAAAGGTCTGATTTATCAAGTCATCCACAATCGCCGTTTTACCCTTTTTTTCACGTTTATAGCCCTGTTACTTGGCCTTTATAGCTATTATGTTATACCTAAACAGGAAAGCCCGAATGTGAAGGCCCCTTTCGCTATCATTAAGACCATCTATCCGGGGGCCGAACCTGCAGAGGTGGAAAAACTCGTCACTAAAGTCATCGAAGACAAAATCATCGAAGTCCCAGGTTACAAAACTTCCTCCTCCTATTCGCGCAACAGTATTTCGATCGTCGTCTTAGAACTCCAAAATGATGCTGATGTCGATAAAGCTTGGACTGATCTGAGGCGCTATATGGATGATCTTCAAAGCGGTCTGCCGGCGGAATGCCAAAAGGTCGATGTTAATACTGATTTAGCGGATACTCCCGGCATGATCCTCAGCCTTTCCGGGGATCAGTATTCTTATGAACAGCTTTCCGACTTCGCTGATCAGTATAAAAATGAATTAAACAAAATTGACGGGATATCTCGCTTTGAAGTCGACGGGGTACAAAAGAAAGAAGCCCAGGTAGAAGTCAATACTGCCCGGATGAATCAATATGCTCTATCCTTGGATGATATCGTCAATGCCTTAAAAATTCAAAACTTGGATATTCCCTCTGGTTCTCTTAGTAATGGAAATACCAAGATCAATGTCAGTATCCCAGCCAGTTTTAACTCCCTCCAGGATATTGAAAATTGCGTTGTGTCAGTCTCTAAAGATACCGGAGCTATCGTACATTTAAATGATATCGCCGCTGTATCCTGGAAATTGGCTGATTCTACGACCCGGATCAGAGAAAATGGACATAACGCTATCTTGTTAAGCGCCTTCTTTTCCGACAATAATAATATTGTTCTCATTGGTAACGATGTGCAGTCTAAACTTAATCTGCTCAAAGAGCAAATGCCCCCTGGCTTAAACGTCGATGAGGTCACTTACCAACCGGCCAATGTTAATCAAAGTGTAACTAATTTCTTTATAAATTTGCTTGAAGGAATTGCCTTAGTCCTTGTGGTCGTTTTTCTTGGCATGGGTTGGAAGAATGCCATTGTCGCCTCGACAGCCGTACCTCTCTCGATCCTAATTGCTTTCTGCGCCATGTACCTCTTAAAGATCAGAGTGCATGAGATTTCCATTGCTGCCCTGATCATCGCTTTAGGTATGCTGGTGGATGATGCCATTGTGATTATTGATTCGATTCAGGTCCTAATTGACCAGGGTGTGGAGAAAATGACTGCTTGTATACGTGGCACAAAGCGGGCTGTCCTACCAGTATTCACGGCGACATTAACTACTGCAGCTGCTTTTGCCCCCATGCTCTTTGTACCCGGTCCGGCCGGGGAGTTCCTTCATGCCTTGCCTGAAGTCGTCATTCTGGCTGTTGCTGCTTCGTTTATTGTCGCTATCTTTGTCACCCCAGCTTTAGCCTATATATTTTTCGATCAGCTTAAACCGGGCAAATCGCCTAAGCGATCCCCTGTGAAAAGCTTCTATCAGGGCTTTCTGGCAATCGGCATGAAGCATAAGAAACTAACCCTTCTCTTAGCCTTCTCCCTGTTTGTCCTTACGGTGCTTTTTACCTTTAAGCTGCCAGTGATGTTTTTTCCCAAAGCGGACGTCAATATGTTTTATATTGATGTTCATGCCGAAACGTCGGCTGACCTAGATAATACAGACCGAGTGGCTCAACAGGTAGAAAAGTTACTCTCTGACCAGAAAGAAGTCCTGAATTATACTACTTCTGTAGGGGAAGGACTTCCTAAATTCTATTTAACAGTGGGGCAATCTTCTCAGTCTCAAGATTTTGCCCAAGTCCTGTTGAAAGTGGATTTGACGAAAGGAAGGCAGTTCAAATCAAATCAGGAAATGGCTGTCTACATGCAAGATTTGTTGGACAAACGCTTGATCGGGGGAACAGCCCGGGTCGAGCTGCTGGAAAAGGCCTTCCCCGGTACCCCTATAGGGATTCAAGTCAACAGTAACGATCAGCTGGCCTTGACCAAGGCTGTCAACTATATCCATGACAAACTGTCCGCCATCCCCGGCACCCTGAATGTGGCAGACGATCTGGACAGCGCCGAATACCAATTTACCGTCAATGTCGATCATGACAAAGCTTCCCAGTTAGGCATCACCCAATATGACCTTGAACGCCAAATTAATATTGCTTTAAAAGGAGCAGAAGCGACCGTTTTTCGCAAAGCCGGCAATGAATATCCTATCCTAGTGATCAGTGATATTCAGTCCAAAGAGGCCCTGGAAAACCTGGCCATCAAATCCTCTCTCTCCAGCCAGAAAGCCTTGCTCAAACAATTAGCCACCATTCAACTTGAAGCCTCAATTCCTACGATCCGCAAATATGATCGAGAGAAGGCCATTACCGTCTCCTCCCAAGTTAAACCCGGTTACAGTGCTATTACCATTGAAAACAACCTCAAACAAATTATCGCCGAAAACCCGGACGAGTTAAAGGGGGTTACCCTTTCTTATAAAGGGGAAGCGAAAGACATCAATGATAATTTCGGCGATCTGGGTACAGCGGCTCTGTTTGCCCTCTTTGCTATCTATCTCATTCTTATGCTCCAGTTTCGCTCTTTCTTGCAGCCCTTCATCATTTTTATCACAATCCCACTCTCTCTCTTCGGAGTAATTGTCGGTCTGTTTGCTTTCGGCCAGCCCCTCTCCTTTACGGCAATGGTTGGGGTCGTTAGCTTAATGGGAGTCGTGATTAAAAATGCCATTCTATTAATTGAATTTATCAATAGCGCCCGTAAAGAGGGTATGTCAGTTACGGATGCCTGCTTTGATGCTGTTACCCGACGCTACCGACCTATTTTTCTAAGCGCCATGACTACGGTCATTGGGCTGGTTCCCTTAGCTCTTTCCGGCAGTGACCTTTTCGAACCATTATCTGTGGCGATTATGTGTGGGTTAACGGTTTCAACGTTGCTGACCCTCGTGATTATTCCGGTTGTCTATAGCCTGTGGTTTTCTGATGGAACACTTTCCACAGAGACAAACAAACTGACAATATAGCACATGAACAGAGTGCAAAAAGACACGGACATTATTCCTGTCCGTGTCTTTTGATAGCGTGCCTTAAGTACAGAATTACGGTAGCATGATTTGTTTTTTTCCGGTTATCCTATACTCTTAATAAACTTTTCTAATTCCTCAGGATCCTAGTGGGGATTGGAATCGAACCTATGAAATATTAGCACGAGTATTTATAAAGCGCTTGACAGATCTTAAGTAACAACTCATAATTATGATACAAGTTGTCTGCTAGTAACAAAGAAGGAGTTATACAATGGAACATTTAAAATTGGAACAATTTCAAGAAAGAATGCTTAATGATTTAAGCAACATGACAGTAGAGAAGGGCGCTATCAATCCTGAGCTTTACAGTAAATATGCAGTTAAACGGGGACTCCGTGATCTAGACGGGAGAGGGGTACTCGTGGGTCTAACAGAAATTGGCGAGGTTCATTCTTATATTATTGATGAAGGGGAAATGGTCCCTGTTCCTGGCCGTCTAATTTATCGGGGCTTCGACATCAGTGATCTTGCTAAGGGCTTCATGGAGGATAAGCGCTTTGGGTTTGAAGAGACTGTTTATTTGCTGCTTTTTGGACAGCTCCCCAATAAGAAGTCACTTAAGAATTTTGAATTGCTGCTTTCTTGTTATCAGAAGCTACCAGAGGATTTCGCTCGTGATATGATTTTGAAGGCGCCGAGCAAAGATATTATGAATGGATTAGCGAGAAGTGTCTTGGCTCTGTACTCTTTTGATGATAATCCTGATGATATTTCCATTAAAAACGTCCTAAAACAATGTATCAAGCTTATTGCCTCTTTCCCTTCCTTAGCGGTCTATAGTTACCAAGCCTACTCCCACTACCATGGAAATCAAAGCTTGTTCATTCATAGTCCACAGCCTGAATTAAGTTTAGCTGAGAACATTCTTTACATGCTGAGACCAAATTGCAAATATACGGAGCTGGAGGCAAAACTTCTTGATCTGGCGCTGGTGCTTCATGCTGAACATGGAGGGGGTAATAACTCTTCCTTCGTGACCCATGTCGTAACCTCTACTGGTACGGATACCTACTCTGCTATTGCTGCTGCCTTAGGAGCGCTTAAGGGGCCAAAGCATGGAGGAGCAAATCATAAAGTGATCGAGATGTTTGAAGATATCAAAGACAAGGTAAAGGATTGGGAGAATGATGAAGAGATAGCGGGCTACCTTTCCCTGATCCTTAGCAGAGATGCCTTTGACCGTTCGGGTTTAATTTATGGAATTGGCCACGCCGTCTACTCCGTCTCCGACCCGAGGGCGGTTATTCTCAAATATTATGCTTCAAGGCTGGCAAAAGAAAAGGGACTTGAAAACGAATTCAATCTCTACGCCAAAGTTGAAAAACTTGCTCCCGAGGTTATTGCTCAGTATACGAAAATCTACAAAGGTGTCAGTGCCAATGTTGATTTCTATTCAGGGTTTGTCTACCAAATGCTGAATCTTCCCATAGAGATGTTCACACCGATTTTTGCCCTCGCCAGAATCGCGGGCTGGAGCGCTCATCGCATAGAAGAAATCATCAATGCCGGAAAGATCATCAGACCTGCCTACAAAAATGTAGTACCCAGAAAAGCATATGTCGCCCTATACGATAGAGATTAAGGAAAACAAGGGGAGAAAACGGGAAAACAAGGGGACAGGTTCCCTGTTTCGGGAAGCAAAACAGGGAACCTGTCCCCTTGTTTCGGGAAGCAAAACAGGGAACCTGTCCCCTTGTTTCACTTGTTTCACTTGTTTCAATTTCTATGTTGGGATTCTTGTTCTAAGGCGTTTATTCTTGCTAGCGCTGGTGGATGGCTATAACTGAACCAGACTATGAAGCGGGGGGGAGACAAATCAGATAAACCTATGCGGGCAAGGTCTTTTTGCAACTGGATTTCTGCATTGAGGTCTCCCGTGAGTTCGAGAGAAAAACGGTCTGCACTTAGCTCCATTTCTCTAGATATTGCAGATTGGAGAGGATTGCTTACAAAGAGAAGAAGGAGCAGTGCCAATTGTAAGGCTGCCCATAGTTGGGGTGGCTTTTTACTACTAGTCAGAAAGTATAACTTCGTTATATACTTTCTGGAAGCATAAGGGCAACTAAGGCGGCCACCTTCGCCAAACTTCTCCGCTAAGCTAACACGTGCGAAGACAGTGTCTTCGGGCGCCAGCCAAGTTTTCTTTACATTTTTAGGTAACCAAGGTCTTAAGAGGATCGTTAATAAACCGAAGACAATAAAACCTCCTATCATTCCGTAGAAAAGCCCATGGACAACATCGTTGTGTCGCCAATGTCCCATCTCGTGAGCAATAACGGCTTTAACCTCTGGGAAGGAATAATTACGTAAGAGGGTATCGTAAATGACAATTCGTTGAGTAGTTCCCACTCCGGTAAAATAGGCGTTGGCTAAGGTTGTTTGTCTGCTGGCGTCCATCACGAGGACAGCGCTAAGGTTTAGTCCAGCCCGTTGAGCCAGATCATCAACCATGGTTAGGATAGCGGAATTGGGTAAGGGTTCAAAATGATTAAACAGCGGGGATATAACAATCGGCCAACAAATAGATTCTATAATGAGCCAGAGACTAAATAAAACAGCACTGACCAACCACCAATTGCGCGATAACCGGTTGACTAGCCAGAAAAATATGAGCCCTCCCACAAGAGAAATGAGGAGCTCAATTCCGCAGTTTTTCAAATAGTCGATCCACCATGCAGCTTGGGTTTGAGTACTAAAACCCCAGATTTTTTGCCAGTAGTATCCGCTGTAATAGGAGAAAGGCAGGGACAATACTTTGAGTAAAAGCCAAATGCTTAGTATGGATAAAGCACAGGCTAACCAATAATTCCTGCTAATCTCTTGAAGACGCTTAAGAAAGGTTTGCCCTACAGAACTAAAGAGCAACCAAATTAAAAAGCTGGTTTGAAAGCAAAACTTAAGTATATAGAGGATACGAGGCGTTGAATTGTAAATTCTAGCCTCATTAGCAGTATCTGGCGAAAAAAACCTCGTTACTAAAGGATCTATAGGTCCGGGAAAGAGGGCGGACCAAAGATACAAAAAAGCAAAAATAGCAGCTAATCCTATCAGGAAAAACCAACCAATTTTGGCACGCCGTGCACTGCGCTTGTGATTGAACATTTAGAATTCTCCACCTTAAACCATATAACTTATTTTAGGATTATTATAGTCCTTTTTGGGAGTGCAATTATAGGGAATATGAGAAAAAGATTAGAAAACCTTTCAAGGATTAGCCATGTGGCATAAAGCACAAATTATAGGTTGGCAATCGATCAAGCAGATGAGATAATAAGATCATTGTAATCTTACGGCAGTGAATACGGATGGACTTAGATGTAAATTATACCGTATGTAGAAGAATCATATGAATTGGATGGAGAAAAGAATGATTACCTTTAAAAAAGTTGAACTAAGCGACAAGCAATGGATGGACCCCCTTCTTGCTATAGCTGATATGCGTGGCGGTCATCAAAACTATACTAATATATTTGCATGGTCGGAGATTTATAACTATCAGGTTGCACAAGTCAGTGGTTTCCTTGTGGTCAAAGGAGTTCTCAATGATGTCCACTATTATTTTTATCCTGCAGGTTCGGGCGATATCACGACTGTATTTGAGGTTATGCAACAAGACGCGGCTTCCTGCGGTCATGAATTTGTTTTAGCCGGAGTATCTCCCGAGAATATCGCCGTGATCAATCGAGTGTTTCCTGATCACTTTGAATATAAAGAGATGAGGGATAGCTTTGATTATGTTTATCTTTTGGACAAGCTCGTCACGCTGGCAGGGAATAAGCTTCACTCTAAACGAAATCATGTCAACAGGTTTAAGAAGGAAAACCATGACTGGAGTTTCGAACTGATATCTGGAGAAAACTTAGCAGAGTGCTGGGAGATGAACTTGCAGTGGTGTAGGATTAATTCCCAAAGTATAGAAATTGCCAAAGAAAGTTGCGCAGTACGTCGTTGCTTTAATCATTTTACCGCTCTTGGTTTAGAGGGTGGACTTATTCGTACAGATGGCAAGGTGATTGCCTTCACGATGGGAGAAAAACTAAATTCTGACACCTATATTATTCATATTGAAAAAGCCCTTGGTGAAAGAGAGGGTTCCTATCAAATGATTAACCGTGAATTCGCTGCTTTTATCCAAAAGAACTATCCTCAACAGATTTATGTGAACCGTGAGGAGGACATGGGCTTCGAGGGCTTAAGAAAGGCTAAGTTATCCTACCATCCATATATGATGGAAGAAAAATACTTTGCAACCTATTTCGAATTATAGAGTAGTTATTTTAAAGGCAGATGGAGTTTGAAGATAAGATGAGCGAAATTAGACTGGCGCAGAAGGGCGACACCGTTCGCCAAAAAGAAATTTGGAAACGTTGCTTTGGAGATCCTGACAGTTATATTGATTTCTACTATGCCAATCGGTATAGAGAGGACGAAACAGCCGTATTGCTTCAGGATGGAGAGATTTCGGCTATGATTACAATGATATCTGTCAGAACCGTGCTCCCTGATAAGCGAAACTTTAATACTGCCATGCTCTACGCTATCGCAACTCATCCTCAATATCAAAACAGAGGTTTTGCAACTCAATTAATGGACTTTAGCAACCGCTATCTTAGGGCTAAGGAGAATGAATTCTCTGTCTTAGTTCCGGCTAAGATGCAGCTTTTTGACTATTATCGTAAACAGGGATACCAGGACGGATTTTATATAAGGGAGGCTCTGCTTTTACGCGATAGGGTAGATTATTTGCCAATCCATAAATTGTACAATTGTACGATCTCATCGATAACTCCCGAAGAGTATAATCGGAGGAGGAATATTCAACTTAGGGGCAGACTGTTTATTTCGTATCACGATGAGGACATTGCCTACCAGAAAAGGTTGTCACAACAGTCTGGAGCGGACATCTATGCTCTAGATATTGAGGATATTCAGGGTTGTTTAACGCTTGAAAGAATAACTTCTGACAGGGTATTCATCAAAGAAATCTTGCTGCCTGAGGATTATATTTACACGGCTATCAAACAGATCATCCTACGACTGTCTGCAAAGGAATATGTTCTGCGCACTCCTTCCTACCTAGGCGAGAAATTCGGAGGCTCAGTTCGTCCTTTTGGAATGATAAGGATACATAGAGAAGTTGGTACGGTGATAACGTCGGAAGATCAAGGATATTTGGGGCTTGCCTTCGATTAGTTATCGAGACATTGCCGGCGGTGATAAGGTTTCTTATAAAGATCCCTTTTTTGGAGCCCATTTTTACGAGCCATTGTATTCATTAAAAAAAGCAGGGGGAAATTATATGCAAAGAATTGGCTATCTTGGTCCGGAAGGTACCTTTTCCCAACGAGCTGCGCAAATGTATATCACTAATAAGTCCGCCCAATTAATCGGAATGTCTAGCATCCGAGAAACTCTTTTAGCGGTTCAACGGGGTGAACTAGATCTGGCCGTTATCCCCTATGAAAACTCTTTGGAGGGGTCAGTCAATGTAGTCCTGGATATATTGGCTTGGGATGTGGACTTACATATTATTAATGAACTAACTCTTCCAATATCACAGACTCTAATGATTAATCATGGGGCAAGGTGGCAGGACATTACTGAGGTTTTCACTCATCCTCAATCAGCCGGTCAGTGCCGACTTTTTTTAGAAACACAACTGCCGCAGGCAAAATTGTATTTAACAAACAGTAACTCAGAAGGTGCAAATCAGGCTAAAAAGAATGGAATTACTGCGGGGGCTATCGGCGCAGAACAAGCGGCAGAAATCTTCGGGCTTGAAGTTGCCCTTCGTGATATACAGGATAATCTTAATAACTTTACTAGGTTTGTGGCTGTAGGAAAAAATGCAGCTCATAACACTGCCAATCGGAATAAGACCTCAATTGTATTTTCAACGGAACATAAACCTGGGAGTTTAGCTTGCATCCTGGATATATTTAGTTTGTGGGATATTAATATGAGTAAGATCGAATCCAGACCTTCGCGTGGAAAACTTGGAAGATATATATTTTTTATTGACATTGAAGGGCACATGACTGACCCGGATGTTCGAGATGCTTTAACCATGGTAAAACGAAAAACAACGTTTTATAAGTTCCTCGGTTCTTATCCAAGGGTAGATTCGGATTAGGTAATTGCTATTAAATCAAATCAACTCAACTCAACTCAACTCAACAAATTTATCAACAAGCTTAGGATCAAACTGTGTCCCTTTGAATTTGACAATTTCCAGCAGAGCCTCTTCTTTGGAGAGGGCCTTCCGATAGGGTCTGTTGTTTGTCATGGCATCAAAAGCATCAACAATTGAAAGGATCCTACTCTGCACAGGAATCTCTTCACCCTTCAACTTGAAGGGATAGCCATTACCATCCCACCACTCATGATGCTTGAGTATCCAATCTGAAATGTGTATGAGGTCTGGCGAAGACTCGGCAATACGATAGCCAATTTCAGTATGCAGCTTCATCTCGTTCATTTCTTCGTCAGTAAGCCTGCCAGGCTTAAAAAGTATTCTATCAGGTATACCAACTTTCCCGATATCATGAAATTGGGCAAAGAGATGCATGTCCTTAATATCATTATTCGACATGCCTATAGCTTCAGCCAACTTGCCGGATAATTCTTGCATTCTGTCACCATGTCCTTCGGTGATAAAGTCGCGGACTTCCAGCATTTTAGTAAGAATATCAATGTTTTTACTTTTCTCACTCTGGCGATGATGGAGTTTCTCGCGGTACATCAGATTATCCGCTATCTTTAACAATTCTTTTAAATCCTTTTGAGTACCGTCCCCGACCGCATAACCTAGAGACATGCTAATGGGTATAATACGCTCTTCAGTATTAATCATGGCTAGTAATCTATCTATTTCAGACGATATGGCTGAGAGTTCCTTAGTCGTTGTGTGTTTAATTAATACGGCAAACTCATCTCCGCCAATCCGGGCCACGACATCATTGCAATCAAAACACTGACATAAAATAGTTGCGGCTGTTTTTAAATAATCATCACCCACAGCATGGCCGAGAGTATCGTTGACCAGCTTCAACCCGTCAATATCACAAATGACAATACCCATTCCGCTCGTATTTTTATCAAGATATTTATCTAATGCTTGCTCAAAATAGTTTCTATTATATAGATTTGTTGGGGTATCATGAATACTCATGTTATAAAGCTTGACCTCTGATACCTTACGTTGTGATATATCTCTAACAACGGCCAGCACCTTATCGTCTCCGCATAAAACAAGTCGTGCTTCAAAGAACGTTTCTTGACCTAATTTTTGAGAACAAAACTCAAAGGTTTGGATCTCACCAGTCCCAAACAGTTTTTCTATGTTCTGGAATGTTAACTCTGCAATATACTCATCCACAAAGTCTAAATTTTTGATATTTTTGCCTAAGAAATCCGACTGCATATGAGAGGGAATTATAGTATTTTCTATATAATTATCAATCAGATACCCGTTACGGTCCAACAAGAAAAACATGTCAGGCATGACCTTTAAAAATGCACTGAGTCTGTTTTCACTTTCCTTTAAGGCCTTTTCTGAGTTTTTTCTATCAGTTATATCAACAATTGTAACAAGAACCTTAGATAATTCACCTGCTTCGTCAAACTCGGGTTCATGATCTCCCATTGCCCATCGAACACTTCCATTGTCAGGATTTTTTATCCCGATAACTTGTTCGCGTGAAGGTTTGCCGGTAGAAAGCACTTTAAATAGAGGGAACTCATCCATAGTTAAGCTTTGACCATCCTCGTTTATATAATGGATAATGACCTCCTCCAACGACACTTTGGGCAGATGTTCTATGAGAGATTGTTTCTTTAAAGATTGTTCTACGAGAGGCTCCCCTTTGTCCGCCAGGTTTTTGGGGCTTCCCAGTTCGATAAACTTTCTATTGCATAACAGAAACTCCCCTTTCGGAGAAAACAAGGCTACACCCACATTCAGATTAACTAGGAGAGTTTTTATTTTATCGTCACTTTCTTTAAGCTTTAGACGGGTTTCCGCGAGTTCTGCCGTCATGCATATAAGTTTCTTTTCTTTACTCGTATTTAGAATATGTAAAGTTACGGCTACAGTAAAAGTAATCAATAATTCACTGAGCAATTTGAAGGCATTAGGATCATAGCTAGCAAGGGCTGGTTTAGGGAAAAATAGAACCAAGAATAAAAGGAGTAATAGGAGAGCTAAATTTTTAAATGATATCCTCATAACATTACTCCTTTATAAATATAGTTAGATATGGTTCTTCATAGTACGATATAATTCTACAAAATTATGCTAATTCCTCCAAACTTTTTATATGAAAAATAATAATCCAGATGCAGCAACTGGAAGAAAGACCCTTTGATACACAAAATCGCGAGCAACGCAAAAGGGGCTTTGGGCAAAGAAATCCGACAATGGCTTAAAGCCTTTGCCGGATTTCTTTATCTGTTCAGTTTAACCCTTATGAAGATATGGCCTTCCATGGCGATAGTTTAAAGAAACATCTTAAATGAAATATAACCCTAAGAGCCCTCATGCTATGGCAAAGACCTCTTTTACAAACGAAAGATACTCGGGTGCCTTTTTTATGTCGGGTTCGCCGTCAGTCTGCGCTAATCCATGTCGTATGGCGCGTTTGATAACAGTGTCAAACACTTTGATGTCTGGGGTCTCAGCAAATTGTTTGCGAAGTTCTTGGAGCTTTACATGATGTAGGTTGGTATGGTCTTGGACCATCGTAGGTAATATCCCTAAAATATTAATCTTTGAACCTTGTTCCTGAATACCCTTAATTAGGAAGATTGTCTCATAGATGCCATCAATGGATAGACCCTCTGGAAGGACAGGAATGATAATATCCGTGGAGGCTAACAAGGAATTTATGGTTGGGATGTCATTGCTCGGAGAAGTGTCAATTAAAATGTAATCGTACTGAGTTCTTATCTCACCGATTGCTTTCCTTAAAAGGTATTTGGGGGCAGGGAATAGCTTGGAATTAATTTGAGCCATTACTTTTGGGCTAAGTTCAGAAAGAGAATTGTTGGATAAGTAGAGATCAACCCCAAATGCATGTTGTTTGATGTCTCTCATTTTTGCTTCCCCAATTAGAACATCGAAGATTGTCTTCTTTAAGTCAGTTTTTTTGATCCCAAATGATAAGGCAATATGGCCTTGAGCATCCATGTCAACAATAGCTGTCTTATATCCGAGACTAACTAACCCTACAGCCATGTTTGTGACGGTTGCTGTTTTGCCAACCCCACCTTTCTGTGAGGCAACAGAAATTATTCGTGCAGTTTTAGTATTATTTGTAGTATTAGTAGTTTTAGAATGTCTAGCCATTTGACAACATCCCTTTCTTAAAATATGTATTGGTTTATTTTACCATATATTAACAATGGAGTATATAGTTGGATGGAAAGCAGGCGAGCGATTATTTATAGACAACTAAAAGGAAGTAAGCAATTAATTTATTAGCAGGAAAAATTTAGTAGACGGCGAATTAATTAGTGAATATTCAGAAAATAGATAGGAGGTTATCAGGTTATTATGGAACTGCAAAAATCCATTAAAGAAGATAAAATAGTCAATCCCAAGGGTAAAGATGCAGCAGTTATTTTGTTTATATTTACTGGTATCTTAGTAGTACTTGGCTCCTTGGGATTTGGGCGTTTCAGTATGGCGCTTATTCTGCCGTCCATGCAAAAAGGTTTAGGGTTTAACTACTCCCAAATGGGTATTATTGTAACAGCAGCTTTCTTAGGTTATTTATCCTTTAGCCTTGGCTCAGGGATCGCAGCGGCACGTTGGGGCTCTAGTAAGATAATTACCTTTTCTCTCTATCTAACAGGATTTAGTATGGTTTTGACTGGGTTGGGTTCAGGTTTTTTTTGGCCTTTGATCTGGTTGGCTTTAGCTGGAGTCGGAATGGCTGGAGCTAACATACCTGTCATGGCGATGACTGTAGCTTGGGTGCCGGCTGAACGTCGAGGCTTTGCCTCGGGGCTTTTAGTTTCAGGTTCGGGTCTCGGTCTGTTAATCAATGGTTTTTTATTACCGAGGTTGATATCTGCTCCAGGTGGTCAAGGTTGGCGTACCGCTTGGATCTGCTTAGGTATAGCTGTAATAATTATTGGAATCTGGACCAACTTTAAACTAAAGGATCAACCAGCTAATTCAAGTGGTTTTACGCAAGTAGCAAATAATCCAATGAAAGAATCGATATGGAAAAAGATAATTAAGATATTTAGGGAAAAACCAGTTTTACGAAGATTAGCGCTGATATATTTTGCCTTTGGCTTTTCCTATGTGATCTTTACAACTTTTTTTGGAGCCTACTTAACCGAAACACGAGGCTGGTCTACTGTGAATGCCGGACGATTGTGGTCTTGGATTGGAGTTTTTAGTTTGCCTAGTGGGTTTATTTGGGGCTGGGTTTCAGACCGTATAGGACGGCGTTGGGGACTTATTACGGTTTATTTAATACATGGTAGTTGCCTTATTGCTTTTGCAACTTTGCCTTGGGAGGGAGCAATAGCAACTGCCGCCTTGATTTACGGTCTGAGTATTTTTAGTGTGCCGGCAATTATGAATGCTGCCTGTGGAGATGAAGTAGGAGCCCAATTAGCCCCTACCGCGTTTGGAGCTGTTACAGTAGCTTTTGGCCTCGGTCAAATGGCCGCGCCCGCAGTGGCAGGTGCAATGTTAGATATGGGTTGGGGTATGGTTCAGAATCTTTGGCTTTCTGCCTTAATCGCATTTCTTGGTGCGTTAGTTGCTGTTTTTCTTCACCAGCCAATTTCCATACCGTTAAAAATGGATAAAAGCAAAACATAATGGCCAGCTTGTTAATCAGAAGGGAATTTTCAACCCGCTAAGATACTTTTTAAGTGTTACTTCAAAATCCTTCGAATTCACTTGTCCTAATTCCAAAAAGTTGGACTTATAAGATGGATAATTAAAGCTTTTGCCGAATTTTTCAGTAAAAAGCGCATCACTGAGACATTTTCCAGGATAATGAGTGGGCCGTGATCAACTCCAGCGATTCTAGGTGAATCATTAAAATAGTCTTTTATTTCGCGACCATAAATTTGGTTCAACTCTTGTTGCATTCTGGTATATTCTTCTCCTCGAATACTTTTGGCATAATTAAACATGAGAACACTATTAGCATGTGTGAGTATATGGAAGAAATCTCGCGAACCTCAGGATTCACCTATCCGTTTTTGAGCTAAATCGGTAGGAACAAACCTCCAACCCTCATCGGATGTCAATATCCATAGATTTGCTGTGGATAATCACTACAGTAACTGTTCTGAATATCATGGTTGTCGTTAAAGGTTATTCCCCTAATTTCAATCATATTTGATGAGTAAATGGACTCATTTTCATTTTCACAAATACAATCTTTTACGAATTTAATATACTGCAGGCTAATTTCATTGACACATTGAACTTTCTCATCCGTTTGTGAGAAAAAGGTCGGAGTTTCAATGCTTACCGCACACTTGCTAGGGCTAGAAAATAATTGCTTAAGGAAAATAATGTCATCAACATTTCCTTGTTTTAATTTCATGTGAAACATTAAATTGGCTGTTTCAATTTTAGGATAAACAGTAAGAAAAGTTTCAATTTCCATGGTTTTGTCAGATCTACTAAATAGACTGGAATCATCCCATATTAAATAGAAACTGTTAAGTTTCCGACGAAAATGGTTAGATTCATGGGGGAATAAAAACTTTTCTGTGGCATCAAATGATTTAGCATAATTTGCTTCAACATCTGATTTAAGATAATCAATTTTTTTATCCCACTTTACTTCGACTTGCCTTTCTAAAAGCTTACGTTCAATTTGCTCAATCGTTTGTTCTGTCAATGAGATATGTTTCTTATCATTGCAGGATTTTATAGAAAAGATATTAATAAATCCAAGATAAATATCTGAGAATAATGGGAGTTCTCTATTCATCATGTTCATTCACCTGCTTTTTAACTATGGCTAACATATCTCTACCTTTTCTCGTTTGTAGGGCAGAAATAGAATTAACGTAATCATCTCGATAAACTTTACTTTCATCAAGCCCAATAATTTCTTTATCAAGTATATGATATACATAGAATTCAACAATATCTAGAAGGGGCTGTTGCAAAATGAACTTCATAGTTCGTAGAGCAGCAGCCTACTTTTGTACTCTTAAATAAAAACTGCGGATTCCAAAGAACCCGCAGTTGGCGTATAATTAAGTTATGCAAACCACTAAATTATACAGTAAGAATTATACCGAATTTAAAGGTCGCTATCAATTAGTTTTACCATTTAATTTTGAGGTGTTAATACCGGAGGATGATTCAGTTCGACTGCATGACTGATTTAACTAGCCTAATAAAGAAGGGAGTATCGCTAACTACTTGTTAAAAGTAGTTTTGCGACACCCCCTCCGATAAGCGTTGGTGATTATAAAGCTAGGGTCAATCCCTAGTTTTATGTTTGATTTATTTGAAAAAAACCTGGCCATCTCGTATTGAGTCGATGATGGCTAAAGACTCTAGCTGAATGCCCTTTTCTTGTATGAGTTTTCTACCCTCTTGAAATGTTTTTTCTATGACGATACCCGCTCCGGAAATCTCCGCGCCACTTTGAGATAATAAACTAATCAATCCCATAAGTGCACTTCCGCTAGCTAGGAAATCATCAATAATTAACACTTTGTCATTCGGACATAAGAACTCTTTTGATATTTTAATGGTGTATTCCTGATCTTTAGTATAAGAATAAACCTTTGCTTCGTAAACATCCTGGTTCATATTGAGGCCCGCATGTTTCTTTGCAAATACGACGGGAACATTATTAAAGTACTGAGCAGCTATACAGGCAATGGCAATACCGGAGGTTTCGATGGTTACTATTTTTGTTACTTCTTTACTTGAAAACCTGCGTTTGAATTCCTTACCTATTTCATTAAACAATGTAATATCTAATTGGTGATTCAGAAAATTATCGACTTGGATAATTCGATTTTCAACTATTTTTGCGTCCGTGCGAATTTTATCTTTTAAGAGTTGCATGATCCTAATACTCCCTTCTCAAAATGAAAACACTCCTAAAACTTTTCAGGAGTGACAGTAGAAATAGAAACTAATAACTACAAGAATAACTTTAATATCGCAAAAAAGCAATATATTTTCTTATGGATGACATTAAGTTAATAAACCGCACTTTAGGGTGCGGTTTTTCTAGTACTAGAAAGAAAGTATAAGGGCAACTAAGGCGGCCACCTTCGCTAAGGCTAACTAGAAGGCTAATTCGTACGAAGACAGTGTCTTCGCTCCGCTAAGCTAACACGTGCGAAGACAGTGTCTTCGTGGGCGCCAGCCAAGTTTTCTTGAGTTGCATGCCGGACGGAAGAGGATTGTGCAAATCGTTCTTAGGAGCATTGACTCTGTTTCTGACTGTTATTGACTAGAGAATCCTCACGGGAATCAGGTACTGCCTGCCAAATTAAGTGTGTGATATCTGAGGCAAGCTTCATCACCGTATGAAGACGGGTACACTGCAGAACCTGAAGTTCAAAAAAGCCTCCCATATTAACAATTCCCATGATTGAGATATCACCTACAGTGGGCAAATCTTTACGGACTGCTGTTCCTGGTGTTAAGGGAGAGTTGGACAGGGTTATTTTGCCAATTTCTTCGATTTTACCTAAACAGGCATCGATCGCCAGGACTATATCGGGATTATAGAGGGCCGAACCTTTTTTAAGTTCTTGAATCAGGTTTTGCGCGTGCAGAGGTTCATCCAGTGTCCCTAATACCGTATAACCCAGACGCTTTAAATTTGTTCCAACCAATGGTCCCAGACAGTCGCCGGTTGCCCGGTCCGTACCAATACAGGCGAAGAGCACCTTTTTCGTGGATGTAAGTTCTTTTAAAGTGGAGACGAACGATAGTTTATCCCAGTAATTATAGGTGAATGAATTAACCGAGGCTAGGATGTGTCTCGAATTATCTATAATTATTGTCACCCCCATAAATTGGAGCAGTCGATTCTCCCAAACGTTGCACTTATTCGGTGCTAGGTTGAAAATCTTGACTTCTCAGAGAGAAATAAGAACTATCAGTTGATAGCACTTATTAGTCATTGTATAAGTGAGGGTGAAATATATGCTTGAGTAATTAGAATAGATAATGACGAACAACATAGGTTGAGGGGTTCAAGCTATGAAAAATAGTGGAGAATTGAGGAGTAACATGAACGAGAGAATATATTGTCCTAAATATTGTCCTAATTATTTTTCCGCATACTTTATTGACTTAATAAGCAAATCCCCTCCCGCTATAGTATTTGTAAAAATTGTTCTCACGGTTTCAATATATTCTTGTGCTCTGTTAAGGACGGACTATAGTGAGTGAGCCAGAGTTCAGGTAATATGTTATAAAACTAGTAGAAGCGCAGCAATTCATGGGCTTATGAATGCTGTTTATCATATAATACAAAAACAAAAATTATTTGCTTGTGAGGGGATAGCAGCATGAAAGATATCTTTAGTATGCTCACAGAACGGAGAATTCAGGAGGCTATAGCTAGGGGTGATTCCCAAAACCTTCCTGGTTCAGGAAAACCTTTAAAGATTGAGGGTCTTTACTTTTTACCCCGAAAACTTAGAGCCGCATACATTGTCCTGAAAAACTCAGGTTATCTGGATCAAACCACCGAAGAATACAATCGTTTTCCGCCTGCCACAACGGGTGATTTGAAGTTACGTGATGAAGACTCTACTATTTCTAGACAAGAACTTACTGAAAAGGTCATTAACTATAACGTTATGATGGATTGCAGACGTAGGTGGTAAAAAGTTAGAGTCGACCTGGGTGGACTTGAGGGAGATCTAGGTTGGCATTCAACCTCGCTTTGGTATGCCCTCTAAATATTGTTGGGTATTATGGTATAAAGATTTTATATGGTATATTATAGTTATTAATCTTTATGCAGTCGCCAATCACTAAAAATAAGTAAGCCCAAATGATGATTGATCTTGCATAATGGTTAGATTTGAACTATAAGGGAGGAAACTTTATGAAAACATTGGAAAATTTAATGGAAGCTTTTGCTGGAGAATCACAGGCTAATCGAAAATATATTGCTTATTCAAAAAAAGCTGAGGCAGATGGTAAAAAGAATGCTGCAAAGCTTTTTAAAGCAGCTTCAGATGCGGAAACCATTCATGCCTTAAAACATTTCGAGGTTGCAGATAAGATTAAGTCAACTGTTGAAAACTTAAACGATGCAGTTAATGGAGAGAATCATGAATATCAAAGCATGTATCCTGAATTTCTAAAAGCGGCTCAGGAAGAAGGAAATCAAGCAGCGGTTAGAACGTTTACTTATGCTCTAAAGGCCGAAGAGGTCCATGCGAAACTGTATAAGGAAGCACTAGATAATCTGGAACAGGAGGAAGAAGTATTTTACTATCTATGTCCTGTTTGTGGAAACATTGAGAAAGTAGTACCGGAACGCTGTTTTATCTGCGGTACTTTGGGAACAAAATTTATAAAGTATTAAAAAATTGTCATGCCATTAGCCGCACCCTTGCGAAGTCACTTGATTTCCGAGGGTGTTTTTGTTTAGGACAAGAACAACGGTCCAGCAATACTCCAAATGGTAGAGGATAGATCCCCGTCAGAGATTAACGAGAAAAGGCTAATTCTTAAGATATTAAATAAAAGGAAGAGGGTAACCGTCACTTATGGGACTATAAAGTTAAGAAGGTTTTTGCGAATTTAATAGCGAATATATTAGATTAAAATTTGTTGGCGTTTTATTTGGAAAGGTGAGCTTATGGTAAAGAGAGAAGATTCTATGGTAATTTTGGCTTATATAGCGGTATGCATAATTTGGGGCTCTACATATTTGGCTATTCGAATCGGAGTGAGTGATCTTCCTCCTGAATTATTTGCGGGTATTAGATTTTTGATTGCCGGGTCATTAGTAACACTGTTTGCCTATTTTCGTGGCAATAAGTTCCCGCAAAGTTTTGTCGATATACGGAGACAAGCCATTGTGGGCTGTTTTTTGTTACTTGGGGGTAATGGAATCGTTGTATGGGCAGAGCAATGGGTCTATTCTGGGGCTACAGCCTTACTTATGGCCATAGGTCCCTTGTTTAATGCGATTCTGGAATTAATCTTACCCAATGGTCCGAGGCTTGGTGTTAAGGGGTGGGTTGGTTTGCTATTGGGGTTTAGTGGGGTTGCACTTCTGGTCTTAACGGGTTCAGATGCTAATATTATTGATATTTCAGGCGGAATATTAATCGTAATAGCCTCGTTCTCTTGGTCCTTAGGTTCTGTCTATTCCAAAACCTTTACGCCTACGGGATCGACCATCACAAACATTGGAATTCAGATGTTAGCTGGCGGGATTGGGTTAACCATAGTTGGGCTCCTAATGGGAGAGGCCACCGAAATACATCTGACAAGCAAGGGAATTGGAGCCATGGCTTATTTGGTTTTGTTTGGATCTATCATTGGCTACAGCTCGTTCATCTACCTTTTGCAAAAATGGCCCGCTTCAAAAGCGGGTACCTATGCCTATGTTAATCCAGTTGTCGGAGTCTTTTTAGGGGCCGTCATTCTTGGAGAACCAGTTTCAGGCTATGTGTTTGTTTCAGCGGCGATTATTTTGGGTGGCGTCTTTTTAGTGCAACTATCAAAGACCAAGAGAAAGACTCAAATAACTTCCTAAAACCGTGCAGAAAATCCGGTTATAGGATTAGAATCAGGTTTATTTTCCTACGCAAACTGCAACATGAAAGGATATACTCATGCCTCTTTGGAAACGCAACTTATATATACTATGGTCTGGATGTTTCATAACAATGATCGGCTCGAGCTTGGTAATCCCATTTTTGCCCTTATACATCGAGCAACTCGGTGTAAAAGAAGTCGCGAGAATCGCACAATGGTCGGGATTAGTCTATAGTGCTACGTTTATGTTATCGGCCTTCGTGTCACCAATTTGGGGGAGACTGGCCGATAAACACGGTCGAAAACTGATGCTGTTACGCGCCAGCTTGGGTATGGCGGTTATCATGACACTCATAGGACTTGTCCAGAATGTTTATCAGCTGTTTTTTCTCCGACTTTTGATGGGTGCAGTTAATGGCTATATCCCGGCAGCCATCACCCTAGTCGCTACCCAGGCACCCAAAGAACACTCTGGATGGGCCTTGGGAACCTTATCAACCGGATCTGTCGCTGGTACATTAATCGGCCCGTTGATTGGAGGCACTTTATCGGAAATCATTGGACTTCACCATGTCTTCTTTGTCACCGGGGGATTTATGCTGCTTTCCTTTCTCGTATCGCTATTGTTTGTACGTGAAGAATTTGTTAAACCGACCAGAACCGATTTAACAAACAAGGAAGTCTTTAAGTTGATTAAACATCCTAAGGTGCTGGTAGCTATGTTTCTTACCACGTTTATGATTCAATTTGCCAACATGTCAATTGAACCAATCGTTACTATCTATGTTAATCAATTAGCCCAAAACATGGGCCATGTGGCAATTGTCTCCGGTGCCGTCGTTTCGGTTGCTGGGTTGTCTAATATTCTCGCGGCTCCTTGGCTTGGGAGGTTATCGGATCAGTACGGGGCCCGTAAGATCCTCATGGTTTGTCTATTCCTTGCTGCGATGGTATTTATTCCCCAAGCCTTCGTCCACAATTTGTGGCAACTGATGGGATTACGCTTTCTTTTAGGCCTTACAATGGCTGGTATGCTGCCTTCGGTTAACTCCCTCATTAAACGGAGTGTTCCTCAGTCGGTTACCGGCAGGGTATTCGGTTACAATCAATCTGCTCAGTTTTTAGGCAATATCGCCGGGCCGAACCTCGGTGGGCAAATGGCAGCTTATTTTGGAATTCAGTATGTCTTTATCTCCACTTCAGCCCTACTTTTCTTGAACGCCGGATGGGTATATATCACTGGAAAAAAAACTCTCGAACATCCCTAAGCAAAAGGAGACGCTGCGCTGAATTAATTAGTCCGCCTTGGCGAATTATTTAGATTGAAGAGGATAAAGTATAGGTGCTTAATTCGCGTGCTAAACAATGGAAAAGTTTAGTGCATACACATGGGGAGGGTATATGAATGAGCAAAATCTTACGAGTGAATATGTCAACCTTAAGTGTCGTGACTGAAAAGCCCAAAGAAGATTATCGCCTGCTCGGCGGTCGGGCGTTTATTGCAAAATATATGTTGACTGAAGTGAAGGCAACCTGTGAACCTCTAGGGCGGCATAATTTGTTAATTTTCACACCGGGGCTACTTGGCGGCAGTATGGTTTTTAGTTCTGGGCGAATTTCGATTGGCGGTAAGAGTCCTTTAACGGGTGGGATTAAAGAGAGTAATGGAGGAGGGGTTGTCGGCATAAAGCTGGCACGACTCGGTTATCAAGCAGTGATTATCGAGGACCTTCCTAAGGATGCTCAAAAATACATATTAAAGATTACGGTGACGGGGGCAGAACTGCTTTCCGCTGAAGGCTATTGGGGCAGTGGGGTATATGAGACTGCGGCCCGTCTGAGACAAGACTTTGGCGAGAAGGTCGCTATTTCTTGTATTGGGTCGGCTGGCGAAAATCGTCTACTAGCTGCAGGAATTGCTAATACGGACACTGAAGGGGTCCCAAGTAGATACAGTGGCCGCGGTGGTCTTGGTGCAGTCATGGGCTCCAAAGGGCTAAAGGCTCTGGTGATTGATGATACGGGGATGGGAAACCTCGAACCGCAACGACCAGAGGCGTTTAAAAGCGTGATTCAAGAATATGCTCGGCTGCTTAAAACCTCTCCCGTAATTAAGAATTATACAGACTTTGGGACTGCAGCGTTAGTGAATCTGACAAATGCCATTGGAGGCTTGCCAACGCGGAACTTTTCGACGGGCCAGTTTTCAGGCGTGGACAAGATTAGTGGGGAAACTCTGAGGGAGACGATCCTCACCCGCAAAGGAAAACCCGCGCATGCTTGCATGCCGGGCTGTTTGATCAAGTGTTCGAATGTCTATGTGGATGAGCAAGGGAAAGACTTAGTCGCCCCATTAGAATATGAGACGATTGCTCTTATGGGATCTAATCTAGAAATTGAGGACCTCGACGTCATTGCTCACCTTAATTATTTGTGTAACGATTATGGACTGGATACGATCGAAGTAGGTGCTGCGCTTGGTGTGGCGATGGCAGGCGGGCTTCTTCCTTTTGGGGACAAAGAGGGGGCCATCCGTCTTGTGGAAGAAATCGGCAAGGCAACTTTAACGGGACGAGTTTTGGGTAATGGGGCAAAGCTTGCTGGCCAGGTTTTAGGGGTGCTTGAAGTGCCAGTGGTGAAAGGGCAGGCGATGGCTGCGTATGAGCCACGGGCCATTAAAGGGACAGGGGTGACCTATGCGACTTCCCCAATGGGTGCCGATCATACTGCCGGAAACTCCATCCGTGCAGATTTAAAACATAACTCCCCCAAGGGGCAGGCAGCATTTTCTCAGAAGGCGCAGTATACAGTGCCAATTTATGACGATTTAGGGTTGTGTTTATTTTCCATGGGAGTCTTGGGAGCTCATCCGGAAATCCTCTGTCAATTGGTCAATTCCCAATTAGGCACGGACTATGTGCTTGAAGAACTGCAAGCAATTGCTAGGAACACAATCAAGTGGGAACGAGCCTTTAACCAAGCGGCAGGTTTTACGAATGTTAATGATCGTTTGCCAGAACACTTTACAGAAATACCCAACCCTGCAGCTGAGAATGCTGTGTTTGACGTGACCGGGGAAGAACTCGATAATGTTCATAGAACCTTCACGACTTAAACTTAACGAAACAAGGGGACAGGTTCCTTGTTTTACTCTAACGAAACAAGGGGACAGGTTCCTTGTTTTACTCTTATTTCTTTTGCATTAAGTGCTCTTAATCAAATAAATTACCAGAAAGACTCCGATTGCAAGGAGGGACAGGGTGAGCAAGATGTTAAGTTTCGAAGCAGGTTGATAGGAATCCTCGTATATTTGTCTTTCAACATTCTTATACCTGATAAAAGCCAGTACGCTCATTAAGGTACCGAGACCCACAAGGTAAATTCCGGCGATGGCTGAATATCCATGTGAATTAGGTAAGGTAATTTTTATATTTGATTTTTCCAAAACGAAGGACATTTGTTTTATGAACAAAGTGAATCTCTCAACAACAAAACCAAATGCCATGATCCCTATACTTGTTCTAATCCAAGCCAGAAATGTCCGTTCGTTGGCCATGTGAACGCGGCGGTTGCGAAGTCCTCTAGATTGTTTATCTTCGATTGTTTCTGGCATTCAAGAATCCTCCATTATAAGGTTTTATCTGAATTTTAAGCACCTCAGCTTATATAGTTGGGGTTAAGCTGGCATACATTTACGAAATTGTGTCCGAACACTGTTTAAGGGTATGTCTTCCTTTGTCAATTTGTTTACGAATATTTAGACAAATATCAATGAAAGTACTCTTATTGAGTTCTGCAGATTTATCAGGTAACGAATAAGTTGGCAACGATTTGTCATTCTTGATATCAAAAATAAAGATTTTATTCTGATCTGAGAGATATCGAAACTCTATTTTATTATTCACAAAAACTAATGAAACCGACATAGTTCTACCTTCTTTCGTGATTTTAAGTCATTATATATCTTTTGGGGGACATTTGAAATGTCATAAAGGATTTAGACTTACTTCAAGATAAAAAATGTTACATACAGTGGTTAAAGTATTAACTCTTGCCCCTTTTGGGAAAATTTCAAAATTTTACTTGGCCCTTTCTTCATTTTGTCTCCGAATGTGTCGGCTATTTTAGGGCTATCGGCAAAGTGCATTGGAATTAGAATCCGGGGAGTAAGCTCCTGAATGAAGTACTCAGCTCCTGCGCTATAGTTTTGCTCAAGTCTGGGGTCGACTGGAAAAAAAGCAATATCAATAGTTTCCCCTTTGATTTTTTGAACTTCTTCCTTAAAGTCCTTTTCGGCCTTCGCCATTTCTTTGGGTGTGTCAATCCAGTACCACCAGTTTAAATCTCCGGCATGAAAGAGTCGGATTCCTTCAGCTTGGACGAGAAAGGATACGCCTAGGTCTGTTGAATTATAGGCCTTTATTTTTAAGTTACCTATTTCAAGCTTCTCGTAGGGAGCTAGGAAATTAAGGTTTTTAATAGTTTGTGAAACATTAATATCATGGCTTAAAATATATTGAATATCGGGTCTGTCTTTTTGCCATTCTAGGATCACTGGATTAAAATGGTCAGGATGACTATGAGAAGAAAAGATAACGATATTTTTAAGACTTTCTTTGATTAAGTTTTCTGCACTGCCTTGATAATAATCAAAGAGCAGCAAATTTTGATCCGTTTCTACTAAAAAGCCGCTGTGATATAGATATTTGATTTTAATGTTTGGATTCCCCATTGTTGTCACCTCGTAATGATTATACAATAAATATGGATACTTATGAGTGAACTAGCAAGTTATAGAATAGGCTTTTTTAACAGAAAATAATTGTTAGCGAACGATGAGAGGAAGGATTATAAAATTATGAAATTTAGATTTGACCATAACAACATCAATGTTTTTAACTTGGAAAAGAGCTTGAAATTCTACAAGGAAGCTTTAGGGTTAATCGAGGTTAAAAGACATGTCCCGGCGGGTGGCGAATTTATCCTTGTTTATCTCGGAGATGGTACTACTCAACATAGCTTAGAGTTGACTTGGTTGAGGGACAGAACCGAAACCTATAACTTAGGCGAGAATGAATTCCATGTTGCTTTTAAGGTCGACGATTTTGAAGCAGCTTATCAACATCACAAGAGAATGGGTTGTATCTGTTACGAAAACAAGGAAATGGGCATCTATTTCATTAATGATCCAGATAATTACTGGGTAGAAATTATCCCTTGATCCGCACGAGAGAAAAAGCAGCCTCTTCCAAACTGGAAGGGGCTGCATGTGTATGGCACGTAGATAAAATGATGCTCTTACCGTCGAGCTTCGTCTTTTTTTTCCGCTATGAAAGCATTAATACTTGATTTGCGGCGATCATTTTTAGCTTCAATAGCTTGCTTCTCATCAGATGGAATCTCATCTGCATGGTCATCTAAGTAGTCCTCTGCTTCCCGCAAATTAGCTAAAGTGTGGTCGATATGATTTTGTAGGTGTACTTCATTATCCGCTCGATTATCCGGTTTGGCCAAGTATAATCCCTCCTTTACAATCATGACTACTCATTTATGATAATCTAAATCGAGAGATTCTATACTAATAGATATTAACCTAGCTGTTATTGTTTGCAAAATTGATCCTGCGACAACCAAAGACAGGTTTCCCCTTACTTCGCAGGAAATTTATGAGATGATTGAGGTCCTATGTGTTGAAGTGTGATGTGAACTCATTTTTGTTAAAGGCCGATGATATAGAAAATTAAGGAGGTCTTGCTATGAAAAAGACTATTAATTCCATGTATTTTAGCGCGACAGATACGACTAAAAAAATAGTATCCGGAATAGCAAAGAGAATTTTAGAGAATATGGATAGGGAAATAACCATCAACAATATCGATTTTACGTTACCGGGTGTTAGATTAAAGTCAGTGTCTTTTTCAGAAGAAGATGTCGTCATTATTGGAGTTCCAGTCTATGCAGGAAGAGTTCCTAATGTATTACTAAACTATTTAAATACTATTAAAGGTAATGGTGCCTTAGCAATCCCTGTAGTTGTTTATGGTAACAGAAACTATGACGATGCTTTAATAGAATTAAAAGATATTCTTGAATTTAACGGATTTAAAGTTATTGCAGGGGGGGCATTTATTGGAGAACACTCATTTTCACTAACTCTTGCCAAAAACAGACCGGATGAAAAAGACATGAACATTGTCGGTGATTTTGCCGATCAAATACATACAAAAATAACAACTCTAGATGAATTTCTAACTGTAGTTGTGAAGGGAAATCAACCGTATAGAAAACATTATATGCCTAAAAATAAAGATGGTAGTCCTGTGGATATTAGAAAGGTTGCACCAAAAACTAATAGTCATTGTATTGACTGTAAACTGTGTGTCAATGTCTGTCCTATGGGTTCCATTGATTTTGAAGATGTTTCTACCTTAAAAGGAATTTGTATTAAATGTGGGGCGTGTATCAAAAAATGTCCTAACCAGGCAAAGTATTTTGATGATAACGATTATTTAAGACATAAACAGGAATTAGAAATCGAGTTTGCTTCTCGAAGAGAACCGGAATTATTTATATAAATTGCTAGCGTTGGGCCTCTCGCAGTTTTGGCAGTTCTTGCTCAAATTGTATTCCAACCTAACGTTATCGTGAAGCGAACGTTTCAGATGATGATGTGGTTCGGCGTAATCGTCGGTGTCGTGGGTACCTTTTTTCATCTAACCGGCAATGCCACCTCAAGTCAGGAGAGTCTACACAGCCTCCTGATTGAGGGCTCTCCCATAGCTGACCCGATTGCTTATGCGATTGTAATCCGTCACGTAAATCACGAGATCCGCCAAGAGTAGTAAGGAATTTTCCGCCTGCTTATTCCCGCTCTCAATGGAATCAATTCCAGAAGTGTCAATAAAACTTAGACCCTCCGGAGTAGCCCAAAAAAGCTCCAAGTATTCTAAATTTGGATCCTGACATAACGCCTGGAACTGCTCACGATCTATATTTAATGATTTTCCCGGTCTGATGTACACTGAATTCATACTTGAAGACAGTGGACTAACTGGCAGAAGGTTATCCTCATCCATTAACACGTTTAGTAACCTAGATTTGCCTGAAGAAACATAGCCATAGCACGCTACAACAACTTCTTGACATTCAAGTTTTAATCTAAGCGTATTAAGAATCTCAGCATTCGGCTTGTCTCCGTACCCTATAAAGGTTTCATAGAGATTAACCAGATATGAAACCAAGTTAACTTGACTAGGTTCTTCAGTAGCCATAATTACCCCCATTTTCATTTCTGCCTATTCATCAGTCACATTTCTTTTTGTTTCAGCCAATATTGACTATCCCGTCCGTATATTTTCGCTATAAAGCTACAATTTACCTTCATACTTAGCCTACAGTACCTAATCTGACCTGAAGTTTCACCAACACCAGGCAGGCATACTTGTCTACGCAGGGATTATGTAAAATACATCTGCAGAAGCGGTCAAGTTATTAATAAAGCATGGGGTATAGAATGACAAGCAACTTACCCTTATGGGAAGGCTGCTTGTCGGAATACTTCCATCGGTTATCACATCTTATGAGGGGGAAATATTATGTTCGGCTGCTTTATGGGTGCAAAACTTCAGGATCATTATCTAGGTTCGTCAAAATTTCTTTGGCTGGATCACCATTTTCCTTATCTTCCAATGCATAAATAGTACTAGTCTTTGTTAAAGCGCCATGTTGAATCTCAGATACCAGTGTTTTCAAGTTACTAATCAATCGTTTTCCTTTCTGAATCCAGCTCTTACTGGTATTAACCGTAACTTGGGTTTTGTCTTCGACATTTTGCCAAGCACTCAGTGCCTTGTCTTTAATTTCAACGGCTTTTTCTCCTATTTCGTGGGCCTGTTCTATAAGATCTTGGCGCAATTCCTGTCCGCTCTTTGGTGCAAGTAATAAGCCCATCGCTGCTCCTACAACACCTCCAAACATAGCCGCCTTAATTACCTTTTTACCCTTGTTATTATTTGCCACCTCTTATCCACTCCTTTTAATCATTCCGTTTTTTCGCCATGAAACAACCAATTTATACCTCGATATTTTCTTGCAGTCATCGGATCCACCATAGTGTTCACAATTGATATGTGACTGGCTCAAGAGGGGCCACCACTATGCAAATTCAGAACTTGCACCGTGGTAGCATATTATCATGGTCATTTATTTTCGGCCTTATTTATTATATGCTCTCCTCTGGAAAACGCCTCTTATCTAGAGGTGAGTTATAAAGGTTAAATGCGAGTTTAAGAAATATCTGTTGGTTGCATGAAAATGAACATTACATCAGGAGAGGACATAAAATGAAGTTAGAAATTATTTAACTTGTTGTCCGGATGTAGGAGGCTGACAATGTTAAACAATGATTTTACTAGGTCAGATAGCCGGAGGGGACACAAATGTCCCTTTACAAGTGTTGTGATACTACAAAAGGATTTAACCGGGATAGTTCATGCTTGTCCGGTTTCAGATGTTAATATAATAGGAAGTCGAACATATTCGGTGAAAGGTGTAACAAAGCAACTTTCTTCCAACGTTATTGTACTTGGAGGGGAAGATTCATCAACGCCAGTACAGGTGACTAGTGTCTCTTCGGCTAAGAGAGTGAATAGGGTGCTATGTATCCTTATAACAGTGGGTGGTATTTTGTTATTTACCAGACATAGAAGGCTGATTGGGTTAGCAAAAGCTTGGGCAGGATATTTATTATTGCGGTAATGGTTTAGAAAAAATAGCGAGCTTTTTTCTGAATTGAAACTCGCTTAATTAAAGAACGATAGAAAAAAATGAGCTCTTCGCTTACTTAAGTAGCAAAGAGCTCTCTTTAGTACTCGGAGGCACTTGTAGTGAGCCGTCTTTTAAGGTTGAGCCAAGACTGAGTTATCATAACTTGGTGAAAATTAGCAAGCAGATGGGAGTTTAGACAAATTCCATAATTCTTTCATAGGAACGTTTAGTATCCTCGTATCCCTGGTGAAGCAGTCTGTAAAGCTTTTGGGGATCCTTTTCTAGTCGCCCGACCTCTAATTCTTTGGTAGGCCTTATTACAATGGCCTTGCCTTCGTCTTCAAGGTGTTCGATATAATCCAAGGTTTCATTGTAATTCTTATAACGGTTTTGCATGGTTTCGATTAATTGAGGGTATTTTCTATAGGTTAGTTTAAGTAGAGCGTTGAATTTTCCAGGACGCTTTCTATAGCCTTTGTTTCTGGTTAAAACAATAATATTCTTGGTATTGCCATCTTCGATGGATTTTTTTATGGGTATGGAATCGGATATTCCACCATCTAAAAGCTCATAACCCTTATAGTTGACAATAGGCGATAGCATTGGCAGAGAAGCGGACGCCCTTAAAGCCTGGAATTGAGCGCCTAAATCGTCCTTATTCAGATATAGCGGTTTACCAGTTTGGCAATCAGTTGCTCCGACCAAAAAAACACCAGGTGATTCATAAAAGGTCCTAAAGTCAAAGGGAACATGCTGATTGGGAATTTCGTCAAAAATGAAATCCATACCAAAGTATGATTTGCTCAAGATTAAATTTCGTAAACTCATGTACCGCCAATTCTTAACGAACCCAATAATGACCTTTTCATTTCTCCTCTGCTGCCTAGAAATATAGGAAGCTGCATTACATGCCCCAGCTGATACTCCTATTACATAATTGAAATATAACTGGTTTTCCATAAAATACTCCAAGACTCCACAGGTATATAGTCCCCTCATACCTCCGCCTTCGAGCACAAGCCCTACATTTTCCATATGAACACCCCACTATTTTATCCCACTCCGAAAAGGCCGGAGAAGTAGGCAATAAAAAAATCACTAAATCAAGCTACTACATTAAGCAAAGTGGGAACCACTAGTCGATCTCAATTATTTAGTAGCCCCGAAACCTAAAACAACTATAGCATGGCAACATTTAACATACAACCATAGGTAACCGTTCTGATTTGGCTTAAAAAGCACCCCGAGGGTGCTTTTCGTCTAATCTATGCCCTTATACCTTTATAGACAATAATACCTTTCTAGTTTATACCGATTAATTTTGCAAACTCTTCGACATCCTTGACATTCTGAGTTGGGTTATCATCTTTATGCTGGTCATAATATTCATCAAATAGCTTGGGATAATCCTTACGATAAGGAATCTGGCTGACAGCCGGAGTTCCTAATGGGGAGCCTTCAATAGTTACAGGCGCCTTAGTTGTATCGGGTATAAAGGCTTGGGTTATATCTCCGGATACCTCATTAAAGTCGGGTAACATTTTGTCGCCTGCAAGAACCTGTTTCATTCCATCCTGCAGAGAAGGATTAATACTATAAATATACGCCATAATTTCTTTAATCTGTTCAGACGTCAATCGTCCAATCCAGGGTTGCATTTTGAATGGAGCATATTCCTGATTGCCAATGTCTGTGGGGTCATCATACATAGAGCGAATTACGGCATGTTCAATTTCCTGTTTTAGAATAATTGGATAAAAGACATTGTTGGCGGCTAAGTCTTCACCATCCCAAGCTGGGACGACTAAATCCTTAGATCCTGGATTTTCAACGCCACCTTTTCCTTCAGGGCCATGGCAGGCAAAACATCCTTCTT
Organism: Desulfosporosinus sp. I2; assembly: GCF_000960765.1. Classification (GTDB taxonomy): domain Bacteria; phylum Bacillota; class Desulfitobacteriia; order Desulfitobacteriales; family Desulfitobacteriaceae; genus Desulfosporosinus. Next base: position 51,379 of record NZ_JYNH01000005.1, on the reverse strand, counting down.
GGGCAGCAACTTGTTTCCCGGCAGCTATCATCTGTTTTCCGTCCTGTTGAAGTGCAACCTGATTAGCCATGTCCATCTTCATAAAGGATCCGGGAGAGTAATTAGTTGCAAAATACCATACACTCCACAACGGAATGACGATATAGAGAACTTTCAGGATCAGAGGAATCCGATTCTGGGCCATTGTAATTCCCTCCTTTTATCTCAATGTTTGCAGGTAGGCGAGTAAATCATCTTGATCCTTGTCACTTAAATAACTAAACGGTGGCATCCAAGTACCTGGATTTAATTGTTCGGGATTTTGAAAATGCATTTTTTGCCAAGTTATTGAAGGCCAGCGCGTCCATACATGACTTAGATCCGGTCCTCGTCGATGTTGTTCAATCAGCACTGGATTTTGTGCTGCATACCACGCAGGTGTAGTTACCGATCCTATTTCTCCTCGGCGAAAGAATGTGGCCAAATTTTCCTCACCGGTTCGCACGACCTGAGAGTGACACCACACACACCCTTCACGCATGTAAATTTGTCGACCCGCATTTTGTTGATCAGTATAGTGTACCGTTTCCGCTGTTTCTTTAATATTCTGCGCACTGATTTCAGGAACGATATAGGTTGTCACGACAGCAAAGGAAAAAAACAACAGAAATCCTAACAATAAATAGCCAAGATGTTCTTCATACTTAAACATTCAAACCAGCCGCCTTTCGGAGATTCACAGGAGAACTTGCATTCATCCTCAGGCTCATAAGGTAATTTACCGCAAAAATCACTTGTGCAATGCCAAAGGCTATCCCACTAATCGCTAGAACGACCATATGGGGATGAACAGCTCGAACCGTTGCATCAATCCAGTGCATCCCGGCATTGGTATTTTGCCAGTTAGCTCCTTGGATTAGACCGGCAATCGTAAGACCTGAGAAAATCCCTAAGATCCCAAAGAGGGATAGACCAAAGTGCCAGCTCTGAAGTCGTCGGCTATACCACTCTCCGCCAAAAATTTCGGGAGCAAAAAAGTAAATTGCCCCAATAAGAATAAAGGTAAATCCTCCACCTAAGGCCAGCATGGCATGAGCCGGAACCCATTGGCTAAAATGCAGATACTCAGAGACAAAGCGCAAGGCCTGAAAAGATCCTTGTAAACTGACCACAAAGTAAAAAAACAACCCAGTCGTTATAAACGCAAAGGCTGGTTCCTTGAAAAATAGATCCCATTTAGAACCAATCGTTTTGTGGATATTCCAAAGAGCGGATGTCACAGGGATGACCATAAGTATACTGAAAACCGTCGCTTCAGTCATGAGCCAGGTGGGAACTGGTCCGGCCAGAGTATGATGTGCCCCAACTGCAGGATAGCACAGCACCAACGTCCAAAATCCAATGATTGATAATTTGTGATTATAGATCGGATTTTTAGTCATTTGTGGGATAATAAAATAGGAGGCCCCAATTCCTAGAGTCGTAAACCAAAGTCCCAAAATATTATGTCCTAAAAACCAATTTGCCACATTATCAAAAACACCAAAGAAAGGGTTGGAGAAGAAATCTAACCACAGGCCTTTTCCTAAAATAATGATAAGTGGCATCCAAACAATTGAACCGGCAAGATACCATAAAGCGACATTAAGTCTCTTTTCTCTGCGTAGGATTAACGTCTTCCATACAACAATGTTTAAAAGAATAAACGACAAAATCATAAGGGCGTCACTGGGCCAGATCAGAGATGCATACTCACGAGCGCGTGATTTTCCCATATCCAAGGCAATAACCCCAATCAGGATTGCCAGATTCCATGACCAAATTGCTGTAATCGCTAAACGAGGTTTAGCTAACGCTACGCCGGTCAGCTTTGGGACAATGGCCAGTAAAGTTCCTATAAACCCAATTGAAAGCCAGGCAAAAGCCAATGTATTCACATGAATCTGTCTAAGCTTACCAAATTCTACAAAGGGTCTTAGCCACACGGGCAAGGAGTACATAATCTCTGGATGAGCATAAATTATCGACTCCCACGCCCCAATAATCACTCCGAAAATCAACCAGACTACTGCACTTGAAAAAGCCAAACGGACTACTCGACGATTTTCTTCAGTCATTCCCAATTCTCCTTTCATTCAATTTTCTTCACAATAATTAATTCGACAAATAATATAGAATCCCTTCCAATTCATATAAATACTTAAATTAGAATCATTCACTCTATGCGATAACATTTCTCACATTAGCTGCGTGGAAATTCTCTAAGCGGGATATATAAGCTTGGTTCGAGACCCATGAATTTGTTCCTCAAGAAAGAAATTGAATCATGATTCATCACTCCAAAAACAAGGCTGGAAGCATGAGACTTCCAGTCTTGTTTCGATATATGCAGCCACGAGTATTGGACAAGGTAGTTGAATATATAGATGGGAAATTATAAGATAAATTCAAATTAACGATTGGAAGGAGTCGATAAGATGATCATTGAAACTATTCTGGATATCATTGGAAATACACCCGTGGTTAGTCTAAAAAAACATACTGGATTGAATATTTTTGCGAAGGCAGAATATTTGAATCCTGGCGGAAGTATCAAAGACAGAGTGGCGAAACATATGATTGAACAGGCAGAAATTAGAGGAGTATTAAAATCCGGTATGACAATTATGGAACCTACTTCGGGTAATACGGGGATTGGCATTGCTTTGGTCGGAGTCCAAAAAGGATATAGGGTAGTCATTGTTATGCCGGAAAATATGAGTGAGGAACGAAAAAAGATTGTTTTGGCTTTGGGTGCGGAGCTTGTTTTGACTAAAGCCGAAGAAAGCATTGGTGGATCAGTGTCGGAAGTTGAGAGACAAAAGTCAAAGGATTCTAGTATTTTTGTTCCCCAGCAGTTTGAAAATCCTGATAATCCTCAAATTCATTATCTATCTACCGCTTCAGAGATCTGGGATCAAATGGAGGGCAAAGTTGATGTTTTCGTTTCTGGGTTGGGTAGCGGAGGAACGCTGGCAGGGGTTGGCGGATTTATTAAAGAAAGAAATCCAAGGGCTAAGATAATTGCAGTAGAACCTAAGAATGTTTCTGCACTTCTGGGGCACGAGCCGGGATTACATAAGATTCAAGGGATCGGTGACGGTTTCATTCCCAAAGTGCTCAATGTAAATCTCATTGACGAAGTCGTTGAAGTTACTGATGATGATGCAATTAATACAGCTAGGGTTCTGGCTAGAGCTCAAGGTATTCTAGCAGGGACTTCATCAGGTGCAAATGTTTGGGCTTCTATTAAAATGGCTCATTACTATGGTGCGGATAAAAACATTGTCACCGTTTTGCCTGACAGAGTTGAACGATATTTCAGTACATCCCTGATCTAAAAAGAAAAAAACTATATTAAAGAAGCAATCTTCAAGAAGCACTTGGAACCTAAATTCCTCTTTGAAAATAATACTGTATAATTTATGATTATGGTTTGTTCACTGCCACCTGATGTGGTATATTGCCTAAAGAGTGTTATGGGATATATTTCAGTTTATTATAGCACCTGAATTGTTCTAACAAGCAAATAGTCAGTTAGCATAAGGAGGTAGCAGCACATGCCAGATTCTATAAAAAACATAGTTTGCGTTGGTCGCAATTATGTTCAACATGCTCATGAACTTAATAATGCGGTTCCGCAAACCCCTTTGTTGTTTACTAAGCCAACCCATGCTTTAGCTGAGGCTAATGGACGTGAGATAATCTTTCCAGGAGATCGGGGCCAAATCCAATATGAGGTAGAACTTGTATTCCATATTGCGAGGGAATATGAGCTTGGGATTAAGGTAGATGACCTTGTGGACCAAATGGCAATCGGTATTGATTTCACTTTGCGTGATGTTCAGACAGAGTTAAAAGGCAAAGGTTATCCCTGGGTGCTTGCCAAAGGGTTTATTAACTCAGCCGTAATTACCCCTTGGCAGCCTTTTCCAGGACTTAAGGCTATGATGAATTTTGACTTTTCTTTAGACAAGAATGGACAAGAGGTTCAACGGGGTAATATAAAAAATATGATTTTTGACTTACCGACAGTCATTGAATATACCGCAAAGCACCTTGGACTGGGTCAAGGGGATATCATTTTTACGGGTACTCCTGCGGGAGTAGGACCTGTATTTGACGGAGATCTGTTTTCGAGTAAATTGGCAGATAAAGAGTTGGGAAACTGTATCATAAAGCTCTCGAAGTAATTCGTTCAGCTAGATTGGACCACTCTTTATTGTACCCTGTCGTTACCTTCATTCCTTTGCCTCGGTTATTTCAGAAAAGGATTATGCAGCTTGTCTTAACCTTGTTGATGAACTATTAAAGGATCTCCCGCGTATGCTTGTGGTTAGCTCGATCGACGAGGAGGAAAATGTGTAATGGATTTGGATTATGCAATGCTTGGACAGTTAACCCAGATATTTGGTCCGTCCGGTTCCGAAGAAAGGGTCGCGGAATTCATCTCCACCCAACTGCGCTCTTACTGTGACGAACTAAAGTCAGACACTTTAGGCAATCTCATGGTCCGGCGTCATGGAACGGGTAAGAGAATTATGGTTGCTGTGCATATGGACGAAATCGGGTTGATGATTACCCATATTGATAAAGACGGGTTCTTGCGTTTTACCCCTCTCGGAGGAGTGCGTATCCCCAACCTTGTGGACAAAGAGTCAAGTTTAGCAGTGGGAAGGTCGGAACGATCGGGGTTGAAAAATTAAGAAACCCAGTGATTTTAAGCTGGATAAACTCTATCTCGATATTGGGGTATCCTCTCGGGAAGAGGCTGAACAGGTTGTCCGCATCGGGGAAACGGCGGTTTTTGTGGGGGATTTCGTAGAATCTGGATCAAGAATTATTTCCAAGGCCCTCGATGACCGCATTGGATGTTTTATAGCGATGGAAGCACTTAAACGGACCAAGTCCACCCATGAATTAGCGTTTGTCTTTACAGTACAAGAAGAAATTGGGACTCGCGGTGCTAAAACGGCAGCCTATGCTCTCGAACCTGACTTGGCAATTGCTGTGGATGTCACAGCGACCGGGGATACCCCCAAAGCACATCCTATGTCTATAGAACTAGGGCTAGGCGTTGGGATTAAGGTGCTTGACCACTCCATGATTACATCGCCTCAGGTTAAACGTTGGATGGCCATGGTTGCCACGGAAAATAACATTCCTTTCCAGTGGGAGGTTTTGGAGTATGGAGGAACGGATTCAGGCGCGATTCATCTGTCTAGGGGCGGGGTGCCTTCAGGAGTTCTTTCGATTCCCACGCGATATGTTCACAGTCCTGCAGAAATGCTTGACAAACGTGATGTTGAATCAGCTATAAATTTACTTGTGGCATTGTTAGAACGAGCAACTGAATTATAGAGGGGACCGTTTATCCAAGTTTAAATATCCCCACTGAAATAAGTGGGGGTATTTCGTAAACCTAGTATTTTACAGAGTCATGCGACGGCTCTTTGTTGAGGATTTTTCTGTGTTTTCTTATGGGAGGCACTTGACAGAGAGCCAAATTAAGTTATAATAAAGGTAGAAAGACTTAATTATAAAGATTCAGGTTGCAAATAACTTATTGGTAGCGTGCTAGGTAAAGTTTCGATTCATCGAAGGTTTAAGCATTGCAATTAGTTAAGTTTTGATGCTGAATTTTCGAAGAATTGGAGCCACCTAGAAGGGTGGTTTTTGTAGTTTAAAAAAAAAGTTTTCCCGCAAAGTTCCTCTTCTCATTTAGAAGTAAGTCAGTTGGTCATTAGTAGTTTGGTCATCGGAAACTCTGTTAGTGGTTAGTGGTTAGTGGTTAGTTAAAGTTGGTGGTTAGTAATCAGCAGTCCGTTTTGTTAGACAAAATGGTTAGTCAGAATTTGTAGCTAGGAAGAGTGGTATGACTTTCGAGTGTAGGATCGAATCGAAGTTTTCCCTGTGGTGACTTTTTTCAGAATTAAATCCCAGTTAGACCTAAAGTCATTGAAGAAATAGTGGAGGATTTGTCCAGATTAGTTTCATTACCTTTAAAACTATAGTTTTTGACTGGTTCACGTTAGTTAGGTTAAGTGGATTCCCTTACTGGTTGGTTAGAGCAGATCATTTATCTGGTTTAGTTTTCGTAGTTGTAAGGTGTAGTTGTTACGAACCTCAATACTCCGGTTAATAACGTTTTGTAAGTTTGTTGAAGATTAATCTAGAGCCGTGTATCCATTAATTCTGGAGGAACTTTGCGGGATTTAATTTTAGAGGTAAAGGCTATTCGACGAGTAGCCTTCTTTTTTATTCGTAGAAATGAGGTGGGTGGTATTCGCTTTCAGAGGTCGATGTGAGGCTGAAAAAGCTACTCACAGGCTAGATTGAGGTGGAGGTGTCTGAAAATGGAAACTAATTATCGAGTTGCTTATGATAAATACTGGCAGGATTTAAAGAAGAAGGTGCCTGAAGAAATCGCAACACAGCTGGCGGTTACTTATTATAGTGATACCCGTCAATTTGTCGTTACGTTCTTTAATTCCGAGTATATTCTGGATTGTAATACCGAAACAATCTGCAGGAAAGTTGACGGACACGTACCAGAAATTATGGCATCGATCATAATACTTAATTACTTGGCCTATGCAAGACCACCTCGGAAAACTGTTAAAAAATGGGTTAGCCTTAAAGAAATACCGAACGGTGGCATGTTGTTCTATCCAGCGTTTCATAAAAATTCGATTATTGGTCTCATCAAGACGTTTGGACTGCAATCTAAACAACTATTAACATGTGCAGCTACCTTGGGGGGGCAACCTGCATCTTTTGGTGATGCGTCCGCCATTTTCCAGGCCTTTCCTGAAATCCCCTTGTGTGTGATTGTTTGGGAAGGAGATGAAGATGTTCGAGCCAATGCCACCATTCTATTCGAGCCCTCCATTGAAAACCTGTTGCACATTGAGAGCGTTATTGGCCTGGGTATGTATTTGGCGAGAAAATTAATGCGGGGGGCAACTACATAGTACCCAAAGCTAGGATAGTCTCTGCCTGTTTGGGTATGATCATTTTTGAACGCATTATTCTGACCTTTCAGGGCAAGCTAAGTCTGATGGAGGGTCTATATGGACAGTTCTTGGGTTTCTCTCTTACCCTTTCTCGTGGTTATTCCTATTGCAATACTATCCAAACAAGTTCAACCGGGATTATTTGCGGGTTTAATCTTAGGGTGTTACCTTATACAGCCGGATCTTTTTGGCGGAATTAAAACATTGATCTCCTATATTACGGTCAACCTAGCTAAACCCAACAATATCCGTATGATCACGTTCCTCTATGTGTTTGCAGGACTTATTAGCTTAACGAAGATGACGGGGGGAATTAAAGGCTTTGTTGACCTTGTGGGGCGTAGAGTAAAAACCAAACGAGCTGCTATGTTGCTCATTTGGGTTTCAACATTAGGAACCTTTAATAATCCTAACTTTAGGATTGTAACTATTGCACCCATTATGAAGATTTTAAAAAAGAGATTACCTATTTCATCTCAGAAGATAGGGTTTGCCATTGATGTTACCTCAAATCCTGTCGTTGTGCTCGTACCTATTGCGACAGCCTTCGTCGGTTATATGGTGTCCTTGATCGGGACAGCCCTGCAGAATGTTGGTATCAATGATCGACCTTACACTATTTATATTAGGAGTATCCCCTTTAATTTCTTTTCTCTTGTCATTATTGCTATGGGAGTTTACTATAGTTTCTTCAAAGACTTAGACAACGTTTCAGAGGGGCATGATGAGAAAGACCCTGATGCTCAGAAAGAAGAAGAAGAGCTTAAAAAATGTCTGCAGGCTTATGAAAAGGATACCCCTAGTAAGCCTTGGAACCTCTTATTGCCCCTTAGTATTGTACTGTCGATGACTCTTTTTTTGAGTTGGTGGGATGGGCACACGCAGGCGAGTGGGTTTATTGACGCGTTTGTGAAAGCAGATCCACTGAGTGTCATGCTCGAGGCGTTGTTTATTACATTGATCGTATCCATCTTTTTTTATCTCATCCAGCGCTACAGCATCGCCAAATTAGTGACTCATTTCGTAAACGGGGGTAACGAATTAGTTCCCGTTATCCTCATGTTGACCTTGGTTTGGGCTTTGTCAGCAGTGTCTGAGGATTTGGGTTTTTCCAGTTATATTGCAACCCATTTGAATGGCTGGATTCCGCCCGCTTTGATAGCCCCTGTAGTTTTTTTATTAGGATGCGTCCTTTCTTACTTTATTGGATCATCCTGGGGGACTTGGGGGTTGTTAATGCCCCTTGGGGTTACACTTGCCTATCAGGCTGGGTCCAATATTGTTCTGGTTATTGGGGCTATCTTTGCCGGCGGTACGTTTGGGGCTTTTGCTTCCCCTTTAAGTGATAATTCTGTAGCATTGTGTTCAATTCTTGAGGTTCCCTTGATGGGATATGCCCATTTCAAGTTGAAGCCGTCACTGATCGCTGCAGGCATTAGCGTCATTTTATTTGGGATTGCTTCCTATTTTTAAGCAAATTCTTCAACAGACCCTTTCGAAGTGAAAAAGAAAGGGTCTGTTTTCTTCAATCTTATAAACTATTGTTATTGTACTTCATTGCATTCCATAAATATTAGACAAGTTAGCATTCATTTGTAAGAAGTTAAAGGAAATAACACTTTTATGCCGAAATACTATTATAATTTGTAGTAAGGGTTTGGGAAATTAAACTGATTTCTATTGGAGGAAACAAAGTGCGAGAAGTAAGTGTTGGGCGCCTTAATGAAGGTGATGTCTTAGCAAAGGAGATTTACACCTCAAACGGTAAGATATTACTCGGTAAGGGCGTGGCTCTGACCGTACCATTTATTAATCGCTTGCGGGATTTAGGTGTCCATGGTATATATATTGATGATGATTTGACCAGTGATATTATCATTGAGGATGTTATATCGGATCAACACCGTTACGAGGCTATGGCTACCATTGAAAAATCTTGTAAAGCTATTCAAATAGGAAAGGATAACGAATCAGATCTACAAGGATCAATAAGAAATATCGTGCAGGATATTCTCTTTCAAAAGGAAATAATGATTAGCCTCATGGATATTCGTAATATAGATAATCGATTATATGCTCATTCTGTAAACGTCTGCGTATTAGCTAGCGTGCTTGGCAAAGGGCTTGGCTTACCTGTTGATAAGCTCAATGAACTTGCGTTAGGTGCCTGCTCCATGATGTAGGAATTGTCAATTTGCCGAAAGAAATTGTTAATAAGCGAGGCCCCTTAACACAGGAAGAAAGGGAGTTATACCAAACTCACACAACACAGGGCTATGATCTACTCCGTAAAAAGAAAGACTCTAGTATTTTTATTGCCCATATGGCTTATCAACATCATGAATGGACAAATGGCAAAGGTTATCCACGACAGATAAAAGGCACGGCTATTCACCCTCAGGCTGAGATTGTTGCGGTTGCTGATTTCTATGATTGTTTGATCCATGGTTCTCCTGGCATTCCAAGAGTATTACCCCATGTAGCCTGTGAAATTATGATGGCAAACGCTGGGGTGCGTTTCCGCCAGGAGCTAATTCGGATATTTTTACAGTATATTGCTGCCTATCCAACCGGATATACTGTTAAGCTTAATAATGGTGAGACGGGTGTTATTGTCGGACAAAACAAAGGGTTACCAACTCGCCCAATCGTTCGTGTTTTTGAAGGTAAGATAAATCTCAAGCAAGTGCGGGTTCTCGAACATAATCTCGTGAATGAACGAACCCTTTTTGTCGAATATATTATTGAATAGTTTAGAAGTGAGTGTCACAGCGACTGGAGAAAATGAGGATAGGAATCGTAGAAGGGTTTCAGGAAATTGAAGCTAAAGGGTTTGAAAAACATGACAGAAGTAACTGCCGCCATTATCTTAAGAGATAAAGCAATACTCATAGCCCAACGGGCGCTAGACCAAAATTTAGCTACCAAATGGGAGTTCCCGGGGGGTAAAATTGAGTCTGGAGAGACTCCTCAAGAATGTTTAAAACGAGAAATTAAAGAAGAATTAAACGTAGATATTGAAGTTTTAGATTTCTTCGCTGAAAGCATCTATACATATAATAGTGGTACAATTAAGCTAATGTCTTTCTGGTGTAAGTGGCTTTCCGGTGACTTGACATTGAACGTTCACAGTCGCATTGAATGGGTTAATCGTCATGAGTTAGACTTATATGACTATGCCCCTGCAGATATACCACTTGTGGAAAAGCTAAAGACAATTATGAGTTAAACGAAGCCCCTCCTCTTATAGTAGGGAGGGGTTGAAAATTGGATAAAACAAAAGGGAGTCCTAAAAATGTACAGTTTTAAGAACGACTACAGTGAGGGAGCGCATCCAAGAATATTGGAGGCCTTGATTGAATCAAACTTTAAGCAGGATGAAGGGTATGGAGAGGATTGTTATACGAGGAAAGCAGTTGATCTGTTAAAGGAAAGAATGGGGAGAAACGACCTCGATATTCATCTGCTCTCAGGGGGTACGCAAACAAATCTTACCGCTATTTCGGCATTTTTAAGGCCTCATGAAGCTGTCATTGCCGCCAATACGGGTCATATTTTGGTACATGAAACCGGAGCAATAGAGGCCACTGGGCATAAAATTATATCCATAGAAGTAGAGGATGGGAAACTTAACGATTCCCACATCAAGGCGGCACTTGATTTACATACTGACGAACACATGGTGAAGCCCAAGTTGGTCTATATTTCAAATCCGACGGAAATCGGCACAATTTATAATAAGTACGAACTGGAACAGCTAAGTAGGTTCTGCAAGGAAAACAATCTTTTTCTGTTCATGGATGGAGCTAGGTTAGGTTCAGCTTTGTGTTCAGAAGAGAGTAACCTGGAACTCTCTGATTTAGGAAGACTTGTGGATGCTTTCTATATTGGAGGAACCAAAAATGGAGCACTTATTGGGGAAGCGTTAGTGATTTGTCGCCAATCGCTTAAGGAAGATTTCCGATTTCATATGAAGCAAAAAGGGGCACTCCTCGCTAAAGGAAGACTCTTAGGAATACAATTTCTTGAGCTTTTTAGAGATAACCTTTATATTGATCTGGCCAAGCATGCCAATAAAATGGCAGACATACTCAGGGCGGAAATTAGCAGAGCAGGCTTTAGGTTCTTAGTAAACTCGCCATCAAACCAACTATTTCCTATACTACCCAATCGATTGATTACAGATCTACAGAAGGATTACGCATTTTTTGTTTGGTCAAAGGTTGATGCTGAAAACTCTGCGATCCGCCTTGTCACCTCTTGGGCGACGAAAGAGGAAGCGATATTAGCCTTTATTGAGGACATGGAAAAGGCCCTTGAGGGTGATAATGTCATTCTAAAATAATGGCTGCGACCGGGCAATTTTTTGCCGCTTCTCTAGTGGATTCTTCAGAAGCTTGTGGAATGGGATTGAGATAAGCTTCAGCAATCTCGTAGCTATTCATCCTGAAAACCTGTGGACAAATCTCTTCGCAGGCACCGCAACCAATACAATCTGAATTTACGATAGCATACATAGTGTCAGGCTCCTTTCTAGTACAATCGGTTAATTATTGCTAGAATACGTGGAAACTTGTTCGTAGTCAATGCCAAAAAAGGAAACAGTGGAAACATGGGGACAGGGAAACATGGGGTAGGGGGAAACGCGGGGACAGGGGGAAACGCGGGGACAGGTACACTGTTTCCTCATGAAACAGTGTACCTGTCCCCGCGTTTCCACAGTTTCCCCCGTGTTTAGTAATCTCATGTAAAGGGGATTAGAATTTGTTTATTATTGAGCGCTTTGAAGGAGAATGGGCGATCATCGAAACGGATTATCGTCGCACGTTTAATTTACCCCGATGGGTTTTGCCGCAAGGTATTAAAGAAGGGGATGTAATAAGCATTCAGGTGGGTATTGACTTTGATGCGACAAAGGAACGTGCAGAAATATCTAAACGCATGTTAGATAACCTGTTCGATGAGTAGGGAGGAGTACTTCATTGCTATTTCATAACAGGCGGTTTATCCTACCGCTGATTATCATGTCTTTATTGCTTCTTGCTGGCTGCAGTACAGCAAAACCGATAACTCCTAGCATAGCGTCCAACCAAACGGATAAAAGCAGCCTTTTACAAGTTCATTTTATTAATGTTGGCCAGGCGGATAGTATTTTAGTGATTGCTCCTAACGGTCAGACAATTCTTGTCGATGGTGGAAATACGGATGATGGACCCGGGGTAGTAAGTTATCTTAAATCCCAAGGAGTCAAGGAGCTTTCTGCCGTTGTCGCCACTCACCCTCATGAAGACCATATTGGTGGGCTAGATACCGTGATTCACAGTTTTCCACCAAAACAGGTTTATATGACCAATGGTCCATCTAATACAAAAACGTTTGAGGATTTTTTGACAGCAGTTAAAGCCAGTGGTGCTAAAGTAATAAGAGTTAAGGCTGAAGTTAAGTTGGATGTTCCGGGAATATCGGGAATATTCCTAGCACCTAATAGTGATCAATATGAAGATCTCAATAACTACAGTGCTGTCTTAAAGATCACCTCTGGTAAGGTTTCTTTTCTATTAACAGGGGATGCCGAAGATATTTCGGAAGCAGAAATGCTGAAACATGGGCTGGATTTACAGGCCACAGTGTTAAAAGTTGGACACCATGGGAGCACGAGTTCAACAACAAATGCATTTCTAAAAGCTGTTTCTCCAAAGTACGCTGTGATTTCTGTAGGACTTAATAATGATTATGGGCATCCTACACAAGTTACGTTAAGTAAATTAGCCAATGCTAAAGTGCAAGTCTATCGGACGGATCAGGATGGAACGGTCGTTGCCACTACGGATGGAGATACACTAACATTCACGGCATCCGGTTCCTCGTCCTCGTCCTCATCCTCATCCTCATCCTCATCCTCATCCTCAATCGCTCAACCTGTACAGAACGCTCCAAATATATCTTCAGGTTCGGTGATGATATCAAGCATAGATTTAAGAAACGAAATTGTTACCATAAAGAATAGTAGTGAGAAAGTGATCGACCTAACTGGATGGAAACTAGTTAGTGAACAAGGCAATCAGACCTATACTTTCCCTTCGGGTTTAACCTTGTCAGCGGGTGAGACTCTAAAGGTTGTCAGCGGAAAGAATGCACAGGCTGAAGCAGGAACCAATGTCTTAGTTTGGACAGTATTGAATATTTGGAATAATCAAGGTGATTTGGGATCACTTTATAATGAGCAGGGGCAGTTGGTATCCCAAAAATAAGAAACTATTGCAGGGATCTAATAGTACAAATAAGGGGAGATGGCAGGAATGGAGTTATCTAATCACCAAGAAAAAGTTGGACAACCTAAGATAAATAAGAAATTGGCTAAAAGACAACTATGGATTGAGTACGTAAAAGGAGCTGTAACAGTATTAGTTTTTTTAGCCGGATTAGCACTAGTTAGTAATTACATTAATATTTATTTTGCAATAAAATATGGTTTTGTTTTGACCGCGCGGCCATGGTACAGTAATTTAGTGCTTTTATTTTGCGTTGTAGCTTATATCTTTGTGTTTTTCTCTATCTATAAAAAACTTGGGTTTAAATTAACGGAAAGAATAGATGATCTTAGAACAATGATAGATCGCATGGAATAAAATCATGATGGACTAGTACCTCAAAAGTACAGAAAAATGGATTTTGTCCTCTACTAAAGATAAGGAGTGTAAGTATGTTTTTTAAAAAGAAGATCAGTTTAAGCTTATTCATAAAAATGATTGCTGATGAGGTTTTAAAAGTTCCGTCCTACACTTATGATGATTATTTAGCGATTGACCCCGATTCTTTATTATCACCAAAAGAGTTTGAAGATTTCATTGGCAGCCTATCTTCTTTAAGGCTTTTGATCCTCTATGCAATGTTAGTAGATCATAAAAACAAAGGACAACTTAAGGCTTTGAGGAATAATCTAGATAAGACCTTCATCGAAGCATTGGCGTTGTCGTATCAGGATATTGTCGTTGACCATGATGAAGCACAGAGGCTTTCAGAGGGCTTCAGTTTAGAGCTAGATCATCTCAGGAGTTATTTGACGGGCCTATCTGAAAAGGATTTAGCGGAAAAAGGATTCACCCCTTATGCTTGTTTGTACTTTACGTCTAAGTTTGCTGAGCCCTCAGAGGAAAGTGTCAAAAATGGAGTATATATAGCGCTCATTAACACTCAGAGGAAAATAATGAAAGAGTATTTTGGCAAAGCCATTGAAAAAGTGAAAATCATAGACTAGCTGAAGCTGGACCCTTAATATAAGCTCGGTACTTATATTGCTGGGAGAAATTATTTGCCATAGTATTTTTTTATTATTCCATTAAATAAAGGAATTAATGAGAGAAAAGCGAATTACTTTCCAAAGACATTATTTGGGGGTTTTTTTACAATGTTAAAAGACCTATTTTATAACGTTACTACGATTATTGCGGTTATTAGCATTGGGAATCAAATTCTCATAAATGAAGAAATTACTCCCTCTTCGCCTTTGAAATTAAGACTATTTTTTAGTTCAATGGCAGGTGTATTAGGGATACTTTTGATGGTCAACAGAGTCCAAGTCATGTCGGGTGTAATTTTAGACTTCCAAAATATAGCAATTATGCTATCTGCAACATACTGTGGTTTTGTTGCTGCATTTATGACAGGTTTAATCATTGGGGTTTTCCAGTTGGTTTATGTTGGTTTAAACTATTCATCTGTTATAACAGCCATTACAGTCATTTTGACGGGTATAGGTTGTGGACTAATAGCTAAATACACTGCAAGTAAATTGAAAACCTGGGTATTGATGAGTATCTATGTTGCAATAATACTTAGTTTGTCATATGTGGTTTTGATCGAAAACCAATGGATATTACTTGAAACAATCACCACCTACGGGATTGGGACAGCCGTAGCGTCAACCCTACTTTATCTTTTCATTAGACATCTTGACTTATCAAGATTTCTTTATAGGAAATACCAAGCTGATTCTATAAGAGATCATCGTACAGGACTTAATAATGTCAGGCAGTTTGATAGTGAGCTTAATAAAATAATGAACCAATTAACGGATCGTAGTATCATAACATTACTGTTTATTGATATTGACTTCTTCAAGAAAATTAATGACAATTATGGACATCAGAATGGGGACAAAGTTCTTGAGGATTTAGGTAAAATCTTATTAAGCTCATGTAGTTATTCCGATATATTGTCTCGAAATGGTGGGGATGAATTTTCAGTTTTAATGACTGATTGCCCAAGAGATAAAGTATTGGAGGTGGCAGAGAGGATCCGTTCAGGCGTACAAGAGCATAAATTTTATTTAATTAATGGACAAATCATAACTATCACGGTGTCCATTGGAGTTGCAATCTATCCAGATACTGTTCAGGATATCAATAAAATAGTAGAGCAGGCAGATTGGGCATTATATGAGGCTAAACAGGCAGGTAGAAATAGAGTGTTTATGGAAGTACCTGCGCTTTAATGGGTAGTTTTTTGCGAAGTATGGCATAGTATATTACAAGTGCTAACAGAGCAAAGATAGCCGAGCCGCCGTACATATATACGTAGCCCATTTTTTGTGCAATAAAGCCAAGAGTAACGGCTCCTAGTCCAATGCCTAGGTCCATGGCAACGGCAAAGGTTGCGTTAGCTGACCCTCTACGTTCGGGCGGCGATAAGGATATTACTAGGGCGTTTAAAATTGGCTGTACTGTTCCAAAACCAAGGCCGTAAACGACAGCAACGAGCAGAAATACGGGCAAGGAAGATGCCCAAGCCAGTAAAAGTAGGGCTGCAGCAATCAGTACTATTCCAGGCACCAGGAATTTCCGGGCACCATATTTGTCCGCCAGTTTTCCGATGCTCGGACGGCTAACCAACAATACCAAGGCATAAACCGTAAAAAATATCCCTATGTTTTTAACTCCTCGGAAATCTGCGTAGGAAGGTAAAAAACTTACTATTCCACCGTATGTTAAGGTGATAAAAAACAAAACCAGAGCCGGAGGAATTGCGGATTTTTCCAAAATCACACCTTTTGCAAGTTTGGCTTTTTCATCTGGCTGATGCTTAATGGGTGTTTCATAATTGATAAAAAAAGAGCCAACCAATCCGAGGGTGGCTAAAATTGCTGCGCCTGTAAACAAGACAAAGTAACTGCTGTACTTCACTAGGAATAGACCCAATGCTGGCCCAACGGACATGGCGATGGTGGCTGCTATTCCGTAATAGCCCATTCCTTCAGCCCTTCTGTCAGCGGGTATCACGTCTGAAGCCATAGTTCCAGTAGCCGTAGTAGATGCACCCCATCCAATACCGTGAACGACTCTTAGCGAGAGTAAGGTAATAATTGAGAAGGCCAGGTTGTAAGCAAGTGCTGAAATAAGGAAAATACCAACCCCGATGATGAGTATTGCTTTTCTTCCCTTTTTATCAAGTAAGTTTCCAAACCAAGGACGTACCAAAACAGCCGAGAGAGTAAACAAGCCAACAATTGTGCCGGCAACGGTTTCATTACCTCCTAGGGTTTGGGCATATAAGGGAAGCGTTGGCAGGAGCATGTACATTGATAAAAACATTAAAAAAGATACTGTCAAAATTAAAAAGAAGGTCTTATTCCATATCTGGCCTTCAAGTTCGGGACTAGCTTTGTGCATTTTAACCCTCCTCAAGATATACATATGACCTGCGTCGTTGTATCAGTCCCAAAATTATTCGATGTTCAACTTTAGTTGAATGAGCTCACTGGAGTTTTATTATATTATAGCCTCAATCTTCATAATACTGAAGTTTATCATTTTGAAGTGGTTTAAGGACACATTTTTATTATTTGATTTTATTATCATAATAAATTCCTATAGGAACTATAAGTCTAGCTAATATAAGTAATCCATTAAATAAATGCAAAATACTCCAAATTACGACATAATCGCTTAATATCCCCTAAACTTACCATATTGTATATTGATGATACTATATGAGGACGCTATAGACAGAACGTTTGCCTTTGTGCTAATCTTCAAATAACAAGGTATTACGTTGGTTTTGTGTTTGGAGGCGACCTAAAAGGAGATGAGGAGGTTAAGACATGTCTAAACTAGTAGAAATAAATGGGGCAGAAAGACAACGGTGGTACTGCATTAAGAACCAATATGGTTTACTTGTTCTCCTAGTTTCGATGGGTATGATGCTCGTCTTATTAGGGGGTTGCGCTCTAGTAGCTAAAACGACGCAGACTTCAATAATAAATCAGCACGAGACTTACGTTGTTGGAGAAGCGTTTAAGATGGGAAATCTTCAATACACGATAAACAGTATAAGGACTTCCGACGGGGATGCAGATAGAATCAAACCACCTAGAGATGGTAAAACATTTCTTCTTGTGGGTCTTACTGTAGAAAATCAAGGAAGGGCTGATGCTGAGATTAGAAGTATGATCGGCTTTAACCTGAAAGATCAGGAGGGCAGAAGGCAAGACTTTAGTATGGGGGCTTTTCTTTCAGTTAAAGATGCGATAGACGGGACAATTCCAGCAGGAGGAAAGATGACGGGCGAATTAGGGTATGAGGTGATGAAAGGTGCTCAGACATATAAATTAGCAATAATTCCTGATCCTTTAAGTTTAAGAACTGAAATTGCAACCGTTGAAATCCCCATACAATAATTGAGTCAGTGATAAGAGAGACTATTTTTTAGTGGACTCGTTAACTAAGATGAAAAAATTCAATAATTAAGAATGAGTGGAGGCAGCGAAAGCGATCAGGTTAATCCTGATTGCTTTTGTTATTGTCGGATCAATAGAAATAACGTCAGCATCTCTTCACTGATAAAGGAATATTTAGGAGATATGTAGAAGTATGTTTTTAATTATTCATCTTTAGCATCATGAGTGGTGGAATGAACACTAGGAAATGAGATAGTTTCTCCAGGGGAGTGTAGGGTGTGGATAAGTTTGCGATAAATGAGGTTAAAATACAGGCGCTAGCGTATGATCTAGCGGAAGGTCTGTTGCTTTTTGACCGAAATGGGGTAGTGCAATATCTGAATCCAGAGGCAGAGAAGCTTTTAGGGTGGAATATGTCAGAAACTCTAGGGAAACGAACTCATAAAGATTTACACGATCCCTCTAAGATACAAGATGATGATATGTGTTTTTTTGATCGTGCACAGACAACCCAAACGGTAGTTCGTGTGGAAGGAAAAAAGATTTATCGGCCGGATGGAAGTGCATTTTTTGCTTTGGTTGTTGCTTACCCTTTTGCTGAAAATGGGACCTTTGACGGGTGTGCTGTGGCACTCTCGGATATCAGCGAATCGGTTCAACTGCAGGAGGAATTGGAGGAAAGCTTAGCGAGAATCCGGCAGCTAAAATACACGGAACTTCGGGAAAGTATTCTCTATGGAATTACGCAACGGGTCCTGACTGAACAACCTCTTTCGGACATCTTCAAATACCTCTGCAACGAATTGGTTCAAACCCTAGGCTATCCAGTCGCGTATGTGGCACTGAAAGAGGATGACGGCTCGGCTCGTATCGTGGCTCAATGCGGTTTGACGAGGGTCGAGGTCACATCTTTCCAAATGCGTTGGGATGAAACCCTGCAAGGAGAGGGAGGTTTCGGTAAAGCGATTCGTAGCGACCTACCCCAAATATACAACTTGAAGGATAATCCCTATAATAAAGCTTGGAATTGGATCTATAAAAAGCGCTCATTGCGATCAGTGGCCATTTTTCCGATTTCTTCAAATAGCCGGGTTTTGGGAGCTCTCATTTTGTATTCTCGGAAAGAAGAGTACTTTGATATCCCAAGTATAGAGCGAATGCAAGCCTTTGCGGATCAACTTGATTTGGCACTCTGGACGGATGAAGTACGACGAAAACTCCGCCTTCAGAACACGGCCCTCATTGCTGTTACCCATGCTATTGTCATTATGGATGGCACAGGAAAAATACTTTGGGCCAATCCAGCCTTTACCAAGCTGACGGGCTATGAACTGAAGAAAGTGTTGGGGCAAACTCCGCGCTTTCTCCGTTCTGGATATCAGGATCAAGCCTTCTACGAACGGATGTGGAAAACCATTTTGGCCGGTCAAATCTGGCAGGGAGAGCTGATTAACCGCCGTGCAGACGGAACACATTACAGTGAAGAAATGACGATCACCCCAGTGAAATCAGAAGTTCAAGAGATCACACATTTTATTGCTGTGAAGCAGGATATCAGCGAACGTGTGACGAACCAAAGGGCCTTGCGTATCAGTGAAGAACAATTTCGAGATATGTTTGAAACCATGAACAGCGCTGTCGTAGTGTTTAAATTAACCGATGATGGGCAGGACTTTATCTGTACGGATATTAACGGGGCAGCTGAACGTGTTGAAAAAATATCTCGCAAAGAAGCGATTGGATCTTTGATTATTAAAGTTTTTCCACTGGTCAAAGAATTAGGGCTATTTAAGCTCATGCATCAAGTTTTCCGCACAGGAGAGAGGGCTAAATTTCCTGCCATTTATTATAATAATCAACGCGCTACCGGTTGGAGTGAAGGGGTTATATATAAGGTGGCTACAGGCAATGTAGTCGTTCTATATGATGATGTTAGCCAACGTATTTTACACGAAAAGACACTCTGGCAGGAGAAAGAACGTGCTCAGGTGACCTTAGCCTCGATCGCGGATGCTGTGCTTACGACCGATGTCCATGGCAAGGTCACTTATCTCAATCCCGTGGCTGAAATGATGACGGGTTGGACGAATGATGAAGCTCAGGGATTAGCGGTCGAGAGCGTGTTTGACATTTTTCATGAAAGCACTGCACAACCTATGGCTCAACCAGTTTGGCAATGTCTCAGGGAAAGTCGCGTGGTTGAATTGTCCAATCATGCAGTACTTCGGCATCGGGGTGGACGACAGCTATTTTACATTGATGACTCAGCGGCTCCTATCCGCGATCGGGATGGGCAGATGATCGGTGCGGTCCTTGTCTTTCGCGATGTTACTGAAAAACGGGAACTGCTTCGTCGATTGTCACATCAGGCCCATCATGATGCACTAACTGACTTACCAAATCGCCAATTATTAAAAGAGCGTATTCTGCAAGCCATCCTTCAGGCACGCCGCCAACAAGGGCAAGTGGCAGTCTTCTTTGTCGACCTGGATGGCTTTAAACTGGTGAATGATACACTCGGGCATGCTGCAGGGGATAGTTTACTTTGTCAGGTCGGAGAACGTTTTAAAGCGGTTTTGCGTCAGGAAGACACAGTCGCCAGACAAGGGGGGGATGAATTTCTTATCCTGCTACCTAAATTGCCTTCTGAACAACAAGCAGCCCGTGTTGCTCAAAAACTTTTAGATGTTCTGGCACCTCCTTTTACACTTTTTAAGCAGGTAGTTTACCTCACAGCAAGCATAGGGATAGCTCTCTACCCGGTAGATGGAGAAGATTCTGAGATTCTTATCCAACATGCTGATATGGCCATGTATCAGGTTAAAACAGAGGGACGCAACCACTATAACTTCTATACCCGCGCTTTGAATGAACGTATGGCGGAGCAACTTGCCTTTCAAAATGAGATGCGTCAGGCTCTGGAACGGAAAGAGTTTATCCTTTATTACCAGCCACAGTATTGTCTGAGCGATGGTCAGTTATGCGGGATGGAAGCACTTGTACGCTGGCAACATCCAGAACGTGGCTTTCTTCCTCCTGGGAAGTTTATTTCGATTGCCGAAGATAGCGGTTTAATCCTGCCCTTAGGAGAATGGGTCTTGAGAACTGCATGTGCCCAAAATAAACTGTGGCAGGACTTGGGTTACCCTCCTGTGCGAATATCAGTCAACCTTTCGGCTCGTCAATTTCGGCAAAAAGATCTTGTTCAACAGATTGCAAGGATTCTCCAAGAAACAAATTTGGATCCCCAGTGGTTGGAACTGGAGATCACCGAGAGCCTCAGCATGGAAAATGTAAGGGTAAGTGTGGACATTCTCAAGAAACTTAAGAATATGGGGATTTATCTTGCTATTGATGATTTCGGTACTGGTTTTTCATCCCTTAGCTATTTAAGCCGTTTTTCATTGAATACGTTAAAAATCGATCGCTCATTTATCTCTGAGATAAATGAGAGTTTAAATAGACAGGCTATAGTTTTGACCATTATTCAGCTGGCTCAAAATCTTGGTCTGAAGGTCATAGCAGAAGGAGTAGAAACTAAGTCTCAGTTGGATTTTCTTCGGACCAAAGGGTGTGATAAAGCACAAGGTTTCTTTTTTGCTAAACCGGCTCCCGAAGAAGAAATTCCCTTATTTTTTTCGAAGAATTGTAGGGTAATTAGTGATATCCTTCTTTAGTAAAGAGGTTACTCTGGAAATGCATTGAATTAATGAGGTTGGGTAAACCTAGAATTAGATATTTTTTTCATTGGAGCAAATTACATGCAAACATATAAAGAGTTCGATGCTCATTTGATGAGCGACCATAAACCGTCAAGCTACTTTAATGAATTAGCCAAAACGGGAATATTTAACGAAAAATACCCTTACACGTTACTGGGTGATTTAATGAAAATACCCCAATCTCCAAAATATCACCCGGAAGGTAGTGTTTGGAACCACACAATGTTAGTGCTAGATAATGCAGGGGAAAGGAGACATCTTAGTAAGAATCCTAAGGTGTTTATGTGGTCTGCTTTGCTTCATGATTTAGGTAAAGCATCCACAACCAAGTTAACAAAGGGGAAAATAACCTCATATGACCATGATAAATGGGGAGAGCGGCTTTCCTTCAAATTTCTTAAGGAATTAACCAGTGAAGATGAATTTATAAATCAAGTTTCCAAAATGGTAAGGTGGCATATGCAGATACTTTTTGTTACAAAGGGTTTGCCTTTTGCAGATATCCGAAGAATGGTCTCTGAGGTCTCCATAGATGAGATAGCCTTACTTGGCTTATGTGACAGATTGGGAAGAGGAGACATGACTCTTGATAAAAAACGGGAGGAGGAGAAAAGTATCAGGATTTTTTTAGAAAAATGTAATTCTCTACTTTCTTGTTCGCATTAGGAATAGGGAAAATTATGATGACCAAAAGACAATGCTTACTGTAAAAAGTAAGCTTTTTCTTTTTGGGAATTTAGCGTTAAAGACAGAAGCTCGTTGAAATAAATGACTATTTGAACTACAATAATATGTAATTGCAGTAGCTTAGGGTGGGAAAGAAGAGGATAAAAGTTAAAGAAAGTAAAGAACGTTGGTATTATGGCTGGTATATAGTCATTGCTGCTTCGTTAATAACCTTGCTTACCGTTGGATTTCGGCTGGGGGTGGGTCCCTTTGTCAAACCAGTCATGGCGGACTTAGGGATGACTCGAACAGAATTATCTCTGATTATGGCGATTAGCGCACTTATTTATGGGTTGGGGATGCCTCTAGCTGGGTTTCTTTTGAAACGCTACAACACTCGATTTGTATTGATAGCAGGCGTGATTATGGTCTGTGTAGCTCTAGTCTGGGCAATCACGGCTAAAGGGCTGATACCCTTTTTACTGTCATTTGGTATTCTGCTTTCACTAGGACTTTCTTTTTTAAGTCCAGTCGCCTTGACACCGATTGTTAGCAGCTGGTTTGTTCGGCAGAGGGGTAAAGCGCTTTTCAATTTATCCACAGGATCAATGGCTGGAATTGCGATTATGACCCCACTTGAGACGATACTTATTAATTCTTTGAGCTGGCAGAAAACGCTGTTGCTATTTGCAGGGTTGTTTATTTGTGTCGTGATTCCCTGTGCTCTGTTTGTGTTTCGAGATGAGGTACCTGCGGGGGCCGATGGGGAAAGAAGCGAAGTAGCAGTAAGTATAAAGTTAATGGGTCGGTATCACAATTGGAAATCACCTGGAGGGACGCATTCCAGACTAAAGCCTTTTGGCAGATTGTGATGGGCCTTTTTGACCACCGTTATTCTGCTGATCGCAAGTGGGATATCTTATCTGCTGCCCGGACAGCTTAACATCCAACATTCGGCAGGGGTAATAACTTCGAAATAGGCTATCCGCTGTTTATTTGAATAAGAAAGTGAGGAACATTATCTTGAAAATGACTGGAGCAGAGGCAATTATAGAGTCTCTGAACAATGAAAAGGTCGACGTTGTGTTTGGCTATCCTG
Organism: Desulfosporosinus sp. I2; assembly: GCF_000960765.1. GTDB lineage: Bacteria > Bacillota > Desulfitobacteriia > Desulfitobacteriales > Desulfitobacteriaceae > Desulfosporosinus. Next base: position 28,183 of record NZ_JYNH01000005.1, on the reverse strand, counting down.
GTGGGGCAGTCTTAACACTTTATGATGCTCTGTACCAAGCAGACTTTAATCATATTCTAACGAAGCATGAGCAAGGGGCAGTCCATGCTGCCGATGGTTATGCCAGGGCGACTGGAAAGGTCGGGGTGGTTATTGCTACTTCCGGCCCTGGAGCCACTAACCTAGTGACCGGAATTGCGACCGCTTACATGGATTCGATTCCTTTGGTGGCGATTACGGGTCAAGTTTCTGTGCCATTAATCGGTAGGGATTCGTTTCAGGAGGCAGATATTCGTGGTATCACGACCCCGATTACGAAACACAACTATTTGGTCAAGAAGGTTGAGGATTTACCTGGGGTTTTAAAAGAAGCTTTTTATATTGCGCGAACAGGAAGGCCTGGTCCTGTGGTCGTGGATGTCGCTAAAGATGTCTTTGCTGCTTCGTTTGATTATGAATATCCCACAGAGGTAAAGCTACGTGGATATCGTCCTGTCTATGAAGGGAATTTGGAAACGATTGCTAAGGTCTTTGAGGAATTGAGATTCGCTAAGCAACCTCTTATCTTCATAGGGGGCGGTGTTAATCTCTCTGATTCCTCAGAGGAATTAAAGAATATGATTGAACAGACTGGGTTCCCAGTAATTTCTTCGTTGATGGGTTTGGGTTGTATTCCTTTTGATCATCCTCAGTTCCTAGGCATGGTTGGAATGCATGGAACTTATGCCGCGAATATGGCGACAACGGAATGTGATGTGCTATTAGGAATCGGAGTACGTTTTGATGATAGAGTCACAGGCTTGCTGGACGAGTTTGCCGCAAACGCTAAAATTATTCACTTTGATATCGATCCAGCTGAAATTAACAAAAATGTTTTAGCACATTTACGCGTTGTCGGAGATATGAAATGGTCTATACCTGCCCTATCCCAACGGATTAAGCTTGTTTCTGATGAGTTGAAAGAGCACGTTCAATCTTGGGTGGAGAAATGTCGCATATGGCAAGATGAGAAGCCTTTAAGCTATGAGCAGGGTGATTTGGTCATGCCCCAAGCTGTGGTCGAGAAAGTCAGTCAGTTGACACAGGGGGATGCAGTGATTGTGACCGATGTCGGACAACATCAGATGTGGGTTGCGCAGTACTTTGGTTTTAAAAATTCACGGTCCTTGCTTACATCAGGTGGTTTAGGGACGATGGGTTATGGTCTTCCCGCTGCCATAGGAGCGCAATGTGGTTTGCCAGATAGACCGGTGATTCTCTTTATCGGTGATGGTGGGATGATGATGAATTGCCAGGAGCTGGCAGTGGCTGCAGAGTATGATTTGCCGGTTAAAGTCCTAGTCTTTAACAATCAGTGTTTGGGAATGGTCGCCCAGTGGCAGAGGATGTTTTACGGTGGGCGCTATTCACATACTAGTCTCAAGAGGTCGACGACTGATTTTGTGAAATTAGCTGAGGCTATGGGTGTCAAGGGTTTAAGGATCCATAAACCGGACGAACTGGACAGGGTCTTGAAAGAAGCGTTGTCTATTTCTGGTCCGGTGGTTGTTGATATTCGGATTCCAGAAGTGTTAGACGTACTGCCCATGGTTCCATCTGGTGCTCGCTTAGATCAGATGATTATAGGGGGTAAAGAGGGATGAAGCATACACTTGCCGTTTTAGTAGAAAATAAACCCGGGGTTTTAACTCATATTTCCGGACTAATTAGCCGACGGGCCTTTAATATTGAAAGTATTGCCGCAGGGTATACAGAGGAACCCGATACCACCAGGATCACGATTGTGGTAGAGGGGGACGAAATCGAACAGGAACAGGTTGTCAATCAGTTATCAAAATTAATAGATGTCATTAAAATTAGTGACCTTACGGCGGTAGAATCAATTCAGCGGGAATTAGCTTTGATTAAGGTCAAAGCAAGTGCTGCGACACGTTCAGACATTATCAATATTGTTGAAATCTTTCGGGCAAGTATTGTCGATGTTAACAAGGAGACCATGGTGATTGAGCTTTCCGGTGATGAAACCAAGATTGATGCCTTATGTCAAGTACTAGAAGATGACCATGGAATTATTGAAATTGTACGAACTGGTAAGATTGCTCTTTCTCGAGGGCCTGTTCCGGCAAAGGATCAAGGTATCTGATTGATGAGAAGTATTTGAGAGAGAATAGGTAGCTCTCCTTAGTGAAACATCAAAGGTTGAGCGGGGCAATCCCGCTCTTTTTTCATGTACGCCACGCATGGCGAGTAACTAGGTGGTAAATTTTAAGACTGAAATAATTATTGACATATGTTCAAAACAAAGTATAATAACTTTTAAGGGCATATGTCGATAACCAGAAGGAGGAATTAAAGAATTGCTACAAGACCAAAGCAGCTTGAAAGCAGGCTTGATATGATAAGTAAGTAATTTAAAGCTTATCTAAGCAAAATAAGCAAAATAAGCAAAATAAGCAGCATAAGTGGCAAGTGGGGCACCCCTGTTACTTTTGTTAATAAAAATTGAGGTGAACGTAATATGCCAAGACCAAGAAAATGGAGAAAAGTGTGTTGCTTGCCAGAAAGCAACCGATTTGGGCCACTAAATGCTGAGATTAATCAAGAGCATTTTGTTACTATGAGCATTGATGAGTATGAAACGATACGGCTCATTGACTTAGAAGGGTTTACGCAGGAAGAGTGTGCTGACCAAATGCATATTGCACGCACAACCGTTCAGCGTATTTATAATGATGCGAGAAGAAAGCTTGCTGAGTCTCTAGTCAAGGGGAAAGTTCTCAGAATTGAGGGCGGTGATTATAAGCTTTGTGACGGACAGGAAAAAACCTGTGGTTGTGGCGGATGCCGTAGACATCGATGCGGTAGCGAGTTTACGAAAGAGGATAACAGAGGTGAATAATAATGTATTCTCAAAAAGTGATTGAACACTTTATGTGTCCCCAAAACGCCTATAGTATGCCAGATGCCAATGCTCAGGGAACCTTTGGGGATCCTTCATGTGGAGATGCAGTTATTCTATTTTTAAAGGTCCAAGATAATTATATCCAAGAGATCAGTTATCTTGTGTTTGGTTGTTGTGCATCGATTGCCACATCCAGTATAACGTCTGTTTTAGCTAAGGGGAAAAGCTTGGAAGAGGCCTTAAATATTACAGAAGAAGATGTTATCAAAGCTCTCGATGGGCTCCCCGAAACAAAAGTACATTGCTCTAACCTTGGAGTGAGTGCCTTGCGTAAGGCGATCGATAATTATTATTCAAACATTAAAACAAGTATTAAGGAGGATCCGGTATGAAAATTGCAATTCCAGTTGATGGTAAATCAATGGAAACCAGTGTTTGTCAGTCCTTTGGTCGTACCCCTTATTATTTAATTTACGATACAGAATCAAAGGAAAGCATTTTTCTTGATAATAGTGCGGTAGCCAGCCAAGGTGGTGCGGGGATCAAGGCTGCACAGACCATTGTCGACAACAAGGTCAGTGCCCTGCTTACCCCAAGATGTGGCGAGAATGCTGCTGAAGTCATTAAAGCGGCTAATATAAAATTATACAAGACGTTCAATGATTCGATTAAGGATAATATTGACGCTTTAAATGAAGGAAAGCTTTCTTTACTGGAAGATATCCATGCCGGATTTCATGGTCACGGAGGCAAATAGTATGAAGATAGCTGTGCTAAGCGGCAAGGGCGGCACAGGGAAAACACTAATAGCTGTTAATTTAGCTGCGTCAGCCAAGGAATCAACCTATATTGACTGTGACGTTGAAGAACCAAACGGGCATCTCTTTTTCAAGCCGGAGGAGGTTCAATCAGGAAGAATCTCGATCAAGATTCCTTTTGTAGATGAAGCACTTTGTAATGGCTGCCGTAAATGCGTTGATTTTTGTAAATTCAATGCCTTAGCCTATATCAACCACAAGCTGATCGTTTTTACTGAGGTTTGTCATTCCTGCGGCGGCTGCATACTGCTTTGTCCTGAGAGAGCCTTGTCAGAGAAAGAAAAAATTGTCGGGGAAATTCAAAAAGGTGTTTCAGAAAATGTTACTGTTATTACAGGGATCTTAAATATTGGTGAAGCGTCTGGAATCCCCATAATAAAGAAACTCTTGAAGGACACCTCGGCAAGGAAAGTATTCACTTTTATTGATTGTCCACCTGGGAGCGCCTGTATTGTCATGGAAAGCATCAAGGATGCGGACTATTGTATCTTGGTAGCGGAGCCCACCTTGTTTGGGGTACATAATCTTAACATGGTCTACGAACTGGTAAAGCTGTTTGACAAACCACATGGTGCCGTGCTTAACAAGTGTCTGGAGGGGGAAAACCCTGCTGAAGAATTTTGTCTAGAAAAGGGTATTAAAATTTTGGGTAGAATCCCTTTTGACAAGACGCTTGGAGAACTGAATTCCAAGGCGCTGATTTCAGTTAGAGAGACTAAAAAGTATCGGGATAAGTTCATGTCCCTGCTTAATATTGTCACTAAGGAGGTGGAGCATGAAACAGTTATTAATCCTTAGTGGCAAGGGCGGTACGGGAAAAACAACGATTGCCAGTGCTTTTATTAAGCTATCAGAGGCTAATGCTTATGCAGATTGTGATGTGGATGCACCTAATTTGCATTTGATCATGAGTCAATCAGCGGAAGCCAAACGATCAGACTATTTTGGATCGCCAAAGGCTGAAATTAGTCAAGAATTATGCGTTCAATGTGACCAATGCAGGCAAAATTGCCGGTTCGAGGCCATACATGCGGGTGCTGTCTATAAGGTTGATAGCTTTGCCTGTGAAGGCTGTGGTGTTTGTGAAGCAGTTTGTCCGGTAGGGGCCGTAGCTCTAAGACCTAGCATAGCAGGAGAATTAATGCTTTATGTTAATGAAACGGTGTTTTCTACGGCGGAGCTAAGAATGGGGAGCGGTACCTCTGGTATGCTGGTCACTGAGGTGAAAAAGCAGACGAAATCAGCAGCTAAAGATGCTGAGCTGGCAATCATAGACGGATCGCCGGGGATAGGATGTCCGGTGATCGCATCACTTAGTGGGGTCGATATGGTTTTGATCGTTACTGAACCTTCTATATCAGGTATCAGTGATATGGAACGCATCATTAAAACTGCAGAAAACTTCCAAACGAGAATCGCCATTTGTATAAATAAATATGATACTAACCTTGAAAATACAGAAAAAATTAAGTCCTTTTGTAAGAACTACAATCTGACTTATGTTGGAAGAATACCCTATGACCCGACTGTTGTAGAAGCAATCAATAAGGGTCAAAGTATAGTTGAGTTGGATTGCGCAGCAGGACGTGCCATAATAGGTGTTTTTGATAAGACTATCAAAATTCTGAGTCGAACCAGGGAGAAAGTTTCAATCGATGGAAACTCAAATGATTATATAATTATAAAGGAGAGAATCAAATGAAAATTGCAGTTGCGAGTAAGAATGGAATGGTTACAGAGCATTTTGGTTATTGTGAAAACTTCAATATTTTTGACGCAGTGGGCATTAAAGGGAGAGCTGATTAAGACATTAAAAGAGCGGGGCAACCCCGCTCTTTTTCTTTAATGTGCCACGCATGGCGATTATCTTACTTTCGTATTATAGAGACTATTCTTTTAAAAATTCCATAAAAGGGTTTTTCATACTCACAAGTGCATTAACCATAAGTTCTACTAAACCACCGTACTGAACATTAAATTTGGACGTCGCCTCGTAGAACTCCAGAATGTCTCGAATTGCTCCTTTACAATTGGAACAAGGAGCGCATACATATTTAGGGATAGCAATATTCTCCATAGTATCCTGAAAGGCCCCAAGGATCTGGTTAAACTTCATGCGAGAGCTGACTTTGTTTCTCCATTCAGAAAAATTAAGAGAATTTGTAATGGCGAATCCACCCCCACCGCCACAGCAGTAATTGTCTACTCCATGCGGCGTCATTTCCCTAAACTGAGGACAAATAGCTTTTAAGACATTCCGTTGAGGTTCAACAATCCCCATTCCTCGAACATAGTTACAAGGATCATGAAGCGTCACAGGAAAGTTATTTTTACTAGGGTCTAACAATAATCGTCTTCGCTTGATCATATCCCAAAGCAGAGGAAGACAACTCTCAACTGGGACTTTAGCATCTCCATACAGCATGCGATCCCCTACAACAGCCGAAGCCTTATGGGCATGTCCACACTCGGCGATGACGATTCGATTGACTCCTAATTCTTTGGCGACTTTCATCTGCAGGGTAGCTAAGGATTTTGCTTGGAAATCATCATACCAGATGCCGTAATTGACGTTGTCATATCCTGCGATTTCACTACTGAGAGTCCAATTTAACCCGGCTTCTTCAAAGAGAATTGCAAAAGCAATGGGGTTTTCTGGCCAAGCCATATACTCACCTGCATTATGCAACAGAAGGATATCGGCACCTTTTTTATCCATCGGAAATTTGATCTTCAAGCCATACTTTTCTTCAATATCCTCTTCTAAAAATTCTATCGTATCTAAGAAAGCAGGCTTGCTAACTCCCGTGGAAGAACCTGTTTTTAACTGAAGCACTGTACCTTTTGTATGCAGAGGAAGCGGAGCAATGCCCAACTCTTGGCTGAAGATCTTGCGAATTTCTTTGGTGAGAATTGAGTTATCTAAGCCCAGTGGGCAGGTCTGAGCACAGCGACGGCAAAGATTACAGCGATAGGCTAACTCACCAAGTCGAGCGATCGTTTCCCAGTGCACGTCGATATCTGCTCCAACAAAACCACCTAACAGTTTTCCACTGGTGGTAAAATACTTCTTTACAATTTTTCTGAGGACTTCAGAACGGAAGATCGGACGGTATAATTCGTTTTTTCCCTGACGCTTCGTAGATGTGACAGGCAGCTGAACACGTATCACATTTTGCGCAGTATTCAAAGGACAATAAGAACGGTTCAAGTATTCCATTGTTGGCATCAGAAAAGCTCTTTTCTAAGCCCTTGAGGAACTTCCGTACAAATTCATCTTCTTCCTCTTTAGTTTTTGGGCGGGTTAAGGTATCGATACCAACGTAGCCATCTAAAGAAGTACAGAATTTTTCTTTCCATGCAGGCTTTGGATCGGTTAAGGGGGGTTCCATTCCGGGTTTATCATAAGGCGGAAATAACGGCATTAGCTGTTCCGGTACAAGTTTAATCAGTTGCTCATCCGAGCGTCCCATATCTTTTGGACGTAAATCTTTTTGATTTATCATGCTCAGCGCTCCTCTTTCCACAAAGTAAGAAGTTTACAAAGAACCCCACTTATAGGAGCGGGGGTCTTAAAAGTTAGTAAAAAGATGGGACTTATTATGTTAATAATTCATGAATTAGATATGTGAAATAAGTGGTAAATTAATTTATGCATGATAAAGAAGTTTCTAATGCATAAAATGTTGGGAAAGGCAAAAGAAATGGAGAGTATTTTCCTCTTTTTGGTTATAGGCATATGCCCCTTACGATGTTAATTATACTCTATTAAGAACATATGTCAATTATTACATTGATATAATCTTTATTATTGACTATAAGATAGGCTCAAAGAGGTCGGAATTAATTCCGACCTCTTTGACTATTTGAAATTAACGAGTGGATGAGAGTTTCGTAACCCTCGTATAAAGTTTTTGATTTACCAAACTTAAGAATCTTTTGGTATAGCTCTGGTCTTTGAGCCTCAATCGCTTTTATTTTATCTTGCAATGTGTTAAAGGGTTCTGTGATTTCTTGATACTTAAGACATACCAGTTCATTTTTGCGTTGAATGATCCGATCTGTAAATTTAGTTCGTGTCAGGGGTTGTGGTGAGCGTGGAGTATCAAGCGTAAACCAAACGCTGTTTCCAGCTTGATTGATTTCAGCTAAAGAATAGCCAGTATTCCATAATCCCTGGACAAAAGCATTGCGCATACTCGCATTTTTCAAGGTAATTGTTACATCCATCCTTAGTTGCGAAGGCTCAGAAAATTCACCAAGTTTAAACCCAGTCAGCCACCAGTGTGTCCCTTTCCTCATAAAAAGGGTTTTGTCATTCTTCCTAAGGGTAAATGACATGGGTAAAAGATCCTCATTGCTAACACAATGATAAAAGGTACCTTTAAAAAGCCCGAGAATAGTTAAGTCTAGTGCTTCAGTATAAATTCCTATTTCCCCGCCAGTAACAAAATCGTATTGTCCTTTCCATAAGCCTATCATCCATTTTCGGTCGTCATAGTCAAAATGGATCATCTCACAATCCATGATCATTCCCAAAGGTGCTGAAGCTTCATCGTATAGACGACAGTAGCCCATCTTTCTTTGCCAAGAATCTAGCTTGGAATAGAAGATATCTTGGGTTATATCATAAGAATAGCCAGCAAGTTGGATGGCTTTATCTAATTCTTCGTTCCCCGTCCCCTGCGTTAAGATGGCAGACATAAAAACCCCCCCTCAATACATTTTATTGAGTTGGGGCATAGTATGGTGCATCGAAAGGTGTAACTTATTAAAATTAGTGTAAGGATTGATGCTTTTTATTGAGCTGTAAAGTGGTGTAAGAAAATTTCTAAACTAAGATGCTTAGTTCCGACAAACATGGGTAGGATATCCCATGGTTAGGGGATAGTTTACTTTTTAATCAGAAGGGATATTTTGGATTTTGCCGAATGAAGAATATAGAAGCAAATTAGAAAAAGGTGGTAAGAAAAATTGCATGCCACTGATAAAATTCTTGGGTCGGTGCCAGAAGTTTCCCTCCGAGAGCATTTATTAAAGGTTATGAATTCTTATCTTATGGCTAAAAACGAGCCGTTTATCGGACATGAGCTGGGAATTTTGATGAGGAAAACGATCCCCGAGGATCTACAACGCTTACCATTCATCGGTGACCGATATAGGGTTGAGGGTTCTGTGGGTATGCGCAATTGGACGAATATCCCTTGGATCGCGGTTATGGAGCGGCAAAGGAGCGAGAAAACGGAGCCTGAGGAATATGTTCGTTATCTCTTCTCAGAAAATATGGAGTCAGTGTATTTGACGATTCAGCTTGGAATTACGGAGCCATTGCAGGAGAAGGAGCGAAACTGTGGTAACGAAGACTCCCGTATCCAAGCTCTGAAAAACATGCTTTCAAGAGAGCCACGTTATGACCGACATAATCTGCCTGACAATGAGGTTTTGATCGAAGATTTATGTCAGGCGATGAAAAGTTATCAGCAATACGTAGACAGGGGTTTAACCAAAGAGTCTCCAGAGCCAGAGCCTCTTGAGGCTGACAACCAGAGGGATGGTGAGGAGCCCGAAATCATCGTTTCTCCTAAGATTCAAATCGAAGCAATAAAGCGGTATATACGAAGCAGGGGCTTCTCATACCCGGCGGAAAGCATCGAGAATGTTTTTTTAGCCTTAAAAACCAAGCCTTATGTAATCTTAGCGGGTATCTCAGGGACAGGAAAGACTAAGTTAGTAAAGCTTTTTGCCGAGGCTAGTGGTGCAACGGAGCAAAATGGACAATATTGTCTCATTCCTGTCAGGCCAGATTGGACCGATCCCTCAGATCTGCTGGGTTATACGGATTTAGCGGGTAACTTTCGACCGACGAAGTTTAGCCGATTACTAGCCCGAGCCTCTCAGACAGAAAACAGGGACAAGCCCTATTTCGTCTGTTTGGATGAGATGAATTTAGCTCGGGTAGAACACTATTTTAGTGACCTTTTAAGTATTATGGAAACAAGGCACTGGAAGGAGGACCGGATTGAGACGGACTCTTTGCTATCCCTTAATGACCAAGAAGTCCTATTGCAGGAAGAGTATCAGAAGCTGAGATTTCCAGATAATGTTTATCTCGTCGGTACGGTCAATATGGATGAGACAACCCATCCTTTTAGCAAAAAGGTGTTAGATAGGGCTCAACTGATTGAATTTAGTCAGATTGACTTAGGCCGTTTTCCTGAAAGTCGATCCGAGGAAGATGGGGATAAAGGGTCAGCGGGTTTGGAAAGTGGACCGATCAGCAATTCCTTTTTTCGAAGTGATTATTTGACTCTTCAGGATGCCCATCTTGAGAATGATGTCCTGATTCGGCGGAGTACAGGACGTTTGATCGAAGTAAATCAAATTTTAGAGGGGATCTATGCTCAGGTTGGGTTTCGGGTACGGGACGAAGTCAACTTTTACCTGCTCTATAATGATCGTTACAAATTGATGACTGAAGAACAGGCTTTTGATCTTCAGCTTTTGCAGAAAATTTTGCCACGCTTACAAGGGAGCAGTTCCTCTGTGAAAAAGGCACTTATCCAACTGCTGTTTTTTGCCTTAGGGGAATCCAAGAATCTAGAGGAAATGATGGAAGATGCTTCAGGGCTTTATCTACCTTGGCAAGGAAACGGAACCTATCTAAGAGCGAAATTTCCCTGGAGTTGCAGGAAATTAGCCTATATGTTGCGGAGGTTAGAGGAAGATGGTTTTACCTCATTCTGGCTTTCTTAAAGGAAAGAATTCTACGGGATCGCTTGAATATCCTCAGGAAGAATGGTCTCTGAATTTTTGGCAGTTAGTGGACAAAGTGGAGAGGATTCAATCAAGACTCCAACCCAGTTTGATTAGTGCAAACACGATTAGAGATGGTGACCGGGTCAGGAAGGGTAGTCGTAATACTCTTAAATTTCTTATCAAGAATACAGAATGCTTGAAGAAAGATTTAAAATTGGGTTACATTCGGGTCGCAACAAATTATTATCGCCCTGTTAAACTTATCGAGACTAAACTTGTAAATAGCCATGATACACAGGAAAACCGTTTTTTGCGTTGGGTGCTAACCAGGATCAGGGAAAAGCTGTACAGCTTAAAGTTTTCATGTTATCGAAAGAGGAGGACAGTGGAACAACAGGTACACGGAAACTTCGTTCGAATGGAGAGAGCATTAGGTCGGTTACTTAGAGCAGAGTCTATGACGGATGTGGGTGAGCTGTATCAGGTGTTTGGGAATCAGGTTCTGCAAATGTCACCGAGTTATCAGGATGTCTATCGCATTTATTTAAAGATGATTTAGAATGATAAAAATGAGCACCGAGCTAGGTTCGGTGTTCATTTGTTTAAAAACAACTTTCATAAGGCATGGGTGTGGAATATAATACCAAAAAACTCTTGTTAGGAGGGCAGAATCATGGCATTGGGAGAACCCAAGCGAATGGAAGAGTTGAATTATTTTGAGTTATTAGCTTGGCTAGGTATTGGTAGTTCCCATCCGGGAGGCTTTCCTGCAACTCAACAGAATTTAGATGCTTTACAAGTGAGCCAGGAAGACTATGTACTGGACGCAGGGTGTGGGAGTGGCCTTACTGCTTGTTACTTGGCGAAGACAAGAGGGTGTAAAATTATAGGAATCGATCTTAATCCCCAAATGGTTGAAAAAGCATGTCAAAGAGCAGTGAACGAGGGAGTTTCTCATTTAGTAGAGTTTAGGGTCGCTGATGTTTATCAATTACCGTTTGACGATAACTGTTTCGATTTGGTTATGGCTGAATCAATTACAGTCTTCTTGAACAAAGTGAACGTTTATCGAGAGTTTTCTCGAGTTCTAAAGCCCGAGGGTAGAGTCGCCGATCTAGAAATGGTGCTGATGAAAGAGTTGCCCTCTAATCTTAGGACTCAAATGGAGGAGTGCTTTGGCTCTGGAACTGATCCGTTGCTATATGAGGAGTGGCTTGATGCTATAGCACAAGCCGGTTTCCAAGATGTAGAGATCAAGAATCCTCAACGAATAAAGAATAATGGAAATGTGATTGTAAATGCTCTGATGAAAGATTGGATGCTGATCAAAGATCTTAAGAATAAAGTGCTTAGCCAACCCGGCGTACTGTCACGACTGCAAAAAAATGCAGGATTTATGAAGCGTAACATGGGTTACTTTGGTTTCGGTCTTGTCTATGGACGAAAACCAACTCCTCTTCCCACAGCCATAAAATTAGGGGTCAAGGGTCATATGCGACAGGCCATTAGAACTCTTCCGAACGTTTATCGGCGCATGCTATTTTCAAATTAGGCTTGTCTAAAATGGCAACAAGGGAAAATCCACCCTCAACAAGAAATCATTGTATTTTTAAGTTATAGGTAATATAATATTAATAAGTATCCGGTAATCGAGGCAATGAAGCTTTTTTGAGGATTTTAATCTCAGAGAAAGCTTTTTTTATTACCGGACGGGGGGGTGAACTAGGAATTAAAGAAACTTAGCATGTTCATTTTTTCTTAAGCTGAATCGTACTATTTATTTTAAGAGGAGAAAGAAGGAGAGATTTAAAGATGAACTTTAAACGGAGAAGTGCTGTTCTGATTGCCTTGCTGGTATCTTGTTTATTAGTTATCGTTGGTTGCGGCAACAAGGCTACCACGACACAACCTCAAGCAGAAGCCCCGAAGGAGAAAATTAAGGTTGCGTTTGTGTACGTAGGACCAGTGGGTGACGCAGGCTGGAGCTATGCTCATGACCAAGGCCGTAAATATTTAGTTGATAAAATGCCAGAAGTGGAGACAACGATTATCGAATCAGTTCCTGAGGGCGCGGATTCCGAGCGTGTAATTACTCAGCTCGCTGAAAAGGGTAACAAAATTATCTTTACCACTAGCTTTGGTTATATGGATCCAACGATTAATGTTGCTAAAAAATATCCTGATGTCACGTTCATGCACAACTCCGGTTATAAAACCGCCGACAATGTGGGTACTTATTTCGGCCGCATGTATCAGGCCCGTTATTTGACAGGAATCGTTGCTGGTAAATCGACGAAAAGTAATACCATCGGGTACGTTGCAGCTATGCCGATTCCGGAAGTTATTCGGGGTATCAACGCTTTTACCCAAGGGGTACGTTCTGTTAACCCAACCGCTAAAGTAAAAGTAATTTGGACCAATACATGGTATGATCCTGCTAAGGAAAAAGATGCTGCCAAGACCTTACTGACTGCTGGTGCTGATGTCATTGCTCAGCATCAGGATACTCCTGGACCGATTCAAGCTGCTGAAGAAGCTGGTAAATATGGGATTGGTTACAATATGGATATGTCCAAGATGGCACCAAAGGCTGTGTTGACCTCCGCAGTTTGGAACTGGGGTCCATACTATGTGAAAACGGTGCAAGCCGTTAAAAACAAAACCTGGAAAAACGACCAATACTGGGGTCCTATGAGCGATGGTATTGTGGATATTGCTCCATTTGGCCCCATGGTAACTGAGGACACTAAGAAATTGGTGGCTGATGCAAAAGATAAGATTATGACTAAAAAATGGGATGTCTTTACTGGACCGATTAAAGACCAAACGGGAGCTGTTAAAGTTCCAGAAGGCAAAGTAATGTCTGACCAAGACATGCTTTCTTTTAACTGGTTTGTAGAAGGGGTAGACGGAACAATCCCTAAATAAAATTTGGTTGGTGATAGACCATCTTTAGGGCGGAGATTATGCTTTGGGGGTGCGGTAAGTGACCTCAAAGCGTAATCTCTTAACTTTGATTTCTTCTGATATCTTGCCGGTAAATTGTTTGTGAATTGAGGGGAACTAAGATGAACCAATCCTTAATCCAATTACAGGGGATCGTAAAAAAATTCCCAGGTGTACTGGCAAATGACCATGTAGACCTTGATATTAAACCTGGAGAAATTCACGCCATATTGGGTGAGAATGGATCAGGTAAAAGCACTCTTATGTGCGTATTAGCCGGACTTTACAAGCCAGATGGTGGCAAAATCTTGGTAAACGGAGTTGAACAAAAATTCCGTTCCCCTCGAGATGCTATAGCCAGTGGTATTGGTATGGTCCATCAGCACTTTAAATTAGTGGAACCCTTCACAGTGGCAGAAAATATTACGTTAGGTGAACAGGGGAATTCTTTTTTTCTATCGAACAAAGATCTTAAAGCTAGGATTAATGAGCTTGGCAAACGGTATGGTCTGGAGATCAATCTGAATGCTAAAGTATGGCAGCTCTCCGTAGGAGAAAAACAGCGAGTAGAGATCGTCCGTATGCTCTATCGTGGGTCCAAAGTTTTGATCCTAGATGAACCAACGGCTGTGCTTACCCCCCAGGAAGCGGGTGAACTGTTTGGGAATTTGCGGAGAATGGCTGCTGCAGGATGTGCTGTGGTTCTGATTACTCATAAATTAAATGAAGTTGAGACGATCGCAGATCGAGTTACTGTGTTGCGACAGGGAAAGTTAGCAGGGGTACTGGAACATGGCCAGATCAACGCCAAAGAAATGGTTAGTTTAATGGTTGGCAGGGTTGTGGCATCGAAGTATGATAGAGACTCTTCTCCTGTGGGTGGGGTCGTACTGGAACTAGATAAAGTTAAGGCGTCCAATGATATGGGTCTTCCCAGTTTGCGTGAAATGACCCTTTGTGTACGGGAAGGCGAAATTCTTGGTTTAGCCGGTGTGTCTGGTAACGGACAACGGGAAATGGCGGAAGTCATTGCCGGTTTGCGCCATGTTGAGAGCGGGAAAGTCCTCTTAAACGACAGGAATATAAGCAATCTCTCCCCCCGCACAATCATTGACCTAGGGGTTGCTTATGTCCCTGAAGACCGCTTGGGTATAGGACTAGTGCCAGATCTAAATGCGCTAGAGAACCTTATTTTGAAAAACTATCATCAGCCGGAGTACTCTGGGCGCTGGTTGTTGAAATCCCAGGCAGTAGAACGTAATGCTGAAACTCTGGTAAAGCAGTATCAGGTCAAGATTTCCAGCTTACGTCAGCCCGTTAAGGTCTTGTCAGGCGGCAATTTACAAAAGCTTTTATTAGCCCGGGAGATTTCCAGTTCCCCGAAATTAATGGTAGTCATTTATCCGGCAAGGGGATTGGATATCGGAGCCACTGAGGCTGTCCATAAATTGTTGTTGGAATTAAAGTCGCATAAAACGGCGATCCTCTTGATTTCTGAGGACCTTGATGAAATATTTAAATTAGCCGACCGGGTTGGGGTGATATTCGATGGTCAGCTGACGGGGGACTTTCCTGTTGAACAAGCTGACTTGGAAGAAGTGGGGCTTTTAATGACAGGTTCCTGCTCAGCCAGAGAAAGGGTGAACGTCGATGAACCGGCTCATATTTAAATTGGAAAAGCGCTTAACCCCATCGCCGGCGATGGTTTTTATCATTCCTTTAATATCCGTGCTGTTGGCCCTGTTGTTAGGAGCAATTTTCTTAGTCCTTACCGGAGAAAAACCACTGACTATCTATGCGTTAATGTTTGAAGACAGCTTGGGCTCAAAATATGGATTAACAGAGACCATGGTGAAGGCTATTCCGTTGATGCTAACTTCTTTAGGAGTTTCCTTGGCTTTTAAGATGAAGCTGTGGAACATTGGTGCCGAAGGTCAACTATACATGGGCGCTATGGCAGCAAGTTGGTTGCCCCTTACCTTTCCTTACCTGCCGGTTTATCTTATGTTACCGGGAATGCTGATTTTAGGTATGATTGCAGGAGGATTGTGGGCGCTTTTGACGGCGATTCCGAGAGCCATTTGGAAGGTTAATGAAATTATTACGACATTAATGCTTAATTACGTAGCAATTCTTTGGGTGGACTTTTTGGTCTACGGTCCCTGGAGGGATCCCAAGGGATCAAATTTTCCCATAACTGCGCCTTTTGCAGAAGCTGCTAGGTTACCGGGTTTGGGCAATTCTCGTATTCATGCCGGTTTATTTTTTGCTTTAGCGTTGGCCGTGATCCTTGCCATTGTTTTCAAGTATTCCCGCTGGGGATACACTATTAACGTGATTGGTTCAAGTGAACGAGCTGCGCGATATGCGGGTATGAATATTAAACGCAACATTTTGTGGGTGATGTTTCTAAGCGGAGCAATTTCCGGGTTAGCTGGCATGGCTGAAGTAAGTGGCATTATTGGTAAGCTACAACATGGAATCAGCCCGGGATACGGCTATACGGCCATTATTATAGCTTGGCTTAGTAAACTGAATCCCTTGGCTATCCTGATAGTCTCTGTGTTGTTCGGAGCCTTGCAAGTGGGAGGATATGCTGTGCAAGTGGAGGGTGTTCCAGCCGCAGTAGCGACAATGCTACAGGGAGCGATTCTTTTCTTTGTCCTCGGAGGGGAAGTCCTCACTAATTACCGGATGAAACTGTTCGGCCAAAAAGGAGAGGAATAAGCAGTGAACATTCAAGAATTCTTGATCCCTTTATTGGCAGCCTCAGTGATCGCAGGTACGCCGATCCTCTATGCTGCCTTGGGCGAACTCATTACTGAACGAGCTGGAATCATCAATTTAGGTGTTGAGGGAATTATGCTTGTGGGTGCAGTGTCTGGGTTTATGGCTGCAGTCACGACGGGTAACCCTTGGCTTGGTTTGCTGGCGGCTATGCTGGCAGGTGGAGCAGTGGCTCTCATTCATGCTTTTTTAACGATTACCTTGAGGGCTAATCAAGTTGTAAGTGGCTTAGCTTTAACCATTTTTGGGACAGGACTTAGCGGTTACCTAGGAAAAGCCTATATTGGAATACCGGTTCAGAAACCATTTTCGGCAATACCCCTTGGTCCCTTAGCAGAGATACCGTTCATTGGTCCGATTTTATTTCAGCATGATGCTTTAGTGTATATCAGTTATGTACTGGTCGTTGTAGTATGGTATTTCATGTATCATACTAGGCCAGGTCTGAATCTCAGAGCATTAGGGGAAAATCCGGCTGCGATGGATGCCCTTGGCTTAAATGTCTTTTACTTAAGATATATTTATGTTGTGGCTGGTGGGGCCTTAGGTGGTATAGGGGGGGCGTACTTATCCTTAGCTTATGCTCCCAGTTGGTTAGAAAACATGACGGCTGGCCGAGGTTGGATTGCGGTAGCTTTGGTGATCTTCGCTCTGTGGAATCCTTGGAGAGCCATGATGGGTGCCTACTTATTCGGCGGGATTGATGCGCTTGGTTTCCGCCTTCAAGTTTTGGGTATTCAAATGTCCCCCTTCTTCTTACAAATGTTGCCCTATTTGTTCACAGTCATAATTCTAGTCTTTGTGGTTGCTCGCCATAAAGGACGCTTGACGTCTCCTGGAGCTTTGGGTTTAGCCTATGACCGCGAGGAGAGGTAACAACAGTTTATAATTTGTTAATAAATTGTTAAGACAATTTCAAGACTTATCGTTTAAAATGTTTTAGAAAGAATTGATAAAAATGAAGCGGTATAGCTCAGACGTGGGCTTTACCGCTTCATTTTTATTGATTGTTAAATCCCCCTATGACTATGCTCCATTGATAAACGTGTTCTCGTGTTTAAGTTTAATCTTTTGGTAATGGATTTTTATAATAATTATAGATACCTTGTAAGATGGCCGCTGATACGTTACTATGAAAGGTTGGGTTTTGTAACCTGGCCTCTTCATAAGGGTTCGAAATAAAGGCGGTTTCAATCAAGACAGCAGGCATCGTGGCGTGCTTCAATACATATAATGCGTTTTCTTTTACTCCTCGGTTATTGGTTTTAAGGGTATCGATTAAAGCACCTTGAATACTGCTTGCCAGTTGGAGACTTTCATTGGGTTTAGGGTTATCCTCTGAATAAAATGTTGAGGTTCCTTGGACTGTGGAATTGGAAAACCAATCGTTGTGGATGGAGATAAAAAGGTCAGCATTACTAGCTTTAGCTAACGTCATTCTAGCCTGCAGGTCTTCGAGTTCAGAATAGTTGGCAGCCGGTGAAATATCGGTGGTTCGTGTTAAGATCACGTTCGCACCAGCCTGTTTTAAGAGGTCATTTAAAACTAGGGCAATCGCTAAGTTGTTATTCTTTTCGTAAGTTTGGTTAGGTCCTTTTGCGCCTGGATCAGGCCCGCCATGACCAGGGTCTATATAGATAGTCTTCCCTGCCAGAGCATTGGAGGGGATTCCCAGAAATGGATCGACTAGAACTTCCTTAGAGGGATCATAGACACTAACTTCGTCCCCAGTTGGTGGTGGCTCAGGATTTAAAGTCGAAGGCAGAGGAGGGAAGTCCCTTAAGTTGCTTTGGTAGCTAGAAGAAGCTTTTCCTTCAATAATGTTCTGTGTGTTAAGGTTGATAATGCCTGTTCCTCCTAAAATATAGACAGTTCCATTAACACTGGGATCAAAGGTTGACGTGGCGCTGACCTTGCTTGTAGTGGGAAGTGTCACATAGTCGGCAGAGACCCAGCCTGTTTTTGATTGGTAGGTTGTTTTATACCATTGATCTTGATGATCAAGGAGCGGAATCGTCGTATCTTTAGGGATCGTGATAAGCATTTTTCCTGTGGGGGAGGGGGTTTCCCGGAGGTTTAAGCCTCCAGCTGCACTGACTTTTCCCGTTGATGTGATGGTTACATAGTCAGAGGAAATCCAACCCGTTTTAGATTGATAGGTTGTTTTGTACCATTTATCCTGTTTTTCTGTAAGGTCGACTGTTGTACCATCTGGAACCATGACGAGTACTTTTCCAGTGGCGGAGGGGGTCTCTCTTAGATTTAAGCCTCCAGAAGCTGCGATTTTACCCTGGAGAAGTCCTTCGTTATTGGGGCTGCTAGTGTCTTTAGTCGGGGGTGCAATTGGTTCGATTTTCATATGTTCACGCATGAGAGCGTAAACTGAGGGGGGAATGTCTGCTTGTTCAGTGAGGAATAGGGGGGCTTTAAATTTTGCCGCAAGCACTGTACCGGCGACTGCATCCGGAAAGGTGATGCCCGAAGCTAAGAAAAGGTCATTGGATTGATAGATGTCCTTCATAGAGGATATGACTTTAGCATTAGTGTCGTAGCGGTCAAGACCACCTAAGCGAGTTTCTATTGTAAAGTTATGTTTCGCTAATTCCTTGGAAGGAACGACAACTTCCCCCCCGATTACAATGATGTGTTTAGGCGCCGTTTCCTTTAAGTATTGAATGACTGAATCTGGAAGGGTGGTTGAGGTAAGAATAATAGGAATTTGTTGTATTCCTGCATAGGTAGCAGCAGATAAAGCATCGGGAAAGTCATCCCCGTTGGCAAGGATGAGCGAATCATGGGCAAGCTGCTTGGCAAGTAAAATGGAGGTTTCATAACGATCCAATCCACCTATCCGTTCCCATACAATTTGAGAGCTTTCCAGCTCCTTCTCTATAGAAGGTTTCAAGCAAGCTGTCCCTCCAAGAAGAATCACCTTCTGGGGGTGTAAGCGTTGCAATTCTTGGACAACACGAGGGTCAATGGAATCTCCTTTGGTTAGAAGAATTGGGGCATTTAAGTTGACCGCGAAGGGGGTTGAAGCAATAGAATCAGGGTAATCGGAGTATTCGCTCAAGATAACTGTTTGAGCTGATTGCCAGCCTTTTTGGGATATTTTAAGGGCGGTTTCGACTCTGTCTTGTCCAGCTAAACGCTCAGTTGGGTATGACAAAGGGCTTGCGTAGCTTATAAAAGGCGTGCACAGCACGAATGTAAGCGATGTTATAATCGAGAAAACTAACTTTTTCAGAAGTGTCACCCTTTCAATTATCAAGTTATGTCGATTATACCATAAAAACTATGATTATTTGATGAATCTTTGGATTTCATTTGTTAGAAGGTGACCTTGGTCCTATATAAAAATTGATCAATATTTGATGTATCTACTTGGGGGACGGCATATATGGTAAACTATGTTATGATGGTATTAAAATCAGTGATAGAAGGTGGTTGTTATGTTTAAAATTACGGAAGATTGTATCGAAAAGATAACTTTTACAGAGTACTTTAGCTCAGATGCCAAAAAAGGGACCGAGGAATTTGAGCAGCTTATTAATAAGTTTGAATCAGAACCACAGCATAAATTCCGCATGCGAGACCATGATCAAGAAGTCTATTATATTGGTTATTCTGATGATTGTACTCGCAAAAGTGGCTTCGATCCGCTCGACATGTATGGGGAGTATTATGGTTGCATTGATATTCAATATCTAAATGCGAACGGTGAGTATGAGAGATTGTAACTCAATTAAGAAGAAGCAGTTTATAATTTGTTTATAAATTGTTTAGAGATAATTAAAACAGTTAGGTTAGACTATTTGAAGCATACTATAACTAAAAAGATACAACTATGAATATGAGGGATTACAATGTATCCAATCGATCTAAATTATAAAATGCCTCCGGAATGGACCAAGCACACGCGTACCTTTATTTCATGGCCGATACAAGCATCAATGTGTTATCCAGAGAACTACGATGCAGTTTGCCAAGGTTATGCTGAAATTATATTGGCTATTGCCGAATTTGAGCCTGTCACGGTTGTAGTGAATCCTGGCGACTTAGAGAAACTCTCTCGTTTCTCTGATCATGAGCGGATTGAACTCCTAGCCATTGAACATAATGATGCATGGTTAAGGGATAATGGACCGACTTTTCTGATTCATGAATCAGAAGATCTGGCTGGGGTTAATTGGAAATTTAATGCCTGGGGCGAAAAATATGCGCCATGGGATTTGGACGACCAGGTAGCTCCGCAAATTTTGGATTATGTTGGATTGAAACGGTTTGATGCTCCCTTGGTTATGGAAGGGGGTTCCATCCATGTAGATGGAGAAGGTACGCTTTTGACCACTGAGCAGTGTCTCTTAAACCCTAATCGAAATCCGAAAATGACCAGAGGACAGATTGAAACTGAGTTAAAGAAATTCCTTAATATTCAGAAGGTAATCTGGCTAAAAGAGGGATTAGATGGGGACGAGACGGATGGGCATATTGATAATATCGCTTGTTTTGTGGCCCCAGGGAAGATTTTGGTGCAAGTTTGTAACGATCCAGAGGATAATAATTATGCAATTACCCAAGAAAATTTGAGAATTTTAGAAAGTGAAGTGGACGCATTGGGACGAACGTTTGAAATAATCCCAATCCAGCAACCACCTAAAATATGTGATTTAAAATCGGGAAGGCGATTGACCTTAAGCTATTTGAACTTTTACTTTGTTAATAACGGAATCATTCTGCCAGTTTTCTCCGGGAAAGCCGAAGAAACTGACCAATTAGCTGTTAAAGTGTTAGAAAAGTTATTTCCCGAACGACGGATTCGCACGGTTAATGGAATGGGAATCATCCGAGAGGGTGGAAATGTGCACTGTACTACTCAACAGATGCCATGGGGAAGAAGGAATTTAAGGTGAGAAACGTTAAAGTAGCGGCCACTCAAATGAGCTGTGTTGATAATCACGACCAAAATATTGAAAAAGCTGACAGCTTAGTAAGGGAAGCCGCCAAACAGGGTGCTCAAATTATCCTGTTACAGGAGCTGTTCGAAACCCCCTATTTCTGTCAAAAGGAAAAATCGGATTATTTTGCGTATGCAACTGAGCTCGAACAAAATAAAGCGGTTAAACATTTTAGAAATGTGGCAAACGAGCTCCAGGTGGTGTTGCCGATCAGCTTCTATGAGAAGAAAAACTATGCTCGCTATAATTCATTGGCGGTTATTGATGCCAATGGGGACGTGCTAGGGAAATATCGCAAGAGTCATATTCCAGATGGTCCAGGGTATGAAGAAAAGTTTTATTTTAACCCTGGAGATACAGGCTTTCAGGTCTGGAATACCCGCTATGGGAAGATCGGAGTAGGGGTCTGCTGGGATCAATGGTACCCAGAAGCTGCTCGATGTATGGCGTTAATGGGGGCGGAACTACTTTTTTATCCGACGGCGATTGGCTCGGAGCCTCAAGATGGATCTATCGATTCCAAGGACCATTGGCAAGCTTGTATGTTAGGGCATGCTGCTGCTAATCTGATTCCGCTGGTTGCCTCGAATCGGGTCGGGGTTGAAGAAGACGACGATTCTAAGATCACTTTCTACGGCTCGTCCTTTATTGCTGGTCCGCAAGGAAATAAGATAGTAGAGGCTGGTCGTGTGGAGGAAACGGTGCTAGTGGCTGAATTTGATCTTGATCAACTTGAAACTCAACGTCTGGAGTGGGGCATCTTTAGAGACCGCAGGCCCGAGTTGTACCGAATTATAACGTCATTTGATGGAGAGTTAATGATTAAGGGGATTCGTTAAAGTGGGCGTAATCGAGCTAAGCCCGAATCATCAGGCTTGTACAATGGAGATTTTTATGATCTCGATCCTCTAATTTTTAGCCCGGCAGAAGTATGGCTGAGTAATTTAAAGAGTGGTCACTCTTTTCATGCAGGAATCCTGCGTCCAGATATCCTGGGTGAGTCTTTTGGATTAAGAAAATAATGATGGCCATGGGCATTCTATATAGTCAATTCTTTGACTTCAATAGGTGGTGGGATTTTAGATAGTTTAGAATTTTTTCCTTTTCGCCGGCTTCAACATGAATAAGAGGTTGAGGGTTTTGGGCGATAACCCCGGCCCATTTGGTATAGATGGTTTGGGTATAAAGTTTGCGAGTGATTGGGTCAATATAATTAAGACAAATGATAACGAATTGTGGATTGATGTCAGCGTGCAAGAAGTCAGAACTCTTGATACTAAGAAGCAAACTTGTAGTAGTATCTCTAGGAATATCGTTGACTACGGTATAATCATCCACAAGAATAGGTTCTTGTTGCACGTTTTCATAAAAGACGATGGTTCTACTGGAAAAATTTGTTGCTGGATGAGTTCCTACATTGTTGAACTTAAATTCGAGACTAAGTTCATCTTTAAGATGAATGGAAGGAGATTCTTTAAATGTGAAGTAGGGGCGTGCTGCTTCACGCTGAGTTTGCCAGGTAGTGACTGAGATGAAAACTGAGACAAGCGATACAAAAGCAAAAATAGCTGTTGATATCGTAACGATGGTGCTTGACCAATTATGATTTTTCAGGTCCCAAGACATAACATCCCCCTAACTCAGACGTCTAGTTTTGACTATATATATTGTTTATTGGGCTAAAACATTCATAAGTAGTGCCGAGCGCAAGCATTCTCATTTTCTTAAGCTTAAGAAGGGGATTTTTTTGTGATGTCGAAATATATTGAAATCACGAAGAATTAGGACGGTGGAGATAGTGGGGTTAGGTGCAATCTTTATGACAAGTATGGTCATGGGTTTTTCAGGGGCTGTTATGCCAGGTCCTTTGCTCACGGTCACCATCAATGAAAGCCTTCGGCGAGGTGCTAAGGTTGGACCACAAATCGCTTCTGGTCATGCGCTTGTAGAACTAGCCTTGGTGGTAGCGATTTTTTATGGTTTAGGAACCTATATCGCTTGGCCTGTTGTAAAAGGAACGATCGGAATCGTTGGCGGGATGTTCCTATTTTGGATGGCATACGGAATTTTGAAAGAATCCTTTCATGCAGTAGCTCTTGATTTTTCGGGAGAGACAATGGCTAAGGGCCTTCGTCCTTGGGTTTCAGGAATTAGTGTGACTGCCTCAAATCCTTATTGGTTTCTGTGGTGGGCGACCGCTGGGGCAGGCTCGTTGATGCTGGCCGCGAATTATGGCGCTCTTGGAGCGGTATGCTTTTATTTGGGACATGTTTTATCAGATTATATCTGGTTCACGTTTGTGTCTTTTACAGTTGCAAGAGGGAAAAAACTTTTTACACCTTTGGTTTATCGCCTTGTTTTAGGCATATGTGGAGTTTTTTTAGTCGGTCTAGCGGGTTATTTTGTTTACTCAGGGGCGAGTTTCTTAATGTCTTTCAGAGCCTAAGTCTGTGGGAGTTTGAACGAGTTCACTTTGCCACAATATTAAAGACTTTACAAGAGGTCTTGTTATTTTTTACTCAAGCAGGGAAAAAAATAGAGGATATTGGGTTAATGTGTAGAAAATAACTATTCTATAACCTGAGAAAACATCTTATTTAGTACGCTATTATGACGATTTTAAAGTGTTCTCATTAGTTCATAAAAAGATAAGTTAATTAAAAACTAGATTCTATTAAGAATGGAGTGGAATTAAACGTTGGATACCAAACTAAATTCATCAAGGTCTGTCATAAAGTACGGGATACGGCTTAAATTACAGCTGGGTTTTTTAGTGGTACTTCTACTAACTTTGCTTGTTGGGGGCGTGGGTTATTACAGTATTTTTAAGATCAATCTTGAAGCGAAAGATTTAGGTGAGCATTGGTTAAAAGCAACCACTTCCTTGGCAAAAGTAGTTGAGAATACGGAAGATACTCGGCGCTTTCTTTTGGGAGGATTTTTGATGCGTTCAGACGCGAACGCTTTCCAAGATTATAAAGTTCAATTTGCAAGTTCGAAAGCGGCATGGGAGAAAAGCTTTGCTGAGTATAGTCAATATGTAACAACTACTGAGGGAAAGGCCAGAAATGAGGCCATGAGGACATCCTTTAATATGTACATGGAAGATGCCAATCAGGTTTGGATGTTAACTGAGGCTGGAAAGGATGTTGAGGCCAGGCCCATATTAACCCAAAAGAGCAAAGAAAGCTTTGACCAGCTACTTAAGGATATGGAAGAACAGATGAATTTTATGGCCAATGGAGGGGCAGAAGCTACCCATCATGCTCAAACTACTGAAAACACAGCTTTGAGGCTTCTTATCTTGTTTGTAATACTTGCTTTGATTGTTGGGGGAGTTTTAGCGATTATGCTGGCAAGGCATATTAGTCGCCCTCTTGCTTCAGTGACAAAGGTTTCCCAAGCTGTGGCAGATGGGGACTTGACCATTCAAATGCCGAAGATTAAAAATCAAGACGAAATCGGCGTTTTATCTCGAGCTGTCAGTATGATGGTAGATTCGCTTCGAGAAGTCATTGGGGAAGTATTAACACAGTCGGAAAGTGTAGCAGCCACCAGTCAAGAATTATCAGCTGCGGCAGAAGAAGCAACTGCAGCAAGTGAACAAGTTTCAGACTCTATAGCGCAACTTGCATCTGGGGCTACAGATCAGGCCATATCCGTGAGAGATACTGGCGCGGTCATTGAACAGCTGTCTGAGAGTGCACAACAGGTAGCGGTCAATGCAGAGGTTGTTAGTCAAAGCAGTGGAAAAGCAGCCAGAGCTGCTGAATTGGGGGCTCTTCAGGCAGATAATGCTGTTCAAAAAATCGAACAGATCCGTGATGTTTCCATGCAAACTGCAGAAACCGTTTTCAAATTAGGTGACCAATCCAAGCAGATCGGGCAAATTGTCGATGTTATCAAAGGGATTGCAGATCAAACGAATCTATTGGCGTTAAATGCAGCGATTGAGGCTGCACGGGCTGGTGAGCACGGTAGAGGCTTTGCTGTAGTTGCAGAAGAGGTACGGAAGTTGGCGGAACAATCGTCACTTTCGGCAACTCAGATCGCAAGTTTAATTGGGAATATTCAACAGGAAACGGAACGAGCTGTCGGATTAATGGAGAAAGGGCAGGAAGAAGTTGACGCGGGAGTAGCGGCCGTTAATTTGGCGGGAGTTTCCTTCCAAACTATTGTAGGTGAGGTTGATACCGTCGTTGATCAGATTAGGCTGGTAACAGCTGCAGCCCAACAGATGGCCAGTGGGACGAATCAAACCGTGAAAGCGATGGAGAGCATTGGGGTCATTGCAGAGCAAAGTTCCGCAAGTACCCAAGAGATTTCCGCTACATCTGAGGAACAAGCTGCCGCCATGATTTCGGTGAGTCAATCTGCAGAAGCCTTGGCTAAGCTCGGGGAAACCCTTATGAACGCAGTTGCCAAATTTAAAGTTTAGATTAGGGTCAACAATATCTGAAAAATTCTGGTTGGACATATCAACAGTATGGTTATTAAAAGTGACGCCCCGGAGCTTCAGCTATGGGACGTTTTTTTATACTAGTCAGAAAGTATAACTTCGTTGTATACTTTCTGGAAGCATAAGGGCAACTAAGGCGGCCGCCTACGCCAAGGCTTGGCGCCAGCCAAGTTTTCTTTATTGAAAATTATCCCAATTTGACCGAATTTCAACCTACAATGTTAATAGCTAACAGGCTAGACAAGATTTACGCGAATTCGACATTTAGAGTGTGCGATAATAGAAATTAATAGAGAGTGGTGAGAGGTTATGGTGTAATATCAACTTGACAGGAGAATTAAATGAATATTCCGGTAATCGCCTTACTCTTACAAGGAATACCTGAAGGAACTGCAATTACGACTCTAGCTTTTGTAATTTCTAGAATTCCCCTAAAACTTAATAAGATTCTATTGATCGGGACCGCTTTATCCGTTTGCACATATGTCGTAAGACTGTTTCCTATCCCTTTTGGGATTCATACTATTTTGATAATCATTATCTTATTTATAGTTCTAACTATGTTTACTAAAGGGGATGTCGGTCTATGCTTTATGGCAAGTTTATTGAGTTGCTTGGCTCTTGTAATAGTTGAGACTACTTGCATATTATTGTTAATGCCTGTTTTTAGTATAACACTGAAAACTTTGGCTACTTACAATGCTAATAGAATTGTATTAGGAGAAATTCATGTACTTCTTTTATTTATTTCGGCTTTTCTAGTTAATAAAATGATACTTAAAATTAATTACTTGAACTTGTAACTAGAGGGGGAGGATCTTTGCTTAAGATTCGTAGATTTATGGGACAAGGCTCCTATTTTATCCATTTCAGGTATAGGGCTAAGTCCTATTATGTTAACGTTTAGTGGGAGAGGTTGTGTGATTTATAAAAATTCCATTTATTGCTTTACTTTTACAAGGCATACCTGAACAAATTGCAGTTGTAACTTTAGCTTTTGTAATTGCCAAGATACCTCTTAAATGGAAAAAGATTATTATGATTGGAATCGTTTTAGCATTTATTTCGTATGTAGTAAGACTGTTTACTATCTCTTTTGGGATCCATACTATTTTGTTAATCATTTTATTATTTATAGCTTTAACTTGGCTAGGCAAAGGGGATTTTAGTTTATCTCTGATTGCAAGTTTATTGAGTTTCTTAGCTTTAGTAATCATTGAATTTGTTTGTCTATCATTGTTAATGCCTGTTTTTGGAGTAATCCCTGAAACCTTATTCGCTGACCCAATTAAAAGGATTATAATTGGAGAACCTATTATTCTGCTTTTGTTTATCTCTGCCTTTTTAATAAATAAATTTATACAAAATAGAGGTAGATGAAATGAATTTTTCTGAAACTATCAGTAATAAACTTACTGAAGTAATAACCAATGAACTAAATTATAGCGAAGATAAAAAGGAAATTATTGCTTATGCCATTGAAACTGTACTATTATTCATCTTAGGCTCATTTTTTCTGATACTTTTAGGCTATTATTTTAATGCATTAATGCCAATTGTTATTGCTGCCATTTTCGGTGGCTTATTACGAAGGGTATCAGGAGGAGCACATTTTAATACCCCTTTTAAATGTTTGTCCTTTGGTTCTGTAGTTTATTGTTCTATTGGAATTTTTGCAAAAAAACTTGTTGATTATGACTTATTTAATAAGAATGTTCTTTTTTTTGTTTTGTTTATTTCTCTTTTACTAGTAGTTTTCCTAGCTCCTGTAGACAGCGAAGCAAAACCAATCCATTCTAGTAGCCTAAAATTTAAACTCAAGATTTTATCATTGGTTTTCGTAATTTTTTCATTCGTGTTGATTAGTATTGTAGATAATAAATTTATCAGTGTTAGTGTAGTTTTAGGTGTGGTTTACCAAAGCCTAACCTTACTACCTATTTTTAATAGAAGAGGAGGTGAGTATAGACTATGAAAAAGTATTTCTTTGCTACAATTGCGTCACTACTTATGCTCTTAGGTAGTGCAACCTCTGTTTTTGCGTGTGGATTTTGGTTATATCAACCCAAAACACCGAAAGCCTTGCAAAGATAATCGGAGGTTACCAGTCGAGTAAATCTTTTTAGTACCAAACAATATAAAAGCTGGGTAGGATACCCCAGCTTTTATATTGTTTCAATAAACTGCCATGTCATAAGCTTTTTTGTTATTTTTCTATTTCGGACAGTTGGAGGATAATTTGATGGGTCTTAATATTAGAGATATCTTAAAAAAGCAATCAATTATTCAATTAACATTATTAAAAGTTATATTTAGTATCCTTGCTTTTCTTATTATATTTATTCTTTTCTATGGACAGAATTTTTGGGAAAAACAAGCCATAAAATTTAATTATGATCTATTATTAAGTATTTCAAGTGTACAAATGAGAGTACAATCTCAAATCTCCACTATAGAAGAATTAAAAAAAGATAAAAACTTATCGAAGAATGACAGAATATTAAAGGTAGATGGTATTATACAATCAATTATTAATAGAAATATAAATAATGATTATATAATAGGTCACTAGCCTTGC
>NZ_JYNH01000004.1 GCF_000960765.1 Desulfosporosinus sp. I2 | reverse complement strand
TACCCCAAAACTTATACATTCTGATATATCAAGTAAAGGGGTACCCTCCGGTACCCCAAAACTTATACATTCTGATATATAGAAAAAGGGCGTCTCAAATAGAAATTACATTTCTATTTTGAGACAGCCCCTTTTTTTATCTATTCAACTGCCAAAGTCAGGTTATTATACCACGAAAACGGTCTTAGTTCTTACTCCCATGCAGGTTTTGAGGTTATTCAGTAATCCCTAATTAAAGAAAATTGCGTTGCATAACCATTCGCCCTGGAGGTGTGACCACAAATTCCTCATCCCAATCGCCTTGAATGAGTTTTTCTAATAGTCTTAAAGACCCTTGCTGTTCTTGATAATCTACCTTGATATAATTGGCAACTTCACTTGAATAATTGGTAAGTTCTTCTCTATTTCCTACACCTGTATCAATAAACACTACCCGTTGATAATTGCTATATTGTGTATCAATCATCCATTGAGAATTCACTTCACCATAAGTTTCGGAGTAGCGTTTAAACTCCGCTAAAGGTTCTGCACCCTGGTCAATCCAGCCCTTACTCAAATAGATTGAACCAGGATATTTTGCGAACTCAACATCATAGATCTTGCGTGCACCCATTAGAATACTTATACAATCATGCACTCTAGGGATTACCAACGTGTGACGTTCTGAATGGAGATTAACGACGCCGAAAGAGCATAGGCCGTAGCCAAAAAGCAGAGTGTCGTGTTGAGTATCAGCATCCACTCGTTGTTGAAGTTCGAATTGTAGTTTCTGTGGTTCACGATGCAGTGCATAGGGTAACAATTCTAAATCTATCTCCGGTGGAAGTATCTTCTGAATTTCGTCTGCCAATGTATAACAGGCAATTACTTTAGCCTTCATACGTACCCCTCCCAACTAGGACGCCCTAAAGCCGTGACCCCAATGCGCATCTCGATAAACACATCGTCATCTGCACCCGATGTATGGCTGATGATCTCTTCTTTATCGACGAAAATCTCCGGATTAACTACACCTGCTCGGCAAGCGTTCTCCACAGCAATTTCCTGAGCTCTCTCCAAGGCATGTTTTTCTGCCTCAGCAAGATACAAGAAGGTCTCTCGTTTCCATGGAGCATGAACGACATATCCCCCTCCTACACCCGGCTTAATCAGAGCTCGAATTGTTTCCGCGACCTGGCCTGAGGCCGCCCCAACAGCATTAGCCACTTCAGCATGGGTCGGTATCAAGACAGGGGTATGTAAAATACTACCTACAGCAGGAAGATAAGCTGCAACCGGGGCCCCAAAGCCACAATCGGATAATCAAGAGTGATTTCGGACTTAAAGCCTTGATTCTGGTTTCCGTTGAGTAGAGAGGTTAATATGAATTTAGCCCCAGTATCAGCATTAAGATTAATTTCCAACCCCTCTATGTGCACAAAGCTTTGTAAGATGTTCATACAAAGACTGGTTTGAATCTCACTCAAGACTTTAGATGCAAATTTGCCAAGTTCCATCCGTAGTCTACACGCTTGAATCCGGGCTCCTTGCTGCGCCGCCATCATATTATAGTCAGAAAAGGTCCCGAGAACATGCAATAAATCAGTGGGAGTAAAAGAAATCCGTCCTATGACTTGAGCCTGTTCTAAAGCTTTTATCGGCAAAAAGTTAGGATCTCTTCCTACCTTTTCAGCAAGTACAAAAATATTGTGAGCGCTGTCCTCGAGGACGTTAATTATCTTTCGTTCTGTGTCATTCCACCTGCATCCGTCCTCAGATTTCTTAACCAACATAAAACAATCAACTGGTTGAGCATCGACAATTTCCCGGTTAGGATTAACTTTGGACAATTCCTCAACTAGAATAGGATACCTGTTCGCAATAACTGACAGAGGCCATACCCTTCTTGGTCCAATCGTTAGTTTTCGGTCCTTAGAAACTTGAACGTAGCTATCTCCACCTAATCCGAAGGTACTGATTTCAGCAGCCTCAACTCGAGTTTTCCATCCTCCGACGATAGCGCCCTCAAAATTTATTCGAGGCCGGCCTTTATTTAATATAGCAATATCAGTTGTTGTTCCGCCCATGTCTAAAACTAAGGCTGAACCTTCACCAGTTAAAAAAGTTGCTCCAACAATACTGGCAGCTGGACCTGAAAGTATTGTCTCAATGGGCTTTCCCCTGGTTATCTCTTCACTCATCAAAGACCCATCCCCTTTAACGACCATTAAAGGAGCCTGAATGCCTTTCTCTTTAAGAACTATTTTTACCGCAGCAAGAAGCTCTGCAATAATTGGTAACAATCTAGCATTCAGACAAGCTGTTACTGTTCGCTCGTGAAAGCCTAGAGCTGTGGTGAGTTGATGAGCACAAACGATGGGTATATCCCATTGTTCTTGTATGACTCTCCGTGCATCTTGTTCATGCTCCGGATTACGAATACTTAGATAACCAGAGATTGCCACTGTATCAACCTGATCGCTCATTTCAGCTACTGCGCTCCGAACAGCATCACAATCCAGTTCAGTAACTGGTTCCCCCTTGATATCATGTCCGCCCCGTACAACAAAAACCTTCTGGGCAGGAAGGTTACCGATCGATTCATGGCCAATGAGAATTAGGCCAATTCTGCAACCACGCCCCTCCACAATGGCATTGGTTGCTAATGTCGTAGACATAGATACAAGATGAACTTGGCTTGAGTCTAAATCGCCCATGTTTTCAATGCATTCCCGGATTCCTATCGATAAATCTTCACGAGTTGTAAAGGCCTTAGCCTTTCTCTTGACCACTTTTGTGCCTATATCTAGAAGCACGCCATCAGTAAAGGTTCCACCAGTATCAATCCCCAATACTAGGGGCATAGTTCTCACTCCATTTCTAGCCATCCAAAACATTCAACCCCAAACCGTTGTCAATTGCTTGTGTCTAATGAGTAAATTCCTGTTTTTTACTTTGAGCTGTAGGTGTAACGCACAGCCCACCCTTTCCAGTGCATCTTAATTCTCTCGGGAGCATAGATCCCACACTGTACATAGCCTGAATCACTTCGTCCAGAGGAATCACTGGGTCAAAACATGCAAGAACTAAATTCGCCGAAGTCACTGCGTTTGCAACTGCCATAACGTTCCTTCCCACGCAAGGAATCTCTACCCTTCCCGCAACAGGGTCACAAACTAATCCTAAAAGATTTTGCAGTGCTAAAGATGCGCCAGCTATGGCCTGACTAGCCGACCCACCGGCTAATTGGACTAAACCCGCTGCAGCCATAGCTGAGGCTGCACCGCATTCAGCTTGACACCCGCATTCTTCTGCTGCAAAGGTTGCCATTTCAGAAATAAAAACTCCAATCATACCTGCTGCCAGCATTGCCTTTACCGCTTCGTCCACATCAAGCCCCAAAGCCTCTGCCCCACCCAAGATAGCCCCGGGCAGTACCCCAGCAGATCCGGCGGTTGGTGCAGCCACAATTCTCCCCATTGAACTGCTAGTTTCCATAACCCCTAAAGCCCACGAGACAGATTTGGAGAGAATACCCATATTTAAAGCCATTCCCTCTTCAATGACTTCCCTTGCTGCCCAAGACTCTTCCTTTATTAGATGAGTACCCTTAAGATCTTGGGAAGAGGCATCATTTATAGAACGTCTCATCACTGAAACAATCATTTTCATATAGTCTAGGATATCTTCAACCGTCCAGCCGCTTCTCGCACATTCATAGACTATCGCCAGCTCCCATAATTTCTGTTCTTTCCCACAAGCATATAGCGCCATTTCTTTTGCCGTTCGAAAAGGAATGACGTAATTAATCTCTTTTTGACAAGACAGGTAACACTGGACTTACCAGTCTTGTCCCTGTAATTCCTTCTATATTGTTTATTACGCATAAAACCTGATGATCCACTTCATTACTAGTTTTAATATTAATTAGCCCAACTTCTCCGTTCATAACAACACTACTAATTTCGAAACCAGATAACATTTCTCCTATTTCTATTTGTAGCTTTTTTAAAGTTTCTTTTGAAAGATTATGGGTAAAGATCAACAATTCAAAAAAATCTCCAGAAATGGAAACGGGAAAACTTTTCACTTCAGTGATCTGCACCATTCCTCCCCCTAAAGAAATTGCCTTTAGTATTATGATTTCTCCCGTTTCATCTTCTAGCATAAGTAGCACAGCATTGGGATGTTTTTCATCCAAGAGAGCAATTTTTAATTCTATACTTATTCCCTGCTTAGCCGCTTCCTCTAATGCTCGATTCAATTCTCTATTGTCAGGACCCCATCCCAAAAGTCCTGCGACGAATCCTCTGTCCGACCATTGATCTTTATTCACAGCAGCAAACGATCCCTGTGGATCAAACACAATAGTTACATTCTTGATTCGGTTTTTCATAAGTTGCCCTGCCATAAGCCCAATTCGAGCAGGTCCAGCCGTATGGGAACTTGAAGGGCCCACCATGATTGGCCCAATGACATCATTAAAAATACTTGAATGCCCTCTCATATCTCAAAACCTTTCTCAGACATTTTTTGTATTCCTCTATAAAAATATTACAATAACGAGAATACCCCCTCTGCTTATCCCAATTATTTTTGAATAACTGCCATTATCAAAGCACACATACTTTTTCAGTATTATTTAAGTCATCGAGTCCACAAGAGGAGTGATACAAACTAATTTAAATCTCCGCCTGAAGTAAGTTCCCTTGATTGCTCAGCCTCGTAATCACTCCCACGAAAAGAGCTAAAACATTAATCACAAAAATAGAAAAATAGATCCATCCCGGCCCAACCCAATGGCCTAAAAAACCGGCAACAGCCGTTTGTCCAACTATACCTATGGCAATTGAGAGTTCTAGAAAACCCATTCCAAAACCACGATTTTCCTCAGTCGTCCTCTCCATAACCAAAACCAGCACTGTTGGAAACAATAATCCTGTACCGGCTCCTGACAGAAAAGTGGCTAACAAAAATAAGGCAAAGGATTTTGCCAATAGTAATATTCCTGACCCAACCGTACAAAGGAGAAGTCCTGATAGCAACATCGACTTGCTACCCCACTTATTAATTAATTTTTGGCAAACGAGAAAGGATAAAGTACGTAACCCCCAAAAAAAACCGAACAAAATTCCGATCCCACCTACCTGCACTCCGAATTCGTTGGCTAAAGCAGAGAGTAGTGCCCAAATAGAATATAAAAATCCTCCATAAGCAAACCCGATCACTCCCACAGGCCATAATAATTTTAGAATTCGCTGCCATTTTATCTTATCTGCGTAAAGAGAAATCCTGCGTTCCTCCAAGCAATGGCAATTAGTAAAGCCCATGGAAATTATTAGAAAAGCTGCTGTGCCTAGAACGGGATAAAAAACGAACACGGTATAACCCCCGTTTAACATCACAGCTCCCCCAATTATTGTGCCTAAGGTAACTCCTAATCCGTAAGAAGCCGCAAACTTACCCATGGATTGACCGGCATTGCCTAATTCAGAATTATCGGCAATAGCAGCTTCGGAAACCGGCCATAAAATTCCACGGCTTGCCCCTTCGATAATACGAAAAAATGATAATACAAGTATACTCCCTGCCAGATAATATCCTATTGACGCAGCTAAGGATAGTCCAAGACTTATAGATAACATGATTTTTCGTCCTAAATGATCTGAAAGATGACCTGCAGTAATAGTCATAACGATGTAGGCCAATCCATATCCCGTCATAAGTAATCCGATTTCCAAATAACCTGCGCCCCAGCTCTTGGCAAGCAAAGGTATAGCAGGGGCTGTTAGCCCTTCGCCGACCGATATACAAAAGATCATTAAAGACATAAAAAAAAGGTTTTTTCGAGTTGATACCTTGGCTCTCCTAGTAAGTAAATCAATCATTAAACACTCCATCCACCGATAATGATCAATCAATATAATTCATTATTTGGTTTTTTCTTACTCAATCCCAAGATATGACTTTTTAATGTGTTCATTTTCTCTTAGATCTTTACTATTCCCTTGAAGAACAATCTGTCCTTGTTCTATCACATATCCTCGATCAACAATCTTCAAAGTTGTATTGACATTCTGTTCTACTAAAAGAACTGTCACGCCCCTTTTAGTCAGTTCCTTTAAGCTTTCGAAAACTGCTAAAACTAGTTTGGGAGCAAGTCCTAAAGAAGGTTCATCCACAAGCATCAGTTTAGGGTCAGACATTAACCCTCGGGCAATAGCAACCATCTTCCGTTCTCCACCACTCAATGTCCCAACAGTCTGGGTTTTTCGCTCTGCCAGTCTAGGAAACAACTCTAAAACTTCCTTAAGTAGCCTTTTTACTTTTTCTTTTTCTTTGATGATATAGGCTCCTAATAAAAGATTCTCATGGACTGTCATGCCTGAAAAAAGACAGCCATCATCTGTCACAAAGCTTATACCTAACTTAGTTATATTCTGGACTTGTTTCCCATCAATTCTTTGGTCCAAAAATACTATTTCACCTTTAGTCGGTTTGATTAACCCGGCAATTGTCCGCAAGATTGTTGTTTTTCCCACTCCATTGGGACCTACCAATGCCACGAACTCACCTATTTCTACATTGAGAGAAACATCCCATAATACTCCCAATTTTCCGTATCCTGCGTCAATATTATTTAATTTCAGCATTTTAACCTCTCCTAACCACCATGTTAGTACAGAAAAACGTCAGATATTATGTGTAACTAACCAACGTGTTCTTCTCCAAGGTAAGCTTCAGTAACTTTAGGATTGCTTTTTATTTCCTCAACAGTCCCTTCTGCTATTTGCGTCCCGAACTGTAAGACCGTAATTCGATCACAAACACCCATAATGAATTTCATAACATGTTCAATTGTAATTATCGTTACTCCGCTGTCTCTTATTCGTTTGATCAAGGCAATGAAGTCAGGTATTTCCGACGGAGTTAATCCAGCAGCCACTTCATCCAATAGGAGTAGTTGGCAATTGGTAGCTAGGGCTCGCGCCAATTCTAAGCGTTTTAGCTGCATTGTATTCAAGTTTTCGGTCAGAATATTCTTAGCTACTGGAAAACCAACAAAATCCATTAATTCTTCTGCTTGTTTTTCAGGGTTTTTATGCTTTTTTCCACCGAATACTGCTGCGACTTTCACATTATCCAAGGCACTCATTTTGGGAAAAGACCTAACTATCTGAAACGTCCTAGCCATACCTTTGTGGCAAAGCTGGTGAGGGGATAACCCAACAATATTCTGACCCTTAAAAATAACCTTGCCTTTTTCAGGCTCGTAAAAACCCGAAATACAATTAAGAAATGTTGTCTTCCCTGCACCATTTGGGCCTATGATACCAAAAATCTCTCCCTCTTTTACATTTACAGAAACGTTATTAACTGCGGTTAAACCACCGAACCGTTTTTCAACACCCTCTGTAATTAACACTTATGCCACCTGCTTTCCGTTTGAGTGTCTTTTTTTAGGTATGGTGCCCACATAAACTGTGGGCACCATATATACTTCATGGCCTATAATGTAAGCATGTATTCAGAATTTTGTTATTCTTATTTAGCAAAATCTGGCATCTTCAAAACAGCGGATTTTTGCTCAGAAGGCCAAATGACTGTCTCTTTCCCGCCAAAGTATTGTACAACAGGGAAAATGTAGTTACCTTGACCTACGATCGGATCTGGAGCAGATGTCTCATCAAATTTGAGTTGTTTCATGATGATACCTTCATCAAATGCAACTTTACCGGTCATCACCTTTTCTTGGCCATATTTAAGAAGATTTGCGCTGTTCAACGAGCCATATTCTTTCAAGGTCTCATTGGCTGCCTTGATAAAGAACCTCGTCCAATCGTATACCTGACCAGCGGCCGCTGCGGAGGGTTCAATATTATACTTAGCCTTAAAATCAGTAGCAAACTTTTTGGCTTTATCCGTTGCAAAAAGCGGAACATTATCTAAAATACCATTGGAAGCATCGCCAGTCATTTTATACCAGTCACCAGCGTAGCCCAACCCGTCCGCGATCATAAGGGCCTTCAAGTTGACTTCTCTAGCCTGTTTAATCAGGGCAGCTACTGAAGGAGGAGATGATACCGTTCCTGCGATGACTGAAGCATCTGAGTTTTTCATCTTTGTAAGTACTGGATACAGATCAGTTTCCCCATTTTTAAATACTCTTCATTTACTACGGTCCAGCCTGAATCTTTAAATCCCTTTCCGACGGTAGCCCCAAAACTTCTACCCCAGTCGGTGTCCTCTCCATAAACAGCAACTTTCTTGTTGCGTGGGGAGTAGGTGCCATTTTTGATAGCTTCATTAACCGTATCGACGTAAGCAATGCTCAATTTGGAAGGTGATGCCCAGCCTTTCCCTATCCAAACTTTATACTTATCGTTAGATGCATATTTCTGATTGACTACTTCAGTAGCTCCGAACGCAAAATAGTGTGGTATTTTGTATTTAGCAGCGGATTCCATAAGTGCTACTGCTACAGAACTATTCCAGCCCAATATACTAACATCAATTTTTTCCTTTTGAACTGCTTGCTCATAGGCAGACGTAGCTTTTTCTGGATCGGACTGGTCATCGATCCAAGCCAATTTCACCTTATAGTCCCCAATTTTGTAGCCTACTTCAGTAAATGCCATATCGACGGCATTCTTAAATTCTTCCCCTGTTCTGGCACCAGGGCCTGTTAAAGGTAGATCGACACCTACAGTTAGAACCTTTTCTTTAGCTGTAGAAGTAGAAGTAGAAGTAGGAGTACTAGAACCACAACCCGTTAACATTAAAGATACTGTAAGCAATGTCACTACTACCATAGACAGCCATTTCAAATATTTCTTCATACTTACTTTCCATTCCTTTCATTTCATTTCATTTCATTTCACTCATTCTAGCCAATACATTGGGCCTAATTTGTTGTACCCTAAATTGCCGATCTATCACCTCCTCTACTCGTTTTTTCATATTCTTATGCTTATTTGTTTACAGAACGTTCACTTACTTTCCGTTTTACAAAACTACTGAGATTATTCAGGAAACCAGATAATCCGCTGGGATAAAAAATCATAACGACGATAAGCAGTAATCCGTAAATTACGAATTTATACTCTAGCAAAAAGTTAAGATATTCAAATGCAGGAATAATCATAAATGCTGTTATCAAAGGACCCCAAATGCTCCCTCTCCCACCGATATAAGCGATGACCAGTATTTCAACCGTTTTTTTGGTACTCATAATTTCCGGAGTCAATATCCCAATAAAATGTGCATAGAAACCTCCGCATAATCCCGCAATAAAACAAGAAATGGTAAAATTAATAACTTTATATTTCATCGGATTTACACCCGAGGTCCGAGCAGCCTCCACGTCTTGCCCCAATGCATTAAAGGCCAATCCAAGGTTGGACCTTGTAATCATTCTCAAGGCTATAAATGTAACAAAACAGATAATTAACATCACGTAAGCGTATTGTTTTGCCCAACCCGTGTCAAAGAACAAATCAACGTTTAATCCTAGTGCCCCCCGAGTTAACGGCACCAGTGCTGCGCATAGTGCCATAAGCACTAACCCTACAAACCACGCTAGAATTGCTGCAAACATTCCTTCCATGCGCAAGGTTAGTAATCCGATCATCAAGCCTAACAGCCCGGCTAACAACGCACCTGCAAAAATACCAATCCAAGGGCTAATTCCCAGTTTCATCATGAGCAAGGCAGAAGTATAGGCCCCTAATCCCATAAGTGCGCCATAACCCCAATTGGCAACACCAATATATCCGGCAGATAAATCAAAACCCATAGCCAACGTGCCGAACAATAAACAAATAACTAACAGGTGCATTAAGTATTCTTCTTTAATTAGGCTGGGCGATAATCCCAATATTATAAACAAGATCAAGCTCAGCGGAGATAAGCCAATTATATTGAGCTTTTTATATAAAGAATTTATAGGTCCTGCTATTAATTTTATTGTTTTTTGCATAATATCACCCCACCTATACCTTAAGCTTTTTTCCGAACAAGCCAGAAGGTTTGAACAACAATACTAGAATAATAATTGAAAGGCTTATTACATCTTGAAAGCCTGCGCCAAAATTATAAGACGCTAACATCTCAATCAGTCCAACCATGAATCCACCTATAATAGTTGCCTCAATGTTACCTAGCCCTACCAGAATGACGACAAACCACGACTTATACAACGGCTGCAACCCCATGAAGGGAGAAGCTGGAATGATAGATAACAATGCGGCCCCTGCAATGGCTGCTAGCATGCAACTCAATGCAAATGTTAAAGTATGGATTGTGTCGAGATCTATACCCATGAGCTTTGCGCCCGTTTCATGTTCTGATACAGCTCTAATGGCACTACCTGTCTTAGTTTTCTAAGAAACAACCAAAAGGTTGCAACTGTAGACATGGCAATCACAAAAGCAAATATCCTGTCTAAAGAAATGTGCATACCGCCAAAAGCTAAGGTTCCACCCCACAACTGTGGTACCCCTTTGAAGGTAACCCCCAACCAGGCTTGCGCTAAGTTTTGTAAAACAAAGGACAAACCTGCCGTCACCAGAAAGCTGTTTAATATCCAATCACCCTGAGACCTTTTTCGTAGTGGATAAAATGTTAACTTTTCTATCACTGCGCCGATCACAAAGGCACCTAATGCAGCAACAATGATAGCCAAAGGTGCAGGAAGACCCCATATAGAAACGCTGAAATAGCATAAATAGGCACCAATCATGTAAAATTCACCATGTGCAAAATTGGGGATCTTCATCACGCCAAACACAAGAGAAAGACCCATGGCCATGAGAACATACATGCCTCCTCTTAAGATTCCTCCAATCAATACATCAGATATTACTGCTGAATCCATTACACCCTCTCCTTAACAAGGATTTCATAGTTTGTTAGACCTATCTTAAACGCCTTCAAGTATGTTGGCGTCAATGCCGCAAATCACGAGATAATTGACCAACCTATTATGCATATCCTCAGGCATTTCGGGCTTACGATAACTTGCAAGCATTTTGTCTTTCTTTTTCCTGATATTACCTAACAATACTCCGTCAAGATCACCTGTTACTGCTCCTCTTAAACTAATATCAGGGGCAAACGGCTCTTTCCGGCAATGGTTCATGGTATGTTCTGTGGTTAGAAACTCCCCTGCTATCCCTACCTTGTTAATGACCTCTAAGGCAAGTGTCTCTTCATTTATCTTTACACCCTTGCAAAATCGTTTAACTATTCCGATAATTTCCAAGTCAATAATAAACTTCTCATAGCACATAGCGTTATAGCTTTCCATAATACCCGCACTATGAATAATGATATTTGTTTTTGCCGAATAAGCAGCTAGTAGTGTTAACATACTTTCATACCCTGCTTGTACAGACAAGGATTTCGCATCAGTCAAAGCACCGCCACCCCGACAGGGAAGTCCATATGACTTTGCTAAACGAGCTGCATAGTGGTAACACAAAGCCCCTTCGGGAGCACCTATTGCAATACTTCCTGTCCTCATGTCAGCGGTGGTTGATTGGGAGCCGTAAATTACAGGCGTGCCTTCATTAACCATCTGGGCAACTGCAATTCCCGCAAGCACCTCTGCATTGGATAATGCGATTGTCCCGGCAAGAGTCATCGGTGATGTCGTTCCCGCCATTGCAGCGGCAGCAATAACGACAGGCTGTTTGTACTTATTAAACACCATCATCGTTTCCAACATTTTTGTATCCAACTGAAGAGGGGTATTCGTATTAACAATAGTCATACATCTTGGCTTTTCGGACAGAGCTACTTTACCGCCAAACAAGATTCCTAACATATCCATCAATTTTTCCACTTCATCAGC
Organism: Desulfosporosinus sp. I2; assembly: GCF_000960765.1. Lineage (GTDB taxonomy): Bacteria > Bacillota > Desulfitobacteriia > Desulfitobacteriales > Desulfitobacteriaceae > Desulfosporosinus. Next base: position 93,629 of record NZ_JYNH01000004.1, on the reverse strand, counting down.
GCTGCCTGAACCTGTCATGATTACCTTGTCTGAGTAAATCATGGTAGCATAAAGCATAACTAGAATGGCTGAATTTTCCACATCAGTAGGCTGTACAACAACACCACCATTGACATTATGGTAGTTGGACTCCTGGAATAGTTTAAGAAGACTGACGTAATCGTTCAGTAAAGCGGCACGTTTATTACCATTAATTTCACAGACAAAAGGAGCTCCATACCCCGGGCATAGTTCAACATGATCCCCGCCCACTTCCATATCGTATTTCGGATTACGCGCATACATCTTAAACTGAGCCGGAGCCTTACCTACCCATTCCATCAACTGTTTACGTGTGAAAAAAGCAGTTTGCCCTTCAACCCTGATACCATTTTGCTCCATAATCCGTAGAACCCCAGAGTGATGAAACATCATACCTGTTTGTTCTAAAATCGTCATAGACGCTTCATGGATTTGTCTCAGGTCTTCATCCATTTTTTCTAGTTCCATCATCTACAAATCCTCCTATTGCTCAAGCCCTCGTTTAAACATGTCCATAATAGTCTCTATGGGCGACTACTGAAAAGGCATAATCCAGCAACGTTCCCCAACTGAACACTGGAAGATCTAATTCTCGTTGAATAGCTCGAGCAAAAGGTTGCATCCCCGTACACTCTAGCATTATTGCGCCAATACTGGGATTTTTCTCAACAAAATCAACACAGGCGCTGACAATTTGTTGCTCAGATTTATCATAAAAAGATTCAGGGGGGTTCGGTCTAACTTCCCAGCTCCATAAATTGTTGAATTCAGTTACATTATATTCGTCTCCCGCTCCCGCAATTAAATAGTTACTTCCCTGTACTATTCCAACGTTTTTCAAGTGTGTCTCAGATAAAAACTGTTTTTGATAGCACATGATCCCCACATTCTTGTCCGGCCCAATGACTTGTTGAATAAATGGAACCTGAAGTAAACTCGACATAAAGACAGGAACATCGACAACGCCAGCGACAGCTTTCTGGAAATACGCAAAGTACCCACATTCGGCCGCAATGGCCCTACATCCCATTTTCTCCAACTTTTTAGCAGCTCGTAAAATAGGTTCAAGGCACTTGTTTTTCTCTTCTCCCCATATCAATTCTTTGATATCAATGCCTTCACATAGTTCATACTGAACTGGAAAGGGCCAAGCACTTGCGTTACGTACATCTCCTGGAAAACCAGGATAAGCATCATCCAGTATAATAATTCCAAGACCCATACCATAACATTTCTGAGCTTTTCGAGTTTTGATTAAGTTAATGCCTAAATCTCTGCTTAAATATAACATTTTACTTCCTCCTCGTATAATTAATAGACTCTCGGCATTCGCCGAGGCAGTTGGGACAAGGGTTTCCTTGAACCAACCTTATAGCATTCCTCCCTCTTTTAGTGGGAGGAATTTTGCTTTACATCACGTTTAACTGGAAATTCGCGAGTGATAAAAATATTTCTTAATGTCCCGAAAACGTCTAAAAACACTTGACTTTTTAAAAACGTCCCCATAATCGCGTGACAAGGGCTTTATTACCTTTGATTACGAAATTTGGGGTGGCTTGTTTGAAACCTATATTGATTTCTCATGAACTTTATCAAGATTCTGTTCTCCTGCGTCTCCGCGAGCATTATTCTGGTGGCGTCTTCGTCGTCGTCAATAAGGACTGGCCTCTTGTCGCAAAATTTTGGCGAACCGATTTGTCTTACATCACTACTCTACTTCAGGATTGCTATGATGCTAAAGGTCCCGAGCCTCGTGATCCTGCTTCCATGCTTCGTTCATATCTTCTCTTTCTCATGACGAAACCAGAAATCGGCCTTACCGAATGGATTAATGAAATGAAACGCATCCCCTATTACGCCATCCTCAGCGGTTTCGAACCCGGAGATCTTCCAGGTGTTGGTACCTTCTACGACTTCTTCAAACGCCTTTGGGCTGCCAGTGGAAATAATCTTAAGCCCAAAAAGCAGATGAAACGCAAACGTAAACCTAAGAAGGGGAAAAAGGGTGAAAAAGCTCCGACGACCACGCCGGGTAAGGTCAAACGTCTGGTAAAGTGGATGATTCGTCACTCTGACAAGAAATTGGATTTACCAAGCGATCGGCTGTTCCACTTTTTTCAGACTCAAATCCTTACCATTTCAGCAAATCTTGGTTTACTTGGAGACATGAATGCACTTACTGCTGCTGGTGACGGAACACCCATTGTCACTTCTGTTTATACACGAAGTAAATCAACGTGTAATTGTCGTGCCCAAGGCCTTGCTGATTGCAACCATCCTCGTATCTATTCCCAACCCGACTGCAATGCGGGTTGGGACAGTGCCCGAGAGACGTGCTTCAACGGTTATCATCTCTACATGATTTCCGCTTCGGACAGTCACTACGATTTGCCATTGTATCCAAGACTTCAGCCTGCTTCCAGGCACGATGCTGTCAGTCTCGTCGTTAGTTCTGTTGAATTCAAGCAACGTTTTACCTTGGGCACGGTTGAGAAAATGCTGTTGGATGCCGCTCATGATGCTGAAGCCATTTATCGCCTATTGGATCACCAAAACACCGAGCCTTTTATTGATCTCAACTGCCGCAGTAAGAAAACTACAAAGGCTAGTGGCGATATCCAGATTTCACCGAAGGGCATTCCCATTTGCCCCAGCGGATTAGAGATGAAGTCCAACGGCCATGATTACGTACAACATCGTAATAAGTGGAGATGTCCACTTTCTAGAGGTACGCTTTGTTCATGCACCACCCCTTGCTCCAAAGCGAAGTACGGTCGTACCTACTATACGAATCGGTTGGACAACATACGGCTGTTTACTAAGACACCTCGCAACTCGGAAAAATGGACCTTGATTTACAGACGTCGCTCTTCCATCGAGCGTTCGAACAAACGCGAAAAGATCGACTACAAGCTAGAATCGGGACGGCATCGTTCTACTAAAATGTGGTACATCCGCATCTACGGAATAATGATGTGTCAGCATATGGATGCTTGGTATTCTCATCAGAAGGAGAGCTTTGCTGAACTTAAAGCATTGATTTTCTCCCAAGCAGGATAACGGCTTGTTATAAAAAGTGATACTGTGACGCTTGTTTGCTATGCCATTTTTTAAAAAACATTGTGCATCTACCGCATCTCGCCTTGGGCATCGTTAATTTCCAGTTATTTTTTGGGAATCAGACCATTTCCTTCACCGAAATTCCGAGAGGCTATATTAATTTAGTTCCTGCCCCACGAGTCCAAGAAACTAATGGAACGTGGGGTATTTAAATAACCATAGAAAACCGGAAATTTTGTTAGTATGGTCAACATCAACAAGATGCGCGCAGGATAACGCATACCCCATGCAGTCGTCGTGCCTGTGGGCAGTGTGGACAAGTCAGCCCCAAAGGATACTTCAAATTCGACTTGTCCAAAGCCTGTTGGGAAAGCTCTTTTAAGACAGACCCCAAATAGCTTTTCCACAGGCTGGCACTGTCCACAGGCTCAGGATGAGGAATATCTGATTTTAGGAAGGGGGTGCGGGGGGAAACCCTTTTTAATGACTAACAAATGGCTTTCTGAGAACAAAAAAGTATTTAATTTTGTTGGGATTCCAGGCAAAATGGTACCGTGAGGTTCGTTCTGGTAAGGCCTTTTCCTCCTTGAGGCTTTGACCTCTTTTTAAGTCTGACTGCCAGCCCACAATTTGAACTTTTAACTCGAAGGTTGCACAGCTTAAAGGGAACTCCTCCGATGGTAGCAGATCGGTTGGATCCAAGGTCTTTTTAAGACAAGTATTCGGCGAGGTTGTTGACCTGTTGTGGTGCCTGGTCCCAACGTTAATCTTACAAATTCTTCGACTCAGAAAGTGAGGTGATTTTACTTGAGTTTATTTGTCGGTATTGATGTGAGTTCTAGTGATTTTAAAGTGCGAATCTTAGATGACCGGGGTAATGAACCGGTTAAAAAACTACGGGTTTTGAATGATCAGCCTGGTTGTGAGCAAGTTGCCCGATATCTCACTGAAGCCTGCGCTAAAGAGAAAGAAGACCGGCTGGTTATTGGTTTAGAGGCCACTTCCGTATACAGTTGGCCATTACAAATGTTCTTAGCGGAAGACCATTATTTAGCACCTTTACAGCCCCAAATTTATTCCTTTAACCCCAAGGTCGTTGCTAATTTCAAGAAGGCTTATGTGGACCTTCCGAAGAACGACTGGATTGATGCCTGGGTCATTGCCGAACGTTTACGCTTCGGCCGGCTCCCGGAGGGCTCTCAGGTCGATTTCCGCTACTTACCGTTACAACGCCTCACTCGCTTTCGTTGTCATCTGATTGAGATGATCTCCAGAGAGAAAAACTATTTCCTCACGAACTTGTTCTTGAAGTTTAGCACTCTTGCCCAAGGTGCGGTTTTTAGCAACACTTTCGGCGCTACTTCTGAATCCTTGACACTTGAGTTTTTTTCTCCAGAAGAGGTTGCGGCTCGACCGCTTGATGAATTGATTGATTTCCTCATGGAGAAAGGAAGAAGTCATTTTGAGGATCCGGAAGCCAAAGCCAGAGAGTTGAAGGAAGCCGCCCGCAAGGCCCATCGACTACGTGGAAGCCTATTGCAACCCATTAACCTTATCCTAGCCACGAGCATCGAAACCATCCACGCTTTAGAGAAGCAGGTAAAGAAAATCGATAAGGCGATCGAAGCAGAAATCAGGCATTTCCCTAATACGCTCATTACCATTCCCGGTATTGGCTAAGTAATGACCTTAATAGAGATCCATCTATTGAAATCTGCTTCATGAATAGCCCTCAATTTTCGGGTAAGATTAAACTCTATTAAGCAAATATGCTTGCAAATATTGTGCCATTTCGAAACAGAAGCTTAGATTAACATATTCGCTAGTAATCAATAGTTAAATGATGTAAAGTAAAGTAAAGTAAAAACTTATTACTTTACTTTACATTGCATTTTTTTACAGAGACAAGTATAGTGTATTTAAATCTATTTTTTCAATTGCCTTAAAATTTAAGTATTTTAAATTTATTCCAATAAATTACTTTTATTTAAAATTAAATAAGGTAAGGTGAAACTTTATGAAAAAATGGTAACAAAGATAACTTACTACAAAAAAAGAATTTAAAAATTAGTATAGAAGAAGCCCTTCTAGACAGTGTTTTACAGAGCTCTAATGAAGGCATTGTAATAATAAGTTCCCATGGCACAATCCTTAAACATAATCAGAAACTACTCGGACTATTAGAGTATCCTGATAAGAATTTGGTAGGCTTATCTTTAGCCACAATAATCCCTGAACTAACATCCTTAAATTTCGATATAATTAGTTATTATTCTCGATAATCCTCTACAAGATTAATTATTCGAAAAAACAACTTTTCTACAGGATTAATTGAATATACTATTTTATACATCTCTGAAATAGATCCCCTACAAACAGAACTTACTCGCCAATTGGAAGAAGCAAATGTCTTGAAAGAAACTTATGAGATTATAATTAATTCTATTGATGAAGGAATTCATTGCATTGATTACAACGGCAACTTTTTGCTTTATAATCCTGCCGAAGAAAAAATAGAAGGCTATAAAGCCTCAGATATCCTAGGAAAACATGTTACAGAAATCTATAACCTGGACAAAACAACTAGCATGTTACTAAATGTGATTGAAACAGGCATACCTATTTATAATAAACGTCAAGTGTATTTCACAAAACACGGAAAACATATTGATGTTATCACCAGTACAATGCCCCTGCATAATGGAAACAAAATTGTTGGCTCTATCGCTATTTCGAAGGACTTTACACAGTTTCGTCATATGGCTGAAAGAATTTTAGATCTCCAGGAAAAGTTAACTACTAAATATTCAAAGACTAGTAGCCTGCAAAATGAAAAACTTATTACCTTTGATACGTTAATCGGATTAAATGCACTATTTGAGAAAAGTATTAGTTGGGCAAAGTCCGCATCGAAAACTGACTCTCCAATTTTGTTATTTGGCGAAACAGGAACAGGCAAGGAATTATTTGCCCAAAGTATTCATGAAGAAAGCAAGCGATCCAAGGGCCCTTTTTTAGCCATAAACTGTGCTGCCATTCCTGAAAACTTGCTTGAAGGAATTTTGTTTGGCACTGTTAAAGGAGCTTTTACAGGTGCCATTAACCGTGTAGGTCTTTTTGAACAAGCTAACGGAGGAACTCTTTTTCTTGATGAGATCAACTCCATGCCCTTAACTCTACAATCTAAAATCCTTAGAGTGCTAGAGGAGAAGAAGGTACGAAGAGTGGGGGGTAATGAGGAAATCTTGATTAATCCTCGTATCATAAGTAGTAGTAACGTACTACCCGCGACAGCAATTGAACGGGGCCAAATTAGAGCAGATTTATTTTACCGTCTGGCAGTGGTATATTTATTCATTCCGCCGCTACGGGACCGCATTGATGACATGGTTTTACTTTCCAACTATTTTATTCAAGAATTGAACAGCCCACTAGAAAAGAACATCACAGGACTCCACCCCGAAGTAATATCTGCATTTAAACGTTATGCATGGCCAGGAAACATCAGACAGCTTAAACACACTATTGAATGTGCTATGAATATCATTGCTACACATGAAACAATCATTTCCCAAAACCACATTCCAAGCTATTTAGGCCTATTTGACACTGAAAATATCCATGTTGAACTTAAAAGTGAAGGTCAAATTAGTCCACCTTCTACAATTTTAAATAAAATAAAAGATCAAGAAAAGGATATTGTAATAGCTGCCTTAATGAAATCAAGAGGGAATGTTGCTAAAGCAGCTGAAGATTTAGTGTTAAGTCGACAGTTGCTACAGTATCGCTTAAAAAGACTTGGCCTAAAATAATTCAGAAACAGCTGACTGGCAGAATCGAATTTTTCACTTTTTATGTATAATGCAATAGTTTGCTCTTGCGTTTCAATGAAAAACCTAATGATTTTCCTAACGTTTTTCCCTAACGAGGCTATGCTGTATACAAAAACAATGTCGCCAGACCTAGCATAATGAATCATCTCATTTAATGGTGTTTTGCCGGCATTTTTCTCATGAAATAATCTTTTACATTTGAATTATTTAGAAAGTCCATTTGTGTCTTGTATGAACGACTATTTTCTATTCCTCTTGTATATCCGATTCTAATATAAATCCCTCCAGTCCGCGCAAATCTTCACTACTATTCTACCCTAAAGTGTCCCATAATTAATACAAATAGGTGTTCCATAATACAGATTTTCCTATCAATATTTTGCATCGGAATACAAAATAAAAAAATAGGGTACTGTCGCTTAAAATCACTAAAAGACAATACAATACCATACTTTATTTTATACGTGAAAGAGACTTTGCCGTCTTCAAGCGTTCTGGTAAGAGCACGTGTCAATTGGATGATTGCGAGCATATCCTCGGCCTGAAGGCCTGCGGTATCCCTCGCATCACCCTTGACACTCTTCTTACTCTCACGCTTTTCACATACTATATCTTTTGTTTTTACCGTTCAACAAAATGCTATTCTGCCTTAAGGAATTCGGATGGTTTTTGCGAACATTTATTGACACTATCGCCCCACCCGCCTCTCAATTCAAAAACAAAATGCATTGGTGTGAGAATTTCTATCTTCTCAACCAACGCATTAAAAATTCGTCAAACATTTTTCAAGAAACGACTCCCTGCCAATACCCCAGCAAAAATTACCAACGATAATGGAAACATTTACATCCACAATATGTTCTCGCGGTCCACCCTACCCGCAATACTGTCTCAACCAAACTCTACGAATATGTTCCGTCGGTCGAAGGTGGTCCTATTGAACCATCACACAATTCAAAGCCTGCAACCCGCACCACAAGCCGCTCTTAGACTGTAAATTTTTGCAGACAAACCACCGTCTCCACGTGCGTGGAGACGATAATAGTGCTATATTTTCTATAGTCATTTTGCCGTGACCACGGTGTTAGATAAATAATATTTTCATCAGGCGTTTTACAGATACGCCTTTTGAGTTACCTCTTATGCCTTGTCATTCTACATGGAAATTAAGGGCTTGGTTTAAAGCTTGCTTGTGTTTATTTAACTAATTGCATTATTTGTGACATCGCATATACCCAGCCAACATCGAGCAATAGTAGTGCTAACATAATAGTTGACCACTTAAATATCAAATGCTAACAAAAAAGTTGACCACCCCAAGAGCCTAGTCCTGTATGATTAGAGTTGCAAGACAACAATCGTACAGAGGGAAAGGACATGCTAAGGATGGTCGATAAAGAGTATATCAGAAAAAAGCATTACATTGAAGGTTGGTCAATCCGAAAGATTAGTCGAAATTTCGAAATATCTCGTCAGACTGTACGTAAGGCCCTTAAAGATTCCAATATACCACAATATAAACTATCCAAAGAAAAGCGTTCTCCCGTTTTAGAGCCTTATAAAGAAATAATCCGTGAGTGGCTAAAACAAGATCAGTCAGCGCCACCTAAACAAAGGCATACAGCGAAGAGAATATACGATCGTTTGATTCATGAATACGATTTTACTGGCGGTGAGTCAACCGTTAGGATATTTGTCCGGAAAGAAAAGAACGGACATGTGGAGATGTTCATCCCTTTTACCGCAGATTGGGGAGAACAGGCCCAGGTTGACTGGGGTAGGGCAAAAGTCTATATCGGTGGAAAATTAACGGAAGTCTCTCTGTTGCGTATTTCGGCAACATCCGGACACCGATTCCGGTGACATCCGGACAGCATTTCGGTCATATCCGGACACCTTGTCGAGTTAATTCATTAGATGGTACCCTTTAATCGGATTGAGTAAGGGGGCCAAAAGATGAGGAGGCTTGAGATGTTGAAAGCAAGAGAGATTTTAAGGTTGAAACATGAAGTAGGACTGTCCCTACGAGAAATCGGAAAATCCTGCAACTGCGGCAAAACTTCAGTATCAGAAGTGCTTGAACGGGCAGAGAACGCTGGAGTAACGTGGCCAATCGAGCTTAGTGACAAGCAATTAATGTCTTTGCTCTACCCGCCTGTAGGAAACAAGAATACACCTCCTGAACCTGATATTGAGTATGTTTTTACGAAATGAAGAAGAAAAGCGTAACACTGATGCTACTTTGGGAGGAATATAAAGAGAAACACCCTAACGGACTAATGTATACTCAATTTTGTGAGCGTTACAGGAAATTTAAAAAGAATAATCAGATCACAATGCACATTGAGCATAAAGCGGGCGAGGAAGTGCAGGTTGACTGGGCGGGTCAAATCATGTCTTATGTAGAGCCTGAGACCGGAGAAATCAAGTCTGCCTACATATTTGTTGCCGTCCTACCTGCTAGTGCCTATCCTTTTGTCTATGCCTATGGCGATACCAAACTTTCAAACTGGATAGATGCCCATGTAAGGGCCTATGAATATTACGGAGGAGTTCCCAAAGTCACCATTCCTGATAATACGAAAACGGCAGTCATCACACCGGATCTCGTAGACCCAGTATTAAACAAAAGTTATAACGAAATGGCCCGACATTACAGGACAACTTTAGTCCCAGCACGGGCCTACAAGACTAAAGATAAGGCTGCGGACGAAAATATGGTGGGTAATGTTTCGAGGAGAATTATTGCCGTACTCAGAAACAGACAGTTTTTCAGCCTGTACGAGATTAACCAATCTATAAAGGAAGAACTTGTAAAACTGATCAATCGCCCCTTTCAGAAGAAGCGCAGCACGCAGTAGCTAAACTAATACAAGAGTTAGATCAAGGGGCCTACGTTAAAGAGGCGGATATACTCTTCGAGGATTTTACGTCAGAATGGTTAGCTCTCTATCAGGGAACTGGCAGAGTTAAAGTAAGTACAGTCAGAGTGCGAGAACACGAATTTGGAAGGCTTATGCCATATTTTGCTCGTAATAAGGTTAAGGCCATAACGAGAAAAATGTACCAAAACGCATTGAATAGGTTAAAAAAGGAAGGGCTTGCTGAGAATACTCTCGAAGGTATTCATTGCACTGGGCGGATGATTTTCAAGAAAGCAGTGGAGCTTGGATATATAAAGGTTGATCCGACTCAATATGCAATAATCCCTAAGACTCAAAAAACCGTTGAGGAAATCGAAGCATATACAGAGATCCCTAAGTACCTCGAAAAAGAAGAGTTAGCCATCTTTTTAAAAACGGCGCGCGAGAAAGGCTTAGAGATGGACGCCGTTGTTTTTACTTCCCTGGCTTACACAGGCATGAGAGCCGGGGAATTATGTGCGCTGAAATGGAAAGATAATAACTTCGAAGACCACACAATAAACATTACCAAGACTTATTATAATCCAACAAATAACATAAAGAACTACCTATTGCTTCCCCCTAAAACAAAGAGTTCCATAAGAACAATTGATGTGGATGCCGTTATTTTGACTGAATTAGAAAATCATCAAGCGCGGCAAAATGTGGTCAAAATGGAACACGGGATCACGTACCATGATAAAGATTTTATTTTCGCCATGACTGACAAGAATCACGGATATCCGGTATATATAAAAAAGATTGAGAACCGTATGGCTAGACTGCTTAAACTCGCAAAGTTAGATGTAGCTCTTACACCACACTCTCTTCGACATACTCATACATCCTTGTTAGCGGAAGCTAAAGTCGGGCTAGAAGAAATTATGGAACGTCTTGGGCATGCTGACGATGAAAGTACCAGAAGAGTTTATTTGCACGTAACGAAGACAATGAAAAAAGAGGCCTCCCAAAAATTCAGCGAATTAATGAGAAGCCTCTAAATTTTTAAAATTAAATGTGGTCAGAGAGGGGTTGTTCAATCCTAAGCCCAGTGATACCAACGGTTTCAGGGCAATATTACATCATGCCGCCCATGCCACCCATGCCGCCCATTCCGCCAGGCATGCCGCCGCCCATTCCGCCATCTTTTGAAGGCAGATCAGAGACTAAGCATTCTGTTGTCAATAGCATAGCAGCAATCGAGCCTGCATTTTGCAGAGCCGAACGAGTAACTTTTGCAGGGTCAACAATACCAGCAGCGATCATATCTTCATAGACCTCAGTTACAGCATTGAAGCCAATTCCTCGTTTGCCGGATTCACGAACCTTGCCAACCACAACGGATCCTTCATGCCCAGCATTGTTGGCGATTTGACGAAGTGGCTCTTCGAGAGCACGGCGAATGATATTGACACCTGTTGCCTCGTCACCGCTTAATTTAAGTGAATCTAAAGCTTGGATGGCATCAATCAGGGTCGTTCCTCCACCAGACACGATACCTTCTTCAACTGCAGCACGGGTCGCAGCCAAAGCATCTTCAATGCGGAGTTTCTTCTCCTTCATTTCTGTTTCAGTTGCTGCACCGACTTGAATAACTGCAACACCGCCGGCTAATTTTGCCAAACGCTCTTGGAGTTTTTCGCGATCGAAGTCAGATGTAGTTTCATCAATTTGTCGTTTGAGGGCTTCAACACGCTTTTTAATATCATCTGTGTTACCAGCACCTTCTACCAGCGTGGTTTCCTCTTTAGTTACACGAACTTGGCGAGCACGTCCGAGCATTTCAACGGTGGTATTTTCCAGTTTCAAGCCGAGATCTTCAGTGATTACAGTTCCACCAGTAAGAACTGCGATGTCTTCGAGCATTGCTTTACGACGATCGCCAAAGCCTGGAGCTTTAACTCCGACACAAACAAAGGTTCCGCGTAGTTTGTTGACCACTAGGGTAGCCAGAGCTTCCCCATCGATGTCTTCAGCAATAATCATCAATTGACGACCCGCTTGAACTACCTTTTCCAAGACCGGCAATACATCTTGAATTGCGCTGATCTTCTTGTCCGTAATTAGAATGTAAGGATCGTTAAGGATGGCTTCCATTTTTTCCGTATCAGTGATCATATATGCAGAAATATAACCGCGGTCAAATTGCATTCCTTCAACTACTTCAAGTTCAGTCGTCATGCCTTTGGCCTCTTCAACCGTGATGACACCGTCTTTACCGACTTTCTCCATAGCTTGAGCAATTAGATCCCCGATATTCTTGTCGCTGGCAGAGATGGAAGCGACTTGTGCGATGGCTTCGCTCGTCTCAACAAGTTTAGCATTAGCTTTAATGTCTGCAACTACAACTTCAACTGCTTGCTCAATCCCACGTTTAATACCCATAGGATTGGCACCTGCTGCGACATTTTTAAGCCCTTCGCGAATAATCGCTTGTGCCAAAACGGTTGCAGTAGTTGTACCATCCCCAGCCACATCGTTGGTCTTGGTAGCAACTTCTTTAACCAGTTGTGCTCCCATATTTTCAAACGGATCTTCTAATTCGATATCCCGAGCAATTGTGACTCCGTCGTTTGTAATTAAAGGAGATCCAAATTTCTTATCGAGTACAACGTTACGACCTTTAGGTCCTAGGGTTACACGAACGGCTTCAGCGAGAGCATTGACACCGCGCTCTAAAGCGTGACGTGCATCTTGATTAAAAATAATTTGTTTTGCCAACGTATATTCACTCCTTAAAAATGATTCTTATAACTAGCCAATAATAGCTAAAATATCGGATTCTTTTAGAATTAAGTATTCTTCACCATCATACTTCACTTCGGTCCCAGCATATTTGGAATAAATCACACGATCGCCTGATTTAACATCTAGAGCAACACGAACACCCTTTTCCATTTTGCCAGGGCCTACGGCAACAATTTCGCCTTCTTGTGGTTTTTCTTTAGCGGTATCTGGCATAATAATTCCGCTTTTTGTTTTTTCTTCCATCGGGAGTGCCTTAATAATGACCCGATCCGCGAGTGGTTTAATGTTCATGAAGAAAAGTCCCTCCTATGTTTTTTTATTTAATACTTGTTAGCACTCGACTCTATTGAGTGCTAACAATATATCTATAATAATATGCAAGGGGCTGCAGGAAAGCAAGCCCCTTAAGGCCCCAAAAACATAATATTATCTTTAATTATCTTTATTTTCCTCTATATATCTCATGTTTTTAGGCTTTATATTTAAATAATGGTTCAAAGGCCTTCCCCGGAGCGCATTACCATATCGTCTACACACTATAATTGCCAGATCTGAACCCTTCTATGCATGATTATTCCTCTTGAATCAATTTAAATTGTCGCTGAGAGATTTCCTCTCGGATAGTTCCTAGAGCATTCGCGACTGTATCATTTTCTAAATTAAGAAGATAAATTTTGGTTTTGCCAATTTTCAAATTCTGATCAGGGTGTTCTCTCTCCATAAGGATATTTTCTTTTAAAGCGTATCGAATGAACTCTTTTACTTGGGGGATTGATCTCCCCAAAAGCTCAGTCAAGGCAGCCCTCGCTTTCGTGGACGCGACATAAGGCAAGCGAATTTGAAGATTTCCCAAAATTTGAATTCCTTTTTCCAAGTCTTGCTCTGGGTGATACTCTGCTTCTTGCTTTTCATGGAGCACCCAATGCAAAAGATCTTCTCCTTCACAATAGGGTTGTAAGGCATGATGAATACTTCCTGCTACTCCTATTACCTTAACGTCTTTCCCCCAAGCTCGAACTTTTCTAAACAGAGATAGGAAATCTCCGTCACCCGTAAGCAATAAAAAAAGATCGAAGGTGGACGCTCGGGTCAGTAAAATTTCTTGTGCCTCAAGCATTAACTCTAAATCTGCTGCGTTACGGCGTAGTCCCGTGTTCGCGTAATTATTCTTTCCGAAGACATGGCGCGTATAGACGTTTGTTTTCTCAAAGGTTGTTTGGGTTCGCCAAAACTCTTCACGGTCGAAGTTGGCGTAAAGATAGATAGCCAATAAATCGATACTATTTTGCTCTGCATAAAGTTGTAAAAATTGCACCAACTGTTCCGGCGATAATTCATACCCTCGTTCCAATAAGCTGGTCCAAATATTTTCGTAATCGACAAACGCAATGGCTTTCAAATCATTCACCTCACTAGCCACTAATCTAACATAATATACGCAAAACAATGGACATAGGTGACAAGCCAAGCAATAAACGTGTAGTGACTTACAACTTGTTTGGTATGATTATGGTTTGCCTAGTTTTGGATGTTTTAGTCAAGGTTTCCAATATGACTCCAATGGTTTAACCTCAGTAATATTGTCGGAATCTCGCTTATCTTAGGGGTTGTCATCTACGTTCAAATTACAGAAAGTCGAGTGGAAATTAATCTATGGCAGAAATAGTAAAAGTTTAATTCTTTCTTCTAATTTAAAAGAGATTGGCAATTTTGCCAATCTCTTTTAAATTTCAGTCTGGATACTTGATCGATCAAGTTTAAGTGTATTGAGAGGACTAACCTTAAAGGTTATTAAGGCTGCTTTAACGTTGTAGCACATTCACTGGCTTCCCCTTTGAGGATCTGAATTCCATGGGGAAGCGCTGGGGCAATGGCTGCAAAACATTCGCGCACCGCTTTAGGACTACCTGGCATATTTATAATTAAGGTTCGCTTTCTAAGGACGGCAATCGCTCTACTTAACATCGCTTTAGGAGTAACTTTAAGGCTTTCCATTCTCATCACTTCAGCAATGCCTGGAACCATACGATCTGCTACCGCTAACGTTGCCTCAGGCGTCACGTCCCGCATCGAAAACCCGGTTCCACCCGTCGTTAAGATTAAGTCAAGGCTACGTTCATCTGCCCAAAGGCGCATCATATCCTCTAGCAAGCCCTGGTCGTCGGGGAGCACCACATACTCGACAACCTGTCCACCGATTTCTTGAACAAGCGTAGCGAGGGTTGGCCCGGATAGATCCTCCCTTTCACCGCGCGATCCTTTGTCACTCGCTGTAATTACCCCTACTTGGATCATGTGGGGATCACCTCAATATTGTCTCCGACGCGAACCGCTCCGCCCTCTAGCAGCCGGATAAAAATCCCTTCTTTCGGCATTACACAGTCCCCAGCTTGATAAAAAATAGCACACTTCGTGTGACATTCTTTACCAATCTGTGTCACTTCTCCAATACTGGTTTCTCCAATTTTAAGTTTAGTTCCAATCGGAAGAGTAAATAATTCTAAGCCTTCGGTTGTCAAGTTTTCTGCAAAGTCCCCTGGACCTACTTTTAACCCTTTATCCTGCATTGTCTTGATGCTTTCCATTGCCAGTAAGCTGACCATTCGATGCCAATCCCCGCCATGCGCATCCCCTTCAAGTCCAAAATTAACTTTTAAGATCCCCTCTCCAACATTCTTCTTGCGCATTCCTTTTCGTTCACTCGTACAAACAGCGACTATTTTACCCATTTTTAAGTCCTCGCTTTCATCTCATCCTATTTTGGGCAAGGTTCGAGAAAAATGTCCGCTTTTCCCACCCAGCTTTTCAACCAAATAAATGTCCTTTATTGTCATAGTTTTATCAATGGCTTTACACATATCATAAATTGTTAAGGCAGCAACACTAACGGCTGTTAGGGCTTCCATCTCTACTCCAGTTTTTCCATAAACCTTGACACTAGCTTCAATATCAATTTCATCCGGTTCCACTAATTTAAAACTAAGCTTTGCACCAGTGATCGCTAATGGATGACACATAGGGATCAGTTGTGACGTTTGTTTAGCTGCCATGATTCCTGCTACTTGCGCTACTGCCAAAACGTCCCCTTTGGCAATAAGACCTGAACGAATGCGCTCGAAGGTTTCTGGGTTCATCAGCACCTTACCTTGGGCAACCGCGACCCGCGCCGTTTCCGCTTTGTCACTGACATCTACCATCCGGGCGCGCCCTTCTTCATCAAAATGTGTTAAATCCACTTCGTTACCCTCCGATCTGAGACATGACACGTGTATCTTGCCATGCTTGGCTATTCATGTGATGTTCTGCAGGTTTATTCCAAACGGCTTGCGCAAACAGCTTCAAAAGGTCTGCGTCCGAACTATCGTTGCGCAAGGCCTCCCGCAAATCGACTTCATGGCGGCTATGCAAACAAGGCCTTAGTTTCCCATCCGCAGTTAAGCGCACCCGATTGCAAGTATTGCAAAAGTGGCGGCTTAGTGCGCTGATAAACCCGATACTCCCTTTATATCCACTCGGTCGAAAATACTCTGCAGGTCCACCCCCGCGAATATCCTGAGTTGGAGGTTCTTCAAGGATACCCAAGCGTTCTTTCATTTCTGTTATTGGGACGAAGTCCGTTCGATGATCTGAACTTACTCCAATTGGCATGAGTTCGATGAATCGAATATGCAAAGGATATTGCTTAGCCAGCTTGAGAAAATCGGGCAACTCCTCCGTATTAAAATCTCTAACAACCACGACATTAATTTTAACCGGATTTAGACCCGCTTCAAGTGAACGAAACACCCCTTGAATCACTTTTGAAACATCGCCGCCTCGCGTATTTTCGGAAAAACGCTTCGGATCCATAGTATCCAAACTAATATTAACGCGCTGAACACCTGCCGCTTTTAAGTCGAAGGCCATTTCCGGGAGCAACATACCATTAGTTGTCAGCATAAGATCCTCAACCCCTGGCAGTTGAGCCGCTTCCCGTAGAAAGTCCAAAATATCCTTGCGAACCAAGGGTTCTCCTCCTGTGATACGGAATCGCCGAAATCCTAATTGCGTGCTTATCCTCATCAATCTTAATATCTCTTCGAAAGAAAGAATAAAATCGTGGGGCATCCATTGAATTCCCTCAGTTGGCATACAGTATTTACAACGCAGATTGCAACGATCCGTTACTGAAATTCTGAGATAGTCAATCTTTCTTAGAAATTGATCCTGCATAGCCACTCCTCATTTCAAATAAATGCGCAAATAAAAAAACCCGCGGTCTGTAAACAACCGGGGAATTAAATCCACCTGTTTGACAGACTCCTTTCCAGCAGGAGATATTACAGTTTCCCATAATACCCGAGTGTCTTTAAGACACCAGTCTGGTCACCATAGCCATGGGCTTTAGGGGATCCAGCTTCGGAGCGAGACAATTAAATTTTAACCTTTTTTATATAGTTCGCGATCAAGGGTGGAATTCCTTTATTCTGTCTATATTTTAATCTATTTTTCAGAAAATGATTCATGTTTGTTTAAAACTATTGTACACTAGAAGAAAGGAAAGATACGCATCAAGGAGGTAGCAATGCCAAACGAAACGGTTACCCACTCCATTCTTAAAGCCAATGGACCACAACTCGATTGGATAGAAGACACTGTAGTCAGAGAAGTTCCTTTGACCATCCATTATAATCGCGAGGAGATCGCGACGCTCTTATGCTCTCCCTTCCAAACTGAAGAACTTACTCTGGGTTTTCTGATCAATGAAGGCTTTATTCAGATTCCCGAAGACGTCTATGAAATTCGCCATGATCCCCTTGACCACTTGGTTTGGGTGGAAGGAAAGCCTTGTCTTCTGCAGAAAGAACTGATGAGCAAACGCTTTGTTTCCGCCTGTTGCGGCAAAAGTAGAGCTTCCTTTTGTTTTGCTAATGACGCTCTGATGGTTAAACCAGTCACGTCAACCTATAGCATATTACTCCAGGAAGCCTATGATTATGCAAAATTTTTGCAATCCTATCTCCCACTCTTTCAAGAAACGGGTGGCATCCATAGCGGCGGAGTTGGAAATCGTGGCGAGGCTGTCCTGACAAGCTATGACATTGGCAGACACAATGTCTTTGATAAACTTAGTGGTAGCGCCTTTCGCTCTCACCTTAGTCTTGAAAACCATGTCATTTTCTTCAGTGGTCGGGTCTCCTCGGAAATCCTGCTTAAGGTGGCCAAAATGAAAGTGCCCATTCTTATCGCTCGTGGTGCACCGACAGATATGGCTCTTTCTCAAGCGACCGCTTTAAACATCACAGTCATAGGGTTTGCCAGAGAACAACGCTTAAATATTTATACCTGTTCAGAGCGAATTATCCGCTGAACAGTATCCTTAAGTTCATCTAACTTCAGCATGAAGTCTAATACTACCCTCTGAAAACCTTTCTTTATCGTTTAAGAATAGTAGACCATTCTTGTGGTGTATTAACGTTACAAAAAACATTCGTCAAATCTGAAAAGATCTTAAGTTCCGTTTCCCCCACATACTTTACTGAACAACTAGGATAGAAATCGATAATCTTGAGGCGATCCGCCTCAAGATTCTTTTTGATTAAGGGAAGACAACGTCGATGATAAAAAGCGTGCAGTGGGTGAAGGCCGGATTGGAACCGTGGAACAACCGCGTCATAATTTGAAATCCACCTAAACAGAAAACGGATAACCTCCGCTCTCAAAAACGGCATATCACAAGCCACAAAAAAAGCCCACTCATTGGTC
The DNA here is from genome assembly GCF_000960765.1 of Desulfosporosinus sp. I2. GTDB lineage: Bacteria > Bacillota > Desulfitobacteriia > Desulfitobacteriales > Desulfitobacteriaceae > Desulfosporosinus. The sequence goes on along the minus strand of NZ_JYNH01000004.1, from coordinate 75,319 downwards.
GCTGATTTCAAGCCCTGATAGAGCCCTTCTAAAGGGCCCCGATCAAGAACCTCGTCTTGAATGATGGGCACTCCGTAGTCCGCATACAATTCAGGCTTGTTGCTGCTAATTAAAACCTCTTTAAACACTGTTTGTAAGACAGCTAGACTCCGTTCTACCAAGGGGCTCCCGTCTAGTTCCAAGAAGGCTTTATTTTTACTCATTCGTGAGCTTTTCCCGCCAGCTAATAAGACGCCGGTAGCCTTTAATTTCGGAAGTTGTTTTCCGAAGTCTTCTATTAACTTAGTAATCTTTGAATACCTCCTCGTATTCGGCGGACTTGAAGCGCGTCAAAACCCGTTTCCCAACAATCGTTACAGGAACTCCAATCGCATTGGTCGCGTTTCTCATTTCTATCAAGTTTTTCGGAACTACAATATTTTTCTCTATAAACAAAATCCCTTTACCCGAAAGGAATCGCTTAGCGCGAAAACAGTGGGGTCAAAGGGGGACAGTATACATAATCACTTCTTCTGGTTGCATTATAAGTTTTCACTCCCACCCTATTTGATTCTAACTGATATTAAAACCGACTGCTCTATCTTCAATGTACCACATCAGACTTTTATTGTCACGCGACTATATTTCAGCTAATTGAACATAGAGACTTAAGTTAGATGGGGAACATGGGGATGGTTCTTAACGCCCTTTTTGACACCATTAGGTGATCTATTTCAAGATTAACCACCCAGGACCAAATCGCTAATTTCCAAAGAGTATAAATAAATGTGCCTAATCACTTTGCAGTCAGCATTCATTATTTATTTATCTACCTTTTAGTTATACAGCGCATTATGGAAACACAACTATAAGAAAAATATAAGAAAGAGTGTGATTAGATGAGTACACAAATGGAACAGGCTAAAAATGGAGGTGATGGGAGAATTGACTCAAAGGGCTTGGAAACGCAATGTACAAGTCATGATTGAAGGACCCGGCCACGTTCCCTTGCATGGAAGTAGTGGCTAATGTTCAGTTGGCGAAAAAACTTTGCCACGGAGCGCCCTTCTACATTTTGGGGCCATTAGTCTCAGACGTGGCTCCTGGTTACGATCACATCACCAGTGCAATCGGCGGAGCCTTAGCCGCCTCGGCAGGAGCAGATTTTCTCTGCTATGTAACGCCCGCCGAACACCTTCGTTTGCCCACTTTGGACGACGTGCGCGAAGGGATCGTAGCAGTCAAGATTGCAGCACATGCCGGGGATATTGCCAAAGGGATACCTGGAGCAGCCGAATGGGACAAGAGAATGAGCCAGGCCAGACAAGATTTGGATTGGGAGAAAATGTTTTGTCTAGCCTTAGACCGTGAAAAACCAGAGCGTTATCGTAAAGAATCCGCCCCTGAGCATCAGGACAGCTGCACCATGTGCGGAGAAATGTGTTCGATGCGCCTCATGAACCGTATTATGGACAAGTAGACCTAATTACATAAAGGAGCAAGCAGCTTATCCGATGAGGACCTTAGCTACTTGCTCCTTTGATTATCTTAACTCTATGGCGTTAGACGTCCGAACTTTCCGGTGAATATTTTCATAGGACTGGATTTGATTAATAAATAAAAGAGAGTCCGTAAACTATGCGTCTCTCATTTATCAGATATCTCCAACGATCATTCTTTTACCCACTTGGCGACCAAAAAATTAGGGTTCGTATTTTTTTGTTTTTCCAGTGTTAAAGCTCGGTCTACCGAAGACACCTCTGGCGGAAAATAAAGTGCTTCGCCAATTTTAAGCCGTCCCCCTACCTCCCATTGACGAATTTCGAATTCCGTGTAAAACCGTGCGTGGGCAAAAACGGATTCAGGTTTCGTATTAGCTTTCCTACCATAGAACTCGCTCCAGGGAGATTCTCCCGCAATAACTCCAATCACCAGACATCCTTTGGGCTCTATATGCTCAAATAATCTAGCTAAAATTTCCTCAGGATTTGGAATAAACTCGAAAGCACTCATCGAAAGAATACCATGATATTGCTCAAGTTGATCCATGATTTGAGTGATATCCGCATTAAGCCACTTTACCGAATATCCTAAGTTCGCAATTTTTTCTCGAGCTCGTGCCATCATTTTTTCAGATATATCAACAGCCGTGATTTGATACCCCTGCTTCGCTAGCGTAGTGGTGTATTGTCCTGTTCCACACCCAATTTCTAAGATCTTGAGACCGGATGGTTGAAAGAGCTGAACAACCAGGTCCCGCTCTACTTGATCAGCAATTCGTCCTATTTCCGTTTCGTACCAGTTGTCATAATCTTCGGCTATCGGATCAAATAGTTCAATCGGCATTATAATCACTCCCACTTTAGTTCTTTCTACTTTTTCCCTACAGTCCACCACAGCACATCTCACTCATGACAGATTTCAACCCGTGCGCTAAAGCGAAGTCTATGGTTTCATCAAGTGGAAAGGCCAACGTATTAATTCCCGCCGCTATGAGCCCTCTCTCCAACCAAGCCTTTTGAGTATAGGGTCGAGCACAACCAAAACTAATTTTAAGCGACGGATTCAAGAGACGAGTTTGAGCTGTGATTCTGATGATCTCAGCAGGATCCGGTCCAATGACTCCGCCCATCGGAGTATCCGGCACGGCTCGTAAAGCAACCAACACCAATGTTTCCAAGGGATAGTCACTTAACATTTGAATAAGGTTTTTTTCTCCCATTATTTTCCCGTAGTTTAAGCCGAGCACCACATGCGGGACGACATCTAAACTTTCGGCTAACAGGATTTCTAAAGTATCTATAAAGTCACTAGGCTTGCGGTCAAGATGATAAACCCTGTGAATTGTAGCGGCATCACCGATCATATCCAGAAATACTTTATCAACCCCAGCCTGTTTTAACCCAACTGCGGTTTCCTTATCTGCTAAGCCAGTATGCACATGAATCGTAAAATCCAGGGATTTTAGATAAGTTAAAGCCGGCAAAAAGGGCTTAAGGGGGACCTGCCCCTCTTGATTACATCCTCCAGTGATAAGAAGGCCCGTAACTCCTTTTTTCCGCAGGTTGATTCCCAGTTCCTGTAGTTTTTCTGGGGCTGGAGCCGGAATCATTCCATTTAGCATTGTCCCCTGACAATGGTCACACTGAAGAGCGCAGGAGGTTCCTGTGATGCTCACATTGAGAAATCGGCCTGAATTGCAAAAATGCTTACCTTCATAGTGCCTCCCGCCGGGAACTGCAAAGTGGATGAAATCAGGGAAGGTTCTCCGGCGCAGGTTCCAGGCTTCTTTTAGCAGATTAGGTAAGTTCGCACTTTGATCAAATTCCGTCCAACCTCCGATAATTGTCTTCCCTAGCATCTTCTCTTCATTCGAATTCACAATTGTTCAACACCCTCCATGAGCCCGGCGTAGAGTTCACCTCTGATCTGCTCCACATCTCGTGCATTAGGAACAAACGGATAATTTGCTAGGGTAGTACCTGGTCGTTCATTGCCATAGGGCCGATTACAGGCAGTTTCTCCATCATGCCCGGGACAGCCGGACGTGCGAAAAGGTTGGCCGGAAGCCACATAAGGTTCGACATCCATCCCAAAATCATAAACTTGTTCAGAACTATTAAAGTACATAGTTCTGGCACTCGCCAAATCATTCATAATTAGATAACGGGCTAATTGCATACGGCGGTATTGACTAAGAGAGGGTGCCGCTTTCTCCGCCAGAGCACTCCCCGGTTCGGGATAGAACGAAAACAGATGAACCACCGCGCCTAAATCGTGTACTTGCTGCAAAGCCATGACCATCTCTTGTTCGCTTTCTCCGAGGCCAACAATCAGATGAACACTGACCTGGCCTTGTCCAAAAACAGCAACACCCTTTCTTAAAATCTCCCAGTAATGTTCCCAGCGATGAGGTCCCCTTACACCTTTTCCTCGGTATTTTTGGAAGATTTCTGGGGTAGCTGCGTCAATCGACACCCCAAGTTGATCGGCACCAGCCTCTTTAAGTTTTTGCAGGTCTTCCGTCTTGTGGATCAGCGTCGGGGCACAAAGGATACTAATCGGCAAATTGACTGCACTGTGTAAACGGGATACAAGCTTTAACGAATCCTCAATGGCCCTCTTATGGGTAATCATGGATAGGCAAATTCGTTTCAAAGAGTTTTGATATTGTTTTGTCCGTTCGAGAATAAGATCAAAGGAGTAGGTGGGCCAAGCAACTCGGATGAACGTTGTCCCTTTGGTTTTTTCTGAACGTTTTTGTTCCAAACCGCAATAACCGCAGCGTCCCTGACAGCCCTCTCGATAAGTCAGCAGCAAGTTTAAGCAGCTGAGCTTGGCATTGCGATAGAAAATGCCGCCCTTTAAACCGAGAGTCATCGCGGCTGCAAGACTCGTTTGGATAACCTCCGGACTTTCTAAACCAAGGTCCTCGATTTCTTGGGTAAGTTCAGCTTGGGAACGATCAGCGTGAGTGTTAGACATCACAGGCCTTCTCTCTGGCTAATTCCACGTCTAACCATTCCTTGAGTTGCTCTACCGTCATAAGCATTGGTCCTTCAGAGGAATGAGTTTCTATTTTAAACAGCCAACCGCGCCCATAGGGATCTTGATTAATCAAGCGTGTGCTTTCCAGGACTTCCGCGTTCACGGCACAGATTTCCCCTGTCTGGGGAGCATAAAAACGCCCGACCCATTTTCCCGTTTCCAGAGAACCTACGGCCTCTCCTGCCTTCACCTGAGTGCCGGATTCTGGCAAATTCAAGTACAATATATCCCCCCTGGTGTATTGCCCGTAATCGGTTAAGCCAATGATGATAGTTTTTCCTTCCCTTTTGAGCCACTGATGGTGTTCATCATAGAGTAATTCATCTGGGAAATGCCACTCTCCGACCTTCATATTCTCACCCTCTTTATCATTATCGTGCAAGTAGCCAAGTTCCTATGCTATTTCAGGAAGGTTAATAAACTATTCTTCCAAGGATCGCCACAATAACTCAGTAACATCTAAGACCTCAAGCGGTAATTTTTCCTGTCTTGCCGCCATTTGCAAAGTCTGTACACATTGCTGGCACGCAGAGGTTAAAATAGTTGCCCCGGTTGTTACAGCCTCACGTACCCGTTTCACAGCAATAGCTTGACTTAAATCCTTATCTACGGCAGCTAGATTCCCTCCACCACCGCAACAGTCGGCCATCTCCCGGCGATGAGGCATTTCTACAAAGTTAACCCCCTCCATGGCCTGTAAAAGTTCTCGGGGCTCGTCATAGATTCCACTGTTACGACCCAAATCGCAAGGGTCGTGATAAGTGACGGTTTCATCTAAATTGCCAGGCACTAATTGTCTTTTACGGATTAATCCAGCCAGATACTGAGTTGCATGGAGCACCTCAAAGCCAAGATTTTCCCTAAGGATCGTCGGATATTCGTGTGTCCAGGTATGATAACAGGAGGCGCAGCCCGTTATTAAGGTTTTGACACCAAGAGCGCGTACCTTTTCCACATTGTGTTTGGCTAATTCAGTGACTTGTTGCGTGTTTCCTGAAGCGATGAGGGGAAATCCACAACACCATTCCTCACTTCCTAGAACGGTATAATTAATGTTTGCTCGATCCAATAAACTTACAATACTTTGGGAGATTCCAACCGACATCGGATAGAAGGAAGACACACATCCTACAAAGTAGGCAACCTCACTTCCGGCTTTTGAGACTTCTACTTCAACCTCATCTAAATCGTCCACCCAGTCAAGGCGATTTTCATTGGAGAACGTACTGATATTGTGTGTCGTTTTAATTTGCCGAGCCATCTGTGTTAAGTTCTGATGTTCCATTCCCCGAGCTCTTAAATCCTCCCGCAGATTCAACCAGAGCTCACGTGTTTTAATTCCAGCTGCACATATTTCCGCACATTTACCACACAGCGTACACTCCTGCAAACGCTGAGCATATTGGTCCGTGGCTTTTTCCTCTTTTTTCTTCAGGAATACCTCTTTGGCCAAAGCAATTTTCCCTCGGGGTGCAGCGGATTCCCAACCAATTTCTCGGTAAACGGGACAGACACTTCGACAACTGCCGCAGCTTCCGCAGATATAACTGGTTTTGGCTATTTGCTCCCGAAGTTCTTCAATAGTTTTCATCGTCCTTTTCCTCCTTTTAGGATTTTAAGGACCAAAGGTCGCAAGAGACCAATCATGATCATACCAAAACCAAAGACATAGCTGTTCAGAATAATTGAAGGGGGATTGTAACCCTTTCCGGGATTGAGTAGAGCTTGGGGATCTAGAGCTTGTTTACGCTGGCGCCGACGCTCTCTCTCACCCCGGTCATATACTTTTCCCAAATAGGGGGTATTCCAAAGACCAATGACGTAGGGTTTACCACCAAAGCTTTGTCCCAACTTGTAAATCTGGCTGATGAAGCTAAGATCGGCAATGTAACGGATCGTGTTAAGTTCATCTGAGGGATAAAGAACCATCACCAGGGCCATTTCAGGAGACACGAGATGGGCATAAGTAACACATAGGGTATTTGTCTTTTGGGCCAACTTACTTAACCCCTCATAAAAAGCCGCAAAATTACTGACAGGGAGTGTAATTTCTGCCGCTTGTAGGGAAGGAAGTGTTTGTTCAAGCCGGAGGGATTTAAACCGATCGGCCCATTCCTCTGCTCCTACCCCATCAGGCAATAAAGTTCCGCCTAGGACTTTTACATGTTTTCTGATGTGAGCAACAGCTACATCCACCTCGTCACGCTTGCCCTCAAGATCAATTTCCAGACTGAACTTCCCCAGAGGAATCTCATGAGCGTATCCAGCTTCCTGGAGCGTCATGATGAATTCCGGACTACTAAAATGAACATTGTACAGAGAAGTTAAATTTTCTCCGCCTAGCCAGGACATCATCGAGCCAGTATCCGTTTCACTATTAAATACCGCCAGCAGGTGTTCCTCTTTTTCTGGAACGTCACGCACCAACAGCTTAATCTCCGTAATAATTCCCCGAGTTCCTTCAGTGCCCATCAAATCATCAAATTGTAAGCCCAATTCCTCAGATCCCTGTATCTTTGTAAGATCTTTGCCAGGTCGTGAGAGTTCCACTATTTCCCCAGTGGCCGTCACCCCCCTTATGGCCATAATCTGATCGTGAACTGGACCATAAGGGACAGAACCGATACCTAACCCCCCCATGGAAACCCACCCTCCGATAGTAGCGGAGGGGGCACTGCTAGGGCTTGAGCAAACCGCACAACCCTGCTGTCGCAATCCGTCATCCAGGTCTTTCCAAGTCATCCCTGCTTTGACCCAGACCATTTTTCTATTGCTCCCCTGGCTTAGCTCAAGTTTGGAAAACCCTTGGAGGCGATTCGTATCAATTACTAAACCACTTCGCATCGGAACGGAATTGAAATAGGCGGTAGAGCCTCCGCCCCGGACGGTGACCGGTATTTTGCCTTGCTTTGCCCACTTGATCAAACTAGAGATTTCTTCTACAGAGATGGGCTGAACCACGGCTTTCGGTACAGGATTCGTGAGTAAATGGACAAAAAAACCAGGGATATAGGCTACATCTTTAGCATATGGGGCACATTCAAAAGGGTCGGTTGTGACCCTTTTCCCACATATTTTTTGCAAAGCTTGTTCCATAACTACCCCTCCTTACCCGGAACATTCCGGGTAATTTCTCCCTTAAGCCACACTGCGGCTTTCGCCCCATCCATGAGTTTGGCGGAGTCCTCCTGGAAATTGTTAGGCTCAATCAAGGCAATCCAGCCAGCTCCATAACAATCCTGGTTCATCTTTTGCGGTTCATGCAATAACTCTTTATTGACTTCCACGATCTTACCTGCTACAGGTACCTCGATACGTCCCGCCCATTTCCCCGACTGCATAGAGCTGAGAAGTTTACCTATTGGTACGTCTTTACCGACTTTAGGTAGTTTAACAAACGAAATATCTCCCGCCAATTTCTGGGCAAAATCATTCATCCCTACTCTGACTAAATTTCCCTCTACTTTCACCCAGGCATGGTCTTCAGTATAGTAGAGGTCATCGGGTAAATTGTATCCTTCAATAATTGCCATATTCTCCACCTCCGTTAGGGTTGTGCATGATAGGAACTGCGGACTAATGGGCCACATTCCACTTTTTTAAAGCCACGCTCAAGGGCCTGCTCCCGATACCAAGCAAACATACTCGGAGGAATGAACCCTTTTATCGGCAGATGTTTAGGCGTGGGCTGCAGGTATTGGCCGATAGTCAGGTAATCACACCCTGCCTTTCTCAAGTCACGCATGACCGTACAAACATCTTGCGTTGTTTCCCCTAGACCGACCATCAGCCCACTTTTGGTTTTGATCCGAGGGTCCAGTTTTTTAACATTTCTTAAAACCATTAACGAACGTTCGTAGTCTGCCCCTGGTTGTACTTGAGGATAGAGATGCTGAACGGTTTCTATATTGTGACCGATGACTTCGGGTTTAGCGGCAACAACGGTTTCAAGCGCTGATTCTGATCCAGCGAAATCCGGAATCAATAGTTCGATGCTTGTCTTCGGGGTTATTCGTCGTAAGGCTATAACAACTCGGGCGAATTCTCCTGCTCCGCCGTCGAATAAGTCATCCCTGGTAACGGATGTGATGACAGCGTGTTTGAGGTTAAGAGTTTTAACGGTCTGAGCTACTGCTTCCGCTTCCGCTGGATCAGGAGCACAAGGAATTCCTTTGCTCACCGCACAGAAACGGCATCCCCTAGTGCAGACGTCACCAAGAATCATAAACGTGGCCGTACCTAGAGCAAAGCATTCACCCGCGTTAGGACAACATGCTCCCTCACAGACCGTGTGCAAACGGCCCCTTGCCAAAAGCCCTTCCATTTCTTCTATCACGCCCGATAAAGGAGCCTTTACCCTTAACCAACTTGGTCGATTAACTTTTGCTTCTAGGCCGTCGACAGCCAACAACGTTTCTATTTCTTGGGATATTGGGCGAATTTCCCATTGAAAAAGCGCACACATTTCTTCAATAATCCTATTTTTGACCTTGGAAATACTAATTGAACTGTTTAGTTCTTCGGCAAGCGAAGTCATTTGCACACCGGACAGGCCGCAAGGAACAATGGTCTTAAATTGAGACAAATCCGGGTTAACATTAATGGCAAAACCGTGAATTGTCACCCAATGATTTACCCCTAATCCAATGCTGGCAATTTTCTTCTCCCCAACCCACACTCCAGTAAATCCAACCCGTCGCACCGCCTTGATTCCAAATGCAGAAAGCGTTCTTATCAACATTTCTTCTAATCTATAAACCAACAAATGGACGTCTTTATCGTAGTCTTTAAGATCTAGAATGGGATACCCTACAAGTTGTCCCGGACCATGGTAAGTAACATCTCCACCTCTTTCAATCTGGAAAACTTGGAACCCATGGGCGGCGAGCCATTCTTCATCGACTAAGATATGTTCCCTGCGACTGTCTTTACCCGCCGTAATTGTGGAAGAGTGTTCGACCAAAATAAAGCTATCTGCGACCTGACCCTCAATTCTGAGATTTTGTAAATTCTTCTGAAGTTGCCAAACCGGTTTATAGTCCGCTTTCCCGAGGTCAAGAAGATACGTGGGGTGAAAAGACCCAACCATCGGTTATCCCCGCTTTCTTTAACCGCCAAAAGCTTTGATGCATTCGCGAACTTTTGTTACGGTATAAGCCATTGCCGGGCCGCCTCCAAAAGCGACAGCGACTCCGGCTGCCTCCAGCACTTGATCACCAGATGCTCCGGCATTCATGGCATTATAAACATGAGCGGCAATGCAGTACTCACATTTCCCATAAATGGCGATGGCCACCGCCATTAATTCTTTTTCCATGATCCCCAGTTCCCCTTCGCAAAAGACTGGAGCCATGAGGCTTTCGAAGCCAATCGCTAATTCTGGGGCTTCTTCTTTCAATTCTTCCAACCCACCTGAAAACGCCCCCAACAGGTCGTGAGGTGTTTCTTTGCCTCCGGTCTTGATGAGAAGATCGTCATTGCCTTGCGGATGTAACTGGAGCCAAGGATAGGGATTCTCCAACATTTCTATAAGACGGCCTAAAAACTCTGCAGCGAGTGAACCATCGATGATTCGATGATCGAGAGAAAGGCTAAGTGTCATAAAAAAGCGGTTTTCTAAGCGACTATCGACCATTATTGGTTTCTGTTTTATCGTTCCAACACCGAGAATGGCGGTTTCCGGTCGATTAATAATGGGAGTAAACCCTTCCACTCCGTATGCTCCCAGATTGGTAATCGTGAAGGTGCCTTGTTCTATCTCCTCCGGATTGAGTTCAGAATTGCGTGCTCGCGTTGCTAGGTCTTTAATTTTGGCTGAAATCTGTTCCAGGGTAAGCATTGGAACATTTTTCAGATTGGGAACGACAAGCCCCTCTTCCAAGGCGACGGCTACCCCAACATTGACCGATTTGGCTAATTCAATTTCCTTCTCGGTGCTCCGCGAGTTCACCAGCGGGAATTCCGATAAAGCCTGTCCTGTAAACTTAACAAGGAAATCAGTAAAGGAAAATTTAACTCGTTTGTCCGCGCCCAACTCGTTTAATTGCTCCCGTACATCTTTCAATGAGGTCATATCCACTTCTTTCATGAGAGTGACATGGGCAGCCTCTCTCCGGCTCTTAAGCATACGCTCCGCGATGACACCCCGCATGCTCAGAGGATCAATTGAACGCAGTTCAGAAGTCGTCTCTCCCTTGACCTGAAGAATGTAATTTAATACATCTGCTTCAACAACCTTGCCGTTTGGACCGCTGCCATTAATTAAACCAATTGCGACGCCTTCTTTATCGGCGAGTTTAGCCGCACGAGGAGATACCTTGCCAGTACTGGCAAAAATCCCAAAAGGTTTAACAGGTTTTGTTTCTTTCTTCTTCTCTCCTTCGCCACTCCCACCTGCTAGTGCTGCTTGTAGAACACTTTTCGCCTCTGCCAGAGCCCCTTCTAAAGAAGCGGCATCTTCCCCTTCTTCCGCTAAAACAGCAAGTGGAACAGAAATCGGGAAACTCGAGCCTGGAGCACCAATGATCTTATAAAGTACTCCACTATAAGGTGAATCAACTTTAATGTTGACCTTTTCTGTCATCACTTCTAAAAGTGCCTCTCCTTGGGCAACCGTCTCCCCTTCGTTTTTGAGCCAGCTCACTATTTTTCCTTTTTTCATGGTTAGGCCTAATTTAGGCATGAGCATAATATGTGCCATTCTAATTTCCTCCTGAATTTTATGCTTATTTTCTTTGTTTTAAAGAAGTTCAACGATTTATGAAGTAACCTTTTTCAGCAGCACGTTTTAACGTTCTTTTGTAATCGACCACATAGGGACCCGTCTGCGCAAGTTCTATTTCGCAACAATCATCTGGGCCAACAATAATTTCCCTTTCACCATCGAGTGCTATGACACAAGGGCGATGACGTACAGTTACTTTCTGACCGGGACTCATTAATTCGTGTGAACGAACAGGAATTGATCGAATCAAACCAGGTGCTACTGCCGCTTTTACCTGAATTATAGAACCTTGATTTTGGTCCAGCATTTGCTCGCCACTTGCTGCGACGATTAAGTTAATTCCCTCGGCTGCTCTCATATCGATAGGATGCAAAGCGCCGACGATTGCCGCAATACCAATATGAAAGGGCTCGCCACGTGTTGCCACAATCTGCCGGACCTTACCCATGTTCCATATGGCCCGGGAACCGATGAACTGATCTTCGAGCACAACCGCGTCGATTAAGGCTATATCTACAGCTTTACCATTGAGATGGATTATCAATTTTTTGGTACGGAGAAGAGAATATTCCCGTTCTACCACTCCTGTTGCAACTAAACCAGCTGCCAATCCCGCTAGAGTGCCTTCCAACATGACCGAGAAAACATTGTTGGTTCCTGTGGAAACAGGCATGATAGGAACATCTCCGGCCCCTTTAGCTACAACCCTATTTGTTCCGTCACCACCCAGGGTGATCAAACAACGTACTCCTAATTCTGCCATTTTAGCCGCCGCAAACTGTGAATCTTCTTGACACGCATTCCACTTCATGGGTACGAGCTTTGTTTCCATGGTTAGCTGATTCTCACCGATGAAGAAATCTAATGCTTGCTCATAAAAATTAAAATAGTCCGGCATAACCCAGACCCTTTGAACCCCAGCCGCTTGAAGCCCAAGCAAAATTCTCCGAATTAAATTAACTTTTTCCAGATTATCAAAGACAGTGGCGTGAGCCACCAAACGTCGGATGTCTTTTCCTGAAGCCGGATTTGCAATAATTCCTGCAATCAAGTTCATCTCCTCCTACCAAAGATTAAGGGTGGCCGGACGGACGGCCGCCCTTCTTCAAAAGCGAAATTACTTTACGAAGACATCCTAAAGAATAGATTTTATCCCAGAACGGATTTCACCGCATCAATGATTTTGGCCTCATCCGGAATATAGGCTGATTCTAGGCCAGATGCAAAAGGAATTGGAGTAAAAGGTGCTGCTACCCTTTTAATGGGAGCATCGAGAGAATCAAAGCATTCTTCCGCAACCATTGCTGCTATTTCTCCCCCAAATCCTCCTTGTTTGACAGCTTCATGCACAATAACCAACCGTCCAGTTTTTTCTATGGATTTATACAATGTTTCCTTGTCAAATGGGATAAGTGTCCGAGGATCAATCACTTCTGCATCTATTCCGTCTAGAGCTAGGGTTTCCGCTGCCGCTAGCGCTTTATGAAGCATCATAGAATAAGCTAAGATAGTGACATCTTTTCCTTCCCGCTTGATATCCGCCTTGCCAATGGGAATTGTATACTCCCCTTCAGGAACTTCCCCACCTGCCCCATAGAGAAGTTTGTGTTCTAAGAACATTACCGGATTATCATCACGGATGGCAGTTTTCAACAAACCTTTAGCATCTGCCGCCGTCGAAGGCATAATGACTACAAGTCCTGGAGTATGACAAAGCCATGCTTCTAGGCATTGAGAATGTTGAGCCGCTGCACCCACTCCGGCACCGCAGGCCATTCTTAATGTCAGCGGTACCTTCGCTTTGCCACCAAACATATAACGCATTTTTGCTGTCTGGTTTACTACCTCATCCATGCATACACCTAAAAAGTCGTCAAACATGATTTCTGGCACTGGGCGTAAACCCGCAACAGCGGCTCCAACAGCTGAACCCATAATAGCGGTCTCCGAGATCGGAGAATCCAACACTCTTTCCGGGCCAAATTCATCAATAAGTCCAGTTGTTACTCCAAAACACCCACCAAATGCTCCAACGTCTTCTCCTAGAATATACACATTCTTATCCCTACGCATTTCTTCACGGAGAGCCTCATTAATTGCTTGAGAATATGTCATTTCCGCCATAATAATCTCACCCCTTCTAATTCCTTAATTGCAATAAACATCGGTCAACAGTTCATCTTGAGAAGGCACAGGACTCTTCTGAGCATACTCAACCGCATCAGCAATAATCTTTTTAACTTCAAGATCGATTTGCTTAATTTCCGCTTCCGTAGCCATTTTCATTTCTTGCAAACGGCTCGCAAACCGTGGCAAAGGATCTTTTGCTTTCCATGCGTTCACTTCTTCATCGGTCCTGTATACGGTCGGATCCCCTTCAAAATGGCCATGATGTCGATATGTTTTGCATTCAATTAAGATGGGGCCTCCACCCGCACGGGCACGCTTCACAGCTTCTTCTGCCGCTTCGTAGACCGCCATAACGTCATTGCCGTCAACGACCACACCAGGCATGCCGTAGGCCGATGCCCGGTCTGCTATGTCCTTTATGTTTTGATGCCTTGCCTGGCTCATAGAAATGCCGTACCCATTGTTCTCATTGACGAACACCACCGGCAATTTCTGAATACTCGCCATGTTCAAGGACTCATGGAAAGTCCCTCTGTTCGATGCTGCATCCCCAAAAAAGCAGATTGCGACTCCATTCTTTTTCATATATTTAAGGGCAAAGCCTGCTCCAGTCGCCAAAGGTAGACCCGCACCCACTATTCCATTTGCACCTAGGAAACCCAGTTCTATATCTGCGATATGCATGGAGCCGCCTTTTCCTTTACAGAATCCGTCGATCTTACCAAAAATCTCAGCCATCATTTTGTTCACCGAGGCTCCACGAGCAATCGCATGTCCGTGGCCACGGTGGGTGCTGGCAATATAATCCTGTTTCTCTAAGTTCGCACAAACTCCGGTAGCCACAGCCTCTTCACCAATGTACAAGTGAACAAAGCCAGGAATTTGACCCTGCGAAAAGAAGTTAGCCACTGTTTCTTCAAATTCACGGATCGTACGCATTTGACGATATAAATCAAGCATTTGTTCTTTATTAAGCGCCACTTAATATCACTCCTCATCCGAATAAGTTTTGATTCCAGTCCAAGTCCACATAAACTGTCACACAAACATTAACCACCAAAATGCTATTAACGCTATCGCCCAATCCAGGCACTAACATCCCCTCTACTTCCATTCCTCCTTTGCTGACCGTGATATCCTTTCTACCGAACGGAATTTGATTTAACACCTCCTCCGTCCGAACCAATTCAGGATAAGGGGCAGCCACATGAACCTTTACGACCATTTCATTGAGATTTTTTAAGTTAAAAACCTCAACAAGACCACACAAACAGCTCCTGGAAATGGCATCACGCACCGCTTTCGTAGCTGCCTTCGTCACATCCTGTCCATGCAAGTCCGTACCAACTCCTAATTCGATAATGTAGCGTTTTAGATTCATACCTATCCCCTTCTCTTCTGAATATCCGAATAAATGATATATACGCAAGCCATGTGCCAAACTAGACTCTCATGAAAAATTTAATGTAAAGCTGCGAAACTACCTTGTTTGAACGATTCTTGACAATTCATTTAAACCTGCAGCGTTAAACACTTCACTAGCCCTGTATCCATCCAGTGGTCGCGAATTGAACATTCGTTCGATCTTCGAACAACGTTTTAGAAATCTCAATAGAAAAACGCCTAGATATTCCAGGCGCTTTTTCAGACGAGTTGTATCGCTTAGCTCGGTGAGACCAATATTTTGATATTTACCTCTTTCCGGTTTACCAGTTCTTCAAATCCCTTTTCTATAATATCATCGAGTTTAATTTTTCCCGTAATCATGGGTTCTCCCTGAATCCGGCCATCATTCATTAAAGCAATCGCCGTACTAAACTCTCCATTATAGGCCAAGGATCCTATAATGTGTTTTTCATTAGCGGTAACCTCGAAAAAGTTAAACGTACTCTCACGTTCAAAGATACCTACCATGACAACTTTACCGCTTTTTCTTGCCAATTGTATGGCCAGTGGTGCTGTCTTCTCATTCCCGATACATTCGAAGGTAATATCCGCTCCTAATCCGTCGGTAAGCTCCTTGATCTTTGCGACAACGTCTACTTCTCTAGGATCGAAGACTGCCGTTGCCCCCATATTTAAAGCATATTCTTTTCTAGCCTTAGCCATTTCAATCACATAAACTTTACTAGCTCCAGCTGCCTTCGCAGCTTGTAATGTCGCGAGCCCGATTGTTCCCCCGCCCAGGACAACGACTATATCTCCTTCGATAACAGGTGCCATTCGAACTGCATGGATCCCAACAGCTATCGGCTCGATTACGGCTGCTACTTCGTAGGACATATCATCCGGAATTTTATATATCGTATAGGCTGGTACATTGACATATTCTGCAAAGGCACCATCCGTCATCAACCCAGTAAACGCCAATTTTTCGCACATATTGTAATTCATGCGTTTACAATGATAACATTCCCAACACACTTGGCATGCATCAGGTGCAACCCGATCTCCCACCTGAACATTTTTTACTCCTGGGCCGATTTCTACCACTTCTCCGGAAAATTCATGTCCAAGAATAATTGGTGCTTTACTACCTGTTAGCGCATCTGGCGCTGAAACAGGAATGAAAATTGGCCCAGCTAAGTATTCATGGAGATCGGAACCACAAATTCCACACCATTTAACCTTTACTTTTACCCACCCTTCACCCGGTGTAGGTGGCTCCGGTACATCCACAACGCGAACATCTTTTCTTCCATACCACACTGCTGCTTTCATTGATCATCTCTCCTTTAAAAATATAGTTATTCTCCAATATTCGAAATACTTTGGATGCTCTGTTTAAAAAGCCCAAGTTTACTAAAAATGAACAAGCTTTAAAAATTTCAAACCTTATTTGTTCTTTTTGATTAAGCCATAAGAACCGAAATATACGGCATAAATCAACATAACTAAAATCATCAAATCTATCCACGTTAAAGGATCTCCACCGAATCCTTTGCTGATCTCAGCTTCATGCAGTACCGAAATCGCAAACCACCGGGTATAAACCAAAAATGTTATCAGCCCCAGGCCGTAAGTAATCACCACTCTGATAACCTTTTTCGAGACGGTATTTAGAGGTTGATTGTCAAAAACTGTCGACCACGTTAAGACCCAAAACAAGATACAAACCCCTAATTGAGCTGGCCACATTGTAATCGCAACTCCAAGAGATTTCTGAGCCTCAACAGGGATCAGGAAATTTTTAAGGATAGCCAAAAACAAGAAATAAATACCTGTACCGATGACAAAGTTGCCGAAGAGTGATACCAGAGCAGTTTTGGCTCTTGAACCCAATTGGCTCCACGGCCAGTTATCTAAGGCATTAGCTGTCGTAAGCCAAGAGACAATAACTGAATAAAACCAGCCAACCGCTGTGACCAATGGAAGAATCACTTTTCCGCTCTGGGACCAACTGGCTACGCTCGGATAAATTAATATCAGATAACCCAAAAACGCCAGGAAAAACCCTTCAAAGAACTCTATAATCCCGACCCATGGCTGCTTTAGCCCTAAATCCACCCATGGCCAATGCCCCATGTTTGTTGGTAAGATACCGAAAAAGTAAAAACCCATTAGGACAATCATGCCGGTTGCCGTCCAACCTGCTCCGCTTGGATTAAAAGCCGGTTCATAACTTCCGATGCCGAAAACGAGTATTCCCACTGTTAGAAAAGCTAAAACTGCGCCGGTAACAAATGTAACTAATCCTGATAGAGGTTGCTTTAAGCGATGAAAGGGCCATAGCTCACCATTAAATGCCAGGAATACAACCTCTAAAATGAACCAGAACATGACAGCACCAAAGGGCTGTGGGTACAGTTTCCATATGCCTTGCTTTGGATCCGCAAACAAATTCCAAACCACAAGACTAACTACCAGAATTATTGTTAGGTGCGCCAGTGCAAACGTGATCGGATTAACGGATAAACCAAATTGTTTCTTGGCGCTAATAATCTCGCCACCCTTCCCTGCCGCATTGGTTGAAGCATCCAAACCCATACACCTCCCAATTAAATCGCCTTTTCTTCCAGCTCTCCATTACAATTGTTCCAAAAAAATCTCCGATGGCTTAATGCTTTCTCGCGAAATACCCCCTTATTATTAATTTGGCTAGCCAGTTTTCAATATATTGCAAATTTTGTGCCAAAGTTTAATTTTATCGATCTTTTGAAATACCTCTAAACAATACTATTTTAATTAAGGTATGTTCAGCTTTTTGTATACTATCCCTAAAAACAAGTGCCCGGGAACTGAACAGTATGTTCGTTCCCCGAGCACTTGCTAACCCCTAGCTTTTTTAGTTTGTCATATAAAGTATTGCGTCCGATTACCTTGTCCCTTCTCCTTATCCCTTGGCATGAAAACAGAAAGTACTTAAAGACGAACGCAGTTCGCTTCCCAGGCACTTTTGTTTCCTTCTGGCCTATTCTTGAGTCACATTAAGGTTGCTCAAAAAGCTGACCTATGAAAAACGTTAACCTCTCAGCCGAGAAACTACATAGTAGCTAACTTAACCTATATGTTAACTCATTATAACGCCACCACAAATATTAATGGCTTGACCCGTCATATAGTCGGCATCAGCAGACGCCAAATATGAAACCAAGCAAGCGACATCCTCTGGCGTCTCCACCCGACCGAGAGTTATGAGTTCTGAGAATTTTTTCAATGTTTCCCCTTTAGGCAAATCTAGGTAAATACCCATCTTCTCGTCGATTAGATCCCACATATCGGTACCAACGATCCCCGGGCAATAGGCATTGACATTAATTCCGTAAGGCCCCAGTTCTTTGGCTAAAGCCTGGGTAAATCCCACTACCGCAAATTTGGTAGCGCTGTAGGAAGACAACAGGCCAAACCCGGAATGCCCGGCTATGCTAGCGCAATTAATTATTTTTCCTCTCTTTTGCTTGATCATCTGCTTGGCTGCAGCCTGGTCGCATAAAAATATTCCTTTAGCATTTACGGCGAAAATCCTGTCCCAGTCCTCTTCTGTGATCTCGATAGCCTGTTTAACTTGAGCAATGCCAGCGTTAGCTACCATTATGTCCAGTTTACCAAATTCCGCTACTACCTTTTCTACCATTGCGTAAACCGCCGGCCCGTTGCTGACATCAGCTACGATTGCTAACGCTTTTCTCCCCAATGCTTCAATTTCTTTTACTACCTTGTTCACCGTCTCACTATTGATATCGTTGACCACCACTTCAGCCCCGTCTTGCGCTAATCGTATAGCAATTCCTCTCCCGATACCCCTCCCTGCCCCGGTGACAATGGCCACTTTACCCTTCAGCTTCATGTTCATTTCCTCCCTCATTCCTCGCAGTCTTCAGAACTCTTAAAAAAGTAATAGTTAATCCATGATTTCTCGCCCCTAAATACCCTTGTCCTCCAGCACTAATTACTCCCCCCTTTCCGGCTAGTTAATGGATGTTAACGCAAGTTCCATGCCAAACCATTCATTCCAAAAAAAAGGCCTATAACTTCTCTTCGGTGGGCACTATCTCCTACATTATGTACTTTCAAAAAATTGACCAAATAACGAACACGGGTTCTGCAGAAGGCCGCCAATCATTCAACAAATCGATCGTCGTAGCAAACTCCCCATTAAAGACGATAAAATATGCCCAAAAAACGAACAGTGTTCGCTTTCCGGGCACTTCATTCACGTCAAGAGTGTTAAATCCATTCTATGCTCTAACCCCCAACTTCCTCAACTTGTCATATAACGTATTGCGTCCAATTCCTAAAGCTTTTGCCGTTTTGGTAATATTGCCATTAAACCGGTTTAATGTTGACTCAACAGTAATCCGCTCTATTTCTGTTAATGAGATGACCTCCCCCACCTCTTGCAGAAAGTTCGGCTGCCGATGTATACTGCGGGGTAAATCCGTAACACTGAGATATTCCCCCTCAACCACATTCATGGCATATTCCACCGCATTTTGTAATTCTCTTACATTCCCAGGCCAGGAATAATTACGAATGGCCTCGAAAAACTCCAGCTCAGCTCCACCGATCTCTTTACCCAAGTTTTCTGAGAAAATGTTTATTAAATGAATGGTTAAGAGGTCAATATCTTTCCCTCTCTCCCTTAAGGGTGGGATGTGAATGTTTAATACATTTAAGCGGTAATACAAATCTTCTCGGAAACGTCCTTCCTCGACGGCCCTCATCAGATCCTTGTTGGTCGCTGCAATAATCCGGACGTTAACAGGAATTACCTTTTCTCCACCAACCCTCGTTACTTTCCGTTCCTGTAAGACCCGTAAAAGGTTTACTTGCAATTCTATGGGCATATCCCCGATTTCATCCAGAAAGATGGTCCCCTCATTGGCAAGTTCGAACTTACCAAGATTTCCTCCCCGCTTAGCCCCGGTAAAAGCTCCCTCATTATAACCAAATAGTTCACTTTGAATTAGTTCTCGTGGCAGAGCTGCACAATTGACTGCGACAAACGGCCCCTCCGAGCGACCGCTATGATTGTGGATCGCTTGGGCAAACAGCTCTTTACCAGTTCCACTTTCACCTGTAAGTAATACATTGGAACGGGAATTAGCCGCAACCGAGATCAGCTTAAATGCTTTCTTCATTCCCTCACTTTCCCCGATAATATCTAAACAGGTAAAGCGGGCAGTTGCCCCTACCATTCTGTTGACTAAACTACGCACCTTTCTTATTTCCCGCAACGTAAACACTACGCCAGCGATTGTACAGTTTTCCTTCAAAATCGGCCTGGAAGAACTTGTGCAATGAATGCGCTCCCCGCCTTGATCCAGGACAATTTCTTCATCAGTGTTCCAGATGCAGTTTTTGGCTATTTCACTAAATTTATTGTTAGGACCAAGAATCAAACTCAATGGTTTGCCAACGACATCTTTGTCAGACAATCTCATAATGGTATAAGCTGCTGGATTAATATGAATGATCTTTCCATCGTTGTCTACGGCCATCAATCCCTCCGTAACGCTACTGGTCGCGGCAGCCAACAATTCGTAAGCCTGGTTTTTTTCCTCTTGAAGTTCTTCCTTGCGTAACTGATTTTCTATCATTTTTGAAATTTTTGAACTTACCAAATAAAGTAAATTTGCTGCTTCCTTTATTTTTTCTTCCGGAATAATTTTGACTTTATTTAAAGCTTCTAAATACTCATTAGGATCTACTCCAAGCACTTCGGCGTGTTTTATAAATTTTTCCTTTTCCGGTTGATCTGCTAAGACCTGTCCTCCCAGGATTGCTCCGATTCGTACGCCGTTCAGCATTATAGGAGCGGCAAAATCAACCATGCCATTTTCACAGTGGTACACCGCAGGCTTTCCGGTTCTGGTTGATTCTTCAGCGCCTTTCTTATCACTAATTTCACAACGTTTCAAACCTTCAGAGCAGCTTCGATTATACTTCATACAAATATCAATAAAATTTATCGGCTGAGTCACTGGGTTGTTATTCTTATCAAATGTTAAAGCGGCAACACCTGTAACACGAGAAAAAGTGTCCTGAAACTGCTGCAAAAATTCTAAGTCAATAACATCCAGTAAATTAATTTCCTCCCCGTTAAAATCCATTAATATTTCCTCCTTGTAAAAAAATCCCACTGTAAAAAGAAGCTATTTTTTGTACTATTCTGTTTTTTATAACATAATTATTATTTCCTATTCCAAATGTCTTTAATTTGAAAGACCTAGCTTACGCCCCATTAGTCCATGGTGTGGACTAATGCACTTGTTAACCGTCTAAACTCTGACCCCTAACTTTTTTAGCTTGTCATATAAAGTATTGCGTCCGATTCCTAAAGCTTTGGCAGTTTGCGTAATATTACCGTTAAACTGGTTCAGAGTGGATTCAACGGCAATCCGTTCTATTTCCAACAAAGAAATAACATCGCCTTCAGTTCTTGCCGACCGTGGATAGCTAACAACAGTACGAGGCAATTCTTTAACGGTAAGATAATCTTCTTCAGCTATATTAATGGCGAACTCCACGGCATTTTGCAATTCCCTGACATTCCCAGGCCAAGAGTAATTTCTGATTGCCTGTAAAAATTCCGTTTCTGCTCCTTTAATCTGTTTGCCCAGGCTCTCCGAAAAAACTCTAATCAAATACATTGTCAGGAGTTCGATATCTTCTTCCCTTTCCCTTAAAGGAGGGATATGAATGCTAAATACATTTAAACGGTAGAATAAATCCTGGCGAAAGCGTCCCTCATCAATATCCTTGAGCAAATTCTTGTTGGTAGCAGCTATGATGCGCACATCAACCGGAATTTCTTTGTCTCCTCCAACCCTGGTCACTTTTCGTTCTTGTAATACCCGCAAAAGGTTCACCTGCAATTCGATGGGCATATCACCGATTTCATCTAAAAAGATGGTCCCCTCATTGGCCAATTCAAACTTTCCTGGATTTCCCCCTCGCCTTGCTCCAGTAAAGGCTCCCTCATTATAACCGAAAAGTTCACTTTGGATTAGTTCTCGTGGCAGAGCTGCACAATTGACTGCGACAAACGGCCCCTCCGAGCGACCGCTATGATTGTGGATCGCTTGGGCAAATAATTCCTTCCCCGTACCGCTTTCTCCTGTCAAAAGAACGTTTGAACGGGAATTCGCGGCGATAGAAATTAATTTCAAGGCACTTTTTATCACTTTAGATTCCCCTACAATATCCTTACAATAAAAACGGGCAGTAGCTCCTACCATCCTGTTTACCAAACGGCGAACCTTATTAATTTCCCGCAAGGTAAACACCACACCAGCAATTGAGCCATCTTTCTTAGAAAATGGACGGGCTGAACATGTACAATGGATTCGGTCCCGTCCTTGTTCGTGCACAATTTCCACATCCGTTTTCCAGAGAAGTTGGTTAGCCATTTCACTGAACTTCTCGTTAGGGCCGAGGATCGATTTCAAAAGTTGGCCTGTCTCTATTTTTTCGCTCGAGCCGAACATTTTTTGGGCAGCCTGATTGATATGAATAATCCGGCCTTCATTGTCCACGGCCAGCAAGCCTTCAGTCACGCTCTCTGTTGCTGCACTCAATAATTCATATGCTCGGTTCTTTTCCTCCTGGATTATTTCCTTCCGCAATTGATTTTCTATGGCTTCTACCGCCGCTACAACCATACCCAATGTATGAGAATACACACATTCGGCGGGGCCGGAGATATCAAAGCATCCGATAATCTCCCCGAGAGAATTATGAATCGGTGCTCCAGAACACGTCCAGCAATGATGCGATTGGCAAAAGTGCTCAGACCCTGAAATTTGAATGGCTTTATTGATGGCCAACGCTGTTCCGATCGCGTTAGTCCCAACGGCCTGTTCTGACCAGTTTGTACCCTTTATAAACCGAATTGTACCTGCAGCCTTGTCCAATATCCCAGAATCGCCGCAAGTGTGCAAAATCCTCCCTTCCTTGTCTGTAATCACGACCATGAATCCCGAACCCTTTACACTTTGGTAAACGGTATGCATGAAAGGTTTGGCTACCTCTACTAATCTAGAGTTATGATTGATTAGTTGTTGCAACTTTTCGTGGTCCAACGTGTCCTTACCTTTACCATCATAGGGGTTTATGCCAAGTTTCTTACAGCGATACCATGATTCAAGGATCTCTGAGCGTGTAACCGTTGCATCACCCATGCCGCCCTCGATAAAGTTTCTCCATGCCCCTAACGAATCTTCTACACATTTTATGGATTGCTTGGACATCTTAAGCCCCTCCTAAAACCTTTTCTGCTCACGAATGGTTTTAGACTCGAAAAAACCATTACCTTCAATTTCTGGTTTTTTCCATCGATGCCTTAAACTTATGTATTCTAAAATGTTGGCCACTACCATCCTTCGGGTTGACCCCGTCCCTAGCACATCAATCCAAGACTTTACTATTGGAGAGTGAACAACACTAAAATCAGTTCTCACAGAAAAAGTCAAAAAAATCCCAAACACAAATTATTTAATAAAATAATTACGCCTTTATTATACGATACTTTGTTTCGAAGAAGAGGGAATTGTTTACAAAGTCTTATTTCGCTTGCATTTTCTCTATTTCACGCGGCCAGAGTTTATCTTGTTTCGTCAAATGTGCAAAGAATTGATGCCAAGTCTTCAACTTGTGCCACATACTCTGCAATTTTTTCTTGGCATAGAATTTGCATTAAGAAGTTTATGAACGCAAAATTCACTGTTAGGAGTACTCGTTATGGAATTTTACAATCTTAACCTAGTGACTTGGTTTGAATCACAGGTTATTTATCACGCTCTTGCCCACCTAAACCGGGAGGCGTTAATACTCTGTACCCCGGCAACACCTTATGTCTGTGCAGGGTTCCATCAGGATATACCCAGTGAAGTCGATTTAAAAGCTTGTAAAGAATTCGGGATCCCCCTATTTCGTCGCGAAGTTGGAGGCGGATTAGTCTATTTAGATCACAGGCAGATTTTTTTCCAAATTGTTCTTCACCGAAAAAATCCAGACATCCCCACCAACCGGGAGCGATTTTACAAGAAGCTCCTCGAACCAGTAGTGCAAACGCTCAGGGATTTCAACTTAGCGGCGGAGATACGCTCGCCTTGTGACTTAATTGTTAACTCCAAAAAGATTTCTGGCAATGGCGCAGGTCAAATCGGAGAGTGTAATGTCTTAGTTGGGAATATTCTAATGGATTTCAATTTTGAGGTTATGTCTTCTATTATCCGTGTCCCATCAGAGGATTTCCGCCAGGAGTATTTACATCAAATGCAAGCAAACCTCACGACATTGCAGTCGGAAATGGGGAGAGCCGTATGTAAAGAGGAAGTTATCGAAAGGCTCAAAACTAACTTCACAGGAGCCTTCTCGCTTACTTCAACCCAACTAGACAATCAGGTTCTTGAACAAATCCGCAAACTCACCCCTATGTTTCAATCCAAAGAATGGCTCATGGAAGCCGGGCGTCGCCTCCTCTATCGGGAGATTAAAGTAGCGGAAAACTGTTATATCAGAGAATACCAAGTCTCTCTTGATGGTACTGACCTGACATGCCGTTTAGTCCTCGCTGGTCAACGAATTACCAATATAACCTTGAGTGACTCCAATCGCTTAATCCCTCCCCTACGTTTGCGACGGTTGGAATACTCCCTCCTCGGAAAAAAGATGGATTTTAATACATTAAATGAAGCTTGTATGGAAGCACATGTCTTAAACCCCTTTCAGGCAAAAAATCTTGCCCTTACCCTAAGCGGGAAAAACGCTGCTGGAACTGCGTGATGATCCCTTCAGTATGACGGTTAAACTACCAATCTAAGTTTCAAAGTACTCTGGGAATGCAAACCAAGTTTTTCGTACTAAGACAGAAAAATCTGTCTTTTCCCAATTGGTATTATATTCTACTTTTCTTTTAAAACCCCTTTGTATAAATTCCCCAAATCTTATCAAATACTGCCGAGGATACTGTGTCAACACGTTAATGTCTCCCGTTCGAATACTGTCAACTGCTAAAGAACCCGCGATTTTCCCAGCCACTATTGCTGGGAAAATCCCCTCTCCACTGATAGGATGAGTATGTCCTGCCGCATCCCCAACTAACATTATGTTTTTCTGTTGCATCCTTAACCGGGGTCCTCCGATAGGAATCGCTCCACCAGTCGTTCGTATCACTTCTTCACTAATCACCCCTTCTTTGAATAAATATTGTTGAAATTCTGCTAAAGCGGTTGCTACACTGCCGCCTAAACTTAAATCAATGCTAACCCCGACATTTGCCAGATCATTTTTAGGAAAGAGCCAAGCATATCCGCCGGGAATGGATGGACTAAAGTAAATTTGAGCCCATTGCGCCCTTTTCCTTAACTTGACCGTGATTTGCTTAGCATAGGCCAAAATTTGAGGTGGGCAGTGTATTGCCTGGGCTACCACGGATTTAGGTCCTTCCGAACCTATAATAATCCCCGCTTTAACCACGGATAATTTTCCTTGCTTATTGATTAAAACACCCTGATCCGTAACCGCTACTGCCCGTGCTTTAGTAAATAACTTAACCCCAGATTGAACCGCTCTCTCAGCTAAATAACGATCAAAGACATCCCTGTTGAGTATGTAACCAGGTGCCCGTGTTTGAGCCACTTGTTCTCGATGAATATAGGTAACGAAACCTTCCACCCTTTGAGCTATGCAATCCGCTGGAACAGGTACTTCTGCAGCTAAACTCAATGGTACATACTCTGCACATTGAACTGGTAAACCTATTTGTTCTTTTTTGTCTAACATCAACACCGAAACCCCACCGGCAGCCGCTGTAGCCGCTGCGGAGCTACCTGCTGGGCCAGCTCCGATTACTACAACATCTGCATTAGCCAAAATAGGAAGCTCGTCAATTTCAAACTCAGCGTTCATCTTAAGGCTCTGCGCACACATGACTCCACGTCCTGAGCACTTACACCGGGAATTTGATCCGGGTAATCCTTAAAATAAGACCTGATTATCTCCTCAATTTTGTCCCCTCCCAGGGGACAATCCTTTAAGCGGGCCTCAAGCTCAAAAATGACTGACGGATTATGGGTAAAGAAATCCCCGCTAAGTAATACGCTCTTCAAAACTCGAGCCTTTAACTCCGTCTTGGCAACCACCCGGATTAATCCGCCTTGTGTTTTAAGGCAAGCTTCCTTTATTTCTCCCGCCTCAGTTGGTAAACTAACTTTATAAATCCATTCAGGAGAATGGAAATACATTCTCTTCTCTCGAAATAATGCCTCTTCCCATGGATTAAGTTCGTCTCTAATAAATTGCATATCCATAACAGATGCAAATGCCGCACAAATCGCTTCTTTAATCTTGGACATATCCGGAACCTGACCAAGCTCTCTTTTAAGCCACGTTACCCGGTCCTCTACCGCGATAATATTCTTATCACTTATTTTTTCCATTGGAATTTTAAGTACCTTGACCATGCTCTCAACGTCAAAATCAACGAGTAAAGAACATTGGAAGACAAAGGCATTGCCTAATTCGGCTCCCCCTGTACCGCAGATCTTACGATTACCAACTTGAATATCGTTACGGGGCCGGAACGTTGCCTTTACACCAAGATCGGCTAAAGCTTTGACCATAACGTCACACAGCAACTTATAAACCTCATCGAGATTTCTGCCCGACAGCCAATCCTTACCTGCATAAATTTCCCATCCTAGTTCGGACGGTCCCCAAAAAATTGCGCCCCCTCCTGTGATACGACGGTTGATTTCAATACTTTCTCTCCGACAATATTCTTCATCAATTTCTAACTCTACCGCTTGATGTAAACCCAATAGGGCACAACGGGGAGAAAATTGGAGAAAACGCAATGTATTCGGGCATTTTCCTGCGCTTCGGGAAGCAAGCAGGACCTCGTCCAAAGCCATGTGGTCGGCCGAATTTAATGGATTATTGTCAATTAGTCGCCAATTCATCATCACTAAAGTCCTCCTTTATTTTGATTTAGATGTTTGTTGATCATGTCCACTGTTCGATTTTCGAACAGTGGACGAAAATCGAACAGTGAATAGTGCCTCTTTTTATTAAGACACGTTGTAATTTAGCCAATTTTAGCCTTCGGATAGTACGAAGGTCGGCATTATCTTCTTTTTTTATTTTCATCCCTATATCTTTTTTATTTCTATGAATGCAATTCATATGCCAAGCCCAATGAAACTTCTTGGCATATGAATTGCATGTTTATTATAGTTATCACAGGTTGCTGCTTGTTTTCCTGTTCTACTCTGTGAATCTCAAACTAAATTTAAGTATGGAGAGGATGTGATTTAATTGTCATTAAAAGCCGCCTTTATTTTTCTTGCACCTCAAGCCAACCCTTCACAACATCAAGCGGAGATTCAAACCCCACAGGTTACCCTACTTATACGGGGAGTCCAAAATTACCAAGAAGCTGTTCATCTTGCACAACAACTGGTTACTGAAGGAGTTCAGGCGTTGGAATTATGCGGAGGATTTGGTAACATTGGAACGGCAAAAATTGTTGAAGCTGTAGAACATAAAATCCCAGTGGGTACAGTACGATTTGATTGCCACCCCGGGTTGAGCGGAAAAAGCGGGGATGATCTATTCCAAACTTAACCACCAAGGGCTGTGAGGATAAATCACTAATGTTCACAGGATTTATTTACACCTCTACCTATTAGTTATATAATGGGGATTAATATTTACTAGGATAAGTATTAATCCCACTCAACTAAATACGTCGTATGCTAGGGGTGCCCCTCGGGGCTGAGATGAGGAAACTCGATCCCTTTGAACCTGATCTGGTTAATACCAGCGGAGGAAAGCTAATCGTTATGCTTATAGAAGTATAAATGAGAATTGCTTACCACAGTTCTCATTTTTTTATATCTTTATCCTCCCTAGTACCATGACAGTAAGACGGGAACCCCGGCAAACACATACGTGATCAAGGGAAAGGAGGGCTGTATGTGCAAATTGTTGTCAACGGTGAAGCGCAGGAAATCCCCTTGGAATGTACCGTCTTCCAGTTACTTACTGACAATGCGGTGACCCTCAAAGCGGCGGTCGTAGAGCTCAATGGGAAAATTCTGAAGCAAGAACATTGGCAGAGTACTCTTTTGCAGGCTGACGACCGTTTGGAAATCTTAATTTTTATGGGAGGTGGCTGATACCGTGAACGATACCATACAGAGTGTTAATCCATCGGATGACAGTTTACTCATCGGAGGAGCGAATTTGCACAGCAGACTGTTCGTAGGAACCGGCAAATTTTCGTCTCATGAAATAGTGCCTCAGGTGCTGGAAGCGAGCGGCAGCCAAGTGGTAACTATGGCTTTGCGCCGGGTCGATTGGAAAAACCCCCAAGAGAATATTCTCAACTACATGCCCCCAAACACCATTTTATTACCCAACACCTCCGGTGCGCGCACAGCTGAAGAAGCCGTGCGAATCGCTCGCTTGGCTCAAGCTGCTGGTTGCGGGAATTGGGTAAAAATTGAGGTTGTACAGGATCAGCGTTACCTATTGCCGGATAATTGGGAGACGCTACGGGCCACGGAACAACTTGTCAAGGAAGGTTTTGTGGTACTGCCTTACATGAGTCCAGATCTGGGTGCCGCCAGGCGCCTGCAGGATGCCGGGGCGTCAGCCATCATGCCCCTAGGAGCTCCTATTGGCAGCAACAGAGGTTTGCAAACCAAAGAACTCATCCGGATTCTGATCGAAGAGATTTCTCTGCCGATCATTGTCGATGCGGGCATTGGACGACCCTCAGAGGCAGCCGAGGCTATGGAAATGGGTGCAGCCGCAGTGCTTGTGAATACTGCGATTGCCACGGCAGGAGATCCGGTGTTCATGGCTCAGGCCTTCCGCTTAGCCGTAACCGCAGGACGTATGGGCTATTTAGCGGGACCGGGTGAACGACGGATCGAAGCCGCTGCTTCCTCCCCCTTAACCGGCTTTTTGCAGGAGGGTTAACGGATGTTTTACGAGCAAATCACGGAATGGCAACCCAGGCTCACCGAGTCGCATTGGGCAAGTTTTAGGGGCGCCGATGTCGAGCGAGTGTTGGCCCGAGAGACTCTTCGCCCTCAAGATTTAGCGGTCTTGCTTTCCCCAGCTGCCCTATCTTACTTGGAACCCATGGCCAAAAAGGCTCAGGCTTTAACCATCCGCAATTTTGGCCGCACGATGGGTTTGTTTACTCCTCTGTATCTCGCTAATTTTTGTAGTAACCAATGCGTCTATTGTAGTTTCCATGCTGGCAATAAGATTGTACGCTGCAAGCTAACCGTCGAACAAGCCCTTAAGGAAGGGAAAGCCATCACTTCGACCGGGCTGCAGCATTTGCTGCTCTTGACGGGAGAATCTCGCACCCAAAGCGGACCCGCTTACATGGAAGAATGTGTCCATGCTTTGCGGCCCATGTTTGCCTCTCTGGGGCTTGAAGTTTATCCGTTATCCACTGAGGAATACCGACGTTTATACGAGGCAGGGATTGATTCTGTCACTCTCTTTCAAGAAACCTACGATGAAATCACCTATGCGGAGGTACACCCCGCCGGGCCCAAGCGCAATTATCACTACCGCTTGGAGGCACCAGACCGAGCGTGTGAAGCCGGAATCTCTGCCGTAAACATAGGAGCACTCTTGGGTCTCTCAGACTGGCGGCGGGATGCATTTTATTCGGCTCTCCATGCTGATTACTTGCAAAGGACTTATCCCGGGGTTGAAGTCGCACTCTCTGTGCCGCGCCTCAGACCCTATGCCGGCAGTTTTCACTCCTCTGCTGCACCCGTTACGGATGCTCTCTTCGTCCAAATTATCTTGGCTTACCGGCTATTTCTACCCCGGGCGGGACTTACTTTATCCACCCGGGAAAGTCCGCAAATGCGGGAAAATTTGCTTCCCCTCGGAATTACTCGAATGTCGGCCGGTGCTCTCACTTCCGTCGGTGGTTATAGCGAAACAGACAACGTAGGCAGTGCCCAATTTGAAATTGCTGACGAACGATCCGTTCCAGAAGTGGTACAAATGATCCGGGCCAAAGGCTATCTACCCACTTTTTGTGACTGGGTAAATATGCGGGAAAGGAATGTTGTAGCACAATGAACCATTTAATAGCTGAACTAAATGGAATTTCAAAAAGGCGTACCCTTCCCGCTGGCATCTATGCCCTTACCTCTG
Source organism: Desulfosporosinus sp. I2 (assembly GCF_000960765.1). Classification (GTDB taxonomy): domain Bacteria; phylum Bacillota; class Desulfitobacteriia; order Desulfitobacteriales; family Desulfitobacteriaceae; genus Desulfosporosinus. The sequence goes on along the minus strand of NZ_JYNH01000004.1, from coordinate 45,297 downwards.
AACTCCACTCTCAAGGCAGGAGCAATATTGAAGTGGCCAGTGAGATCTTGGCCAGCGGCGTTCCAATCCTTCAATACCGAGAGAAGGCCAAGAAAGTTAGGATCATGTATGAGGAGTGTCTAGCGCTGCGGGCTATGACACAGCAATACGGTGCCTTGTTCATTATCAACGACCACTTAGATCTGGCTCTGGCGGTGGGCGCAGATGGCGTACATATCGGACAAGACGACTTGCCGTTATCAAAAGTACGCGAGTTAGTCGGCCCCGATCTCATGATTGGAGTTTCTACCCATTCACCAGCTCAAGCATGGGCTGCCGTGAGCGGTGGCGCTGATTACATTGGAGTAGGACCGTTGTTTGCCACCAATACCAAAATTGATGTGTGTGATCCGGTAGGACTAGACTATTTAGATTACGTCGTCAAGAATCTGGAGATCCCCTTTGTCGCGATCGGCGGAATCAAGGAACACAATCTAGCTGAAGTGATCAAGACGGGGCCCGGACAGTGGCCTTAGTCAACGAGATTGTGAGCAATCCGGATATTAAGAGTAAGATTAAACGTTTACAGCGCATTATGGAAACACAACTACAAGAAAAATATAAGAAAGAGTGTGATTAGATGAGTACACAAATGGAACAGGCTAAAAATGGAGTAATCACTGCGGCAATGCAAACAGTCGCTGACAAAGAGGGGCTTACTGCTGAAGAAATTAGGCTCCGGGTAGCGGCGGGCAGCATTGTCATCCCAGCTAACCATAATCACACCTCTCTGAGTCCGGAGGGCGTTGGTCTTGGACTTAAGACGAAGATTAACGTCAATTTAGGTATCTCCCCAGACTGTGCCAATCTCGACAGTGAGTTGTCCAAAGTACGTATGGCTCTGGACATGAAAGCGGAAGCAATTATGGATTTAAGCAACTATGGCAAAACCGTTGAATTTCGCCACCGGCTCATCGACATGTCCCCAGCAATGATTGGTTCTGTTCCTATGTATGATGCCCTTGGCTATTTAGATAAGAAGTTGGAAGACATTACACCCCAAGAATTCTTAGCCGTGGTGGAACAGCACGCCCGAGACGGTGTTGATTTCGTGACCATCCACGCCGGCATCAACAGGGAAACTGCCCAGCATTTCCGTCAGACCTCCCGAGTTACCAACATCGTTTCCCGGGGCGGGTCTTTACTGTATGCCTGGATGGAATTGACCGGGCAGGAAAACCCATTTTACGAGTATTTTGATGATCTCCTGGATATCTGCACAACCTATGACGTGACGATAAGTTTAGGAGATGCTTGCCGACCTGGAAGCATTGCCGATGCCACAGACGGAGCCCAAATTTCCGAATTGATCGTGATGGGAGAATTGACTCAAAGGGCTTGGAAACGCAATGTACAAGTCATGATTGAAGGACCCGGCCACGTTCCCTTGCATGAAGTAGTGGCTAATGTTCAGTTGGCGAAAAAACTTTGCCACGGAGCGCCCTTCTACATTTTGGGGCCATTAGTCTCAGACGTGGCTCCTGGTTACGATCACATCACCAGTGCAATCGGCGGAGCCTTAGCCGCCTCGGCAGGAGCAGATTTTCTCTGCTATGTAACGCCCGCCGAACACCTTCGTTTGCCCACTTTGGACGACGTGCGGGAAGGGATCGTAGCAGTCAAGATTGCAGCACATGCCGGGGATATTGCCAAAGGGATACCTGGAGCAGCCGAATGGGACAAGAGAATGAGCCAGGCTAGACAAGATTTGGATTGGGAGAAAATGTTTTGTCTAGCCTTAGACCGTGAAAAACCAGAGCGTTATCGTAAAGAATCCGCCCCTGAGCATCAGGACAGCTGCACCATGTGCGGAGAAATGTGTTCGATGCGCCTCATGAACCGTATTATGGACAAATAGGTTTGATCCGATGGAGTTGAAACTCCACCTGAAGAAAGTTTTCCTTTATAGAACTGCACGACAAAAAATGGGCCTTCGCTATCGGTATTGAAGGCCCATTTTTTAGTATCAACTAAGTTTTGAAATTTGAACGCCACACACTTTATACTCATACGTTTTGGTGACTTTATCAAACGCTCCATTGGTTAGTACGTTGGTTGGGGAATCAAAATAGTGCAGGGTCATAAAGACCATACCCACGGGCACACGTTCCGTAATTATAATTTTAGTTTTCAGCTCACCGCGACGGGAGGATACCTGAACGACTTCACCCTCTTTGAGTTTGAGTCGTTTAGCATCTGTCGGGTTAATCTCTGCCAACTCTTCAGGCGAATAGTTTTCCAGAGATGGAGAGTGTTGAGTGAAAACGTTATAATGGGAAAGTTTACGCCCCGTACTGAGTAAGAACGGATACTTTTCATCCGGCAATTCAGCAGGAAGCTGATTATCGATCGCCACAAATTGCCCTAGACCCCGGTTGAATTTCCCTTCATGTAAGAACTTAGTTCCGGGATGTTCAGCATGAGGTACCGGCCACTGAAGTCCCTGAGTTCCTAAACGTTGATGGGTAATTCCTGCAAATATAGGGGTAAGCTTGGCAATTTCCTGCATGACTTCTTCCGAAGATTGATACTCGAAGGGATAACCCATACGAGTTGCAAGTTCACAAATGATCTCCCCATCTGTCTTCGCATTCCCGATCGGTTTAATGGCTTGATTGACCATTTGCACCCGCCGCTCAGTATTTGAGAATGTGCCAGTCTTCTCAGCATAACTAGCCCCTGGTAAGACAACATCGGCCAATTTAGCTGTTTCGGACAAGAAGATTTCTTGGACAACAAGGAAATCAAGAGCCTTAAGGCCTTTGCGCACATGGTTCGCATCAGCATCTGTAATAACAGGATCTTCTCCCAAAACATACAAAGCCCGTAAATCCTTACTAACGGCGGCTTCAAACATATCTGGAATCATAAAACCAGGATTTGGGTCAAGCGGAACTCCCCAAGCGGCTTCAAATTTTGCCTGTACTTCAGGGTTGGCGACCTTTTGGTAGCCGGGATAGACGTCGGGCAATGCTCCCATATCACAGGCACCCTGAACATTATTTTGCCCACGCATTGGATTAACACCCGAGCTCTCCTTACCGATGTTACCTGTAAGCATGGCTAAGTTCGCCAAACTCATGACGTTATCTGTACCACAGGTATGCTCCGTAATCCCTAAGGTATAAAAAATCTGTGCTGTTTCCGCGGTTGCGTAAAGTTTAGCGGCTTCTACTAGCTGCTCTACAGGAACTCCCGTTACTTGACTAACGACTTCTGGAGTATATTTTTGAACGGTTTCTTTAACTTTTTCATACCCTTCTGTCCGTGCTTCGATAAACGCACGGTCTTCCCAGCCGTTGGCAATAATAATGTTCATAATTCCGTTGATTAGTGCGATATCCGTACCCGGACGAAGCCTTAACCAAACATCCGAACGTTCAGCCAGATCAATGCGGCGAGGATCGACTACAATCAGCTTGGCACCCTTAGCGAGCGCTTGCTTCATTTTTGTCCCAATCACAGGATGAGCCTCAGTCGCGTTGGAACCAATCACAAACATAACCTTTGTATTCGGAATTTCATTAATGGAGTTAGTCATCGCTCCGGAACCAAATGAAGTGGCCAGACCGGCCACAGTGGGAGCGTGTCAGGTCCTTGCGCAGTGATCGATATTGTTGGTACCGATGACCGCGCGCATGAATTTTTGCATGAGATAATTTTCTTCGTTCGTACAATGGGCAGAACTTAGGGCCGCAATAGAGTTAGGACCATAGGTCTTCTTGATCTCACCTAACTTCGTGGCGATTAAATCTAAAGCCTCATCCCAGTCTGCTGGAACTAATACTCCATCTTTCCTGATCAGAGGAGTGGTCACACGATTGTCACTATAAATCATGTCCATCCCAAAGCGACCTTTGACACATAAAGCCTTGCCATTGACAGGTGCATCCGGATTCGAGGTCACCCCAATGACTTTCCCGTCTTTAACATTCAGGTCAAAGTTACATCCTACCCCACAAAACGGGCAAGTCGTCTGAACTTTAGATACTTCCCATGGACGTCCCTTGCCGACCATTTGCTTTTCTACTAAGGCTCCTACTGGACAAACCGAGACACAGGATCCGCAGAAATCACAATCGGATTCGTGATAGGGCAAATTAAAGGCTGGACCCACTTGGGTATTAAACCCTCGATGTGAAAAGTCTAAAATGCTTTTGCCCTGAATTTCAGTACACGCTTTGATGCATTTTCCACACATGATACATTTGTTGGGATCCCTTAAGATGAAGGGATTTCCACTGTCAATCGGGAGATTACGTTTTTCTCCTTGATAAATTTCACCAGTTACACCATATTCATAGGCATACTCAGCTAAAGAGCAATCCCCCATTTTCTGACAGGTCATGCAATCTAACGGATGATTAGCGACCAATAGTTCCAAGATCGTTTTACGTGCATTGCGAACTTTGGGATTTTGAGTTTCTACTTTCATGCCTTGGGCTGCCTGAGTCACACAAGACGGGGGAAGATTGCGCATCCCTTCGATTTGAACGACACACAAACGGCATGCGCCCGCAGAGGTAAGCTCCGGGGCATGACACAAGGTTGGAATAGGAATATTATTCATACGACAGGCATCAAGTACGGTCGTCCCTTTAGGTACGCTGACTTCACGACCATCAATTGTTATTGTAAGCCACTCCAAAGTGTTTCAACTCCTCTCAGTTTGTCCATTCTGGATAGTTTTTGGGACCCTTATTGACTAAGCTCTACTAACTGCACCAAACTTGCATTTTTCCAGACAAGTTCCGCATTTGATACAAGCCTCTTCATTAATCACATACGGGGTATTGGTCTTCTTATCCCCTGTAATACAGTTAGCCGGACAGTTTTTAGCACAGAGACTACACATTTTGCATTTCTCCACATCAATGGTATAACTCAGCAAGGCTGTACAGTTATGCGCCGGACACTTATGATCTCGAATATGAGCCTCATACTCATGCCTAAAGTATTTTAGAGTTGCAAGAATGGGGCTTGGTGCAAATTGACCCAGTCCACACAGGGAGGTTTCCTTAATGGTTAGGGCAAGATTTTCTAAGGTGTCAAGATCTTCCTCTTTACCCTCACCTTTGGTGATTCTATCGAGAATCTCATACATCCGCGTAGTTCCCTCTCGACAGGGGGTGCATTTCCCACACGATTCTTTCTTGGAAAAGTTTAAGAAGTATCGCGCTATATCCACCATGCAAGTGGTTTCATCCATAATGACAAGTCCCCCAGAGCCAACCATAGCCCCAGCTTGCGTCAAGGTATCATAATCGACAGCAAGATCAAGCATACTCTCAGGCAAACATCCACCTGAGGGACCTCCAATTTGAACTGCCTTAAAGGCTTTTCCGTTCTGAATTCCATCCCCAATGTCAAAAATGATCTCCCTAAGAGTCGTGCCCATAGGAACTTCTACTAAGCCTGTATTATTGACTTTGCCGGTCAAAGCAAAAATCTTAGTGCCTTTACTTTTCTCCGTCCCAAATTGGCCATACCACTCTGCCCCATTGCGCAAAATGTGAGGAATATTGGACCAGGTTTCAACGTTATTGATATTGGTGGGTTTTCCCCATAGCCCACTAACAGCTGGGAAAGGTGGCCGAACTCTTGGCATACCGCGTTTACCTTCGATGGAAGCCATCAAAGCTGTTTCTTCCCCGCAGACAAAAGCTCCAGCTCCAGCAAATACTTTCAGATGAAAATTAAAGCCCGAGTTTAGAATATTATCTCCTAAATAACCAGCTTCTTGTGCTTGCTTAATCGCAATTTCCAAATGTTTGATAGCCAATGGATATTCTGCACGACAGTATACATACCCTTCGTCCGCCCCAATGGCATACGCTCCGATAAGCATACCCTCAATGACCGAATGTGGATCTCCCTCAAGGACACTGCGATCCATGAAGGCTCCTGGATCTCCTTCGTCTGCATTACAAATAATATACTTTTTGTCACTAGGCGTTTGACGGCAGAAACCCCACTTCATTCCTGTTGGGAATCCAGCGCCACCACGACCACGAAGTCCTGATTTCTTGACTTCCTCGAGTACCTCTTCGGGTGACATTTCTTTTAGCGCCTTTTGGATGCCTTTATAGCCATCCCGTGCAGTATAGTCTCCAATCTTCTTGGGATCAATCACACCACAATTTTGAAGAACAATTCGATGTTGCTTAGCGAAAAATCGAATATCTGAAAGTGAACTGACAGGCTTTTGAGTTACTTGATCAAGAAGCAGAAGACGTTCTACACGTTCACCGTTTATAATATCTTGAGCAACAATTTCCGCGACATCTTCTGCGGCAACTCGAGTATATAAGATATGCTGTGGTTCAATAACGAGCGTCGGCCCTTTTTCACAAAATCCTTGACACCCAGTACCAACGACGCTTACGGTTCCTTCAAGTCCTTGCCGCTTGATCTCCTCTTTCAAGATATCGATGATCGGAAGTGCTCCCGAAGAGGCACATCCTGTCCCTGCACAAACTAGAATTCGTTGGTTTTCAGCCATCCCTTTATCCCCCTACTCGTATTTAGCAAATATCCCGGCAATGCTCTCCGGTACTAATCGTCCATGAACCTCATTATTAATCGATATTACTGGCGCAAGACCACACGCTCCAATGCAAGCTACGATTTCCAAAGTAAACCGCCCATCGTCCGTTGTAGCGCCATCTTTAATCTTAAGTTCTTTTTCAATAGTTTCCAGTACCTTGGCCCCTCCACGAACATGACAAGCCGTTCCTAAACAAACATTGATTAGATTTCTCCCTACAGGTGTAAGACGGAACTGAGCGTAAAACGTGACCACACCGTATATCCTTGCCAATGGGATACGAATCGCCTTACTAATGTGTTTAAGCACATGAGCTGGCAAATAGCCATACACCCCTTGGGCTCCTTGTAAAATTGGGATAAGCGGTCCATTCTCATGTCGATACTTTTCGATGATTTCATCAAGCTGAATTTGCTTTGGATCCACTAACTCTTCACACGCGGTGCTCAAATAAATCCCCCCTATTGAATTCCTATCATTCTAAAATCATAAACTCTTTTTTCCGTGATTAACATGTTCATTTTGGCATCATGTTGGTCCACGGGTACATGTGAAATAACCTGACATTCGAAACCAAGAGCGACCCTAGGTGTCAAGGGATTTAACAACATAAAAAAGCGATCGTAATAACCGCCCCCATACCCTAACCGATTCCCTTGTTGATCAAAACCCGCCCCAGGCACGATGATTAAATCGATTACTGATGGCTCTACCTGTTCATTAGAAAGTTTGGGTTCACGAATTCCCCAAGCCCCCGGTTCAAGCTCCATAGCTAGATCGTGTACTTCAAGTGGAAGAAGTATTCCCTGGGGAGCGCAACGAGGTAATATAAGCCGTTTTTTACAGGCAATCGTTTCCTCAGCTAAGTCAGTTGTTTCAACTTCATCGCGAAAATTAAGAAATAACATGACTACTTGAGCTGTTTGGAATTCAGGTAAATTTCTAAGTCTTTGCTGGATCACCGAACTATAACTTTTTCTCTCTTTCTCCCCCAAAGCGGCCCGCTGTTTTAAACACGATTTGCGTACTTCACTTTTTGTATTCCGTTTTTCCTCATTCATGTTAGAGCTACCCTTTCGGTAAAATCTCGTACGTTTAAAATTATTCGATCAAAAAAGGCAAATTCCTTCCGCAAAGATATATTTAATTAAATATTTAGTAATTTTTTAATGTTAGAAACCCTTTTTTATTTTCAAAATATAGATCAAAAATTAGTCATCTCCAAACATACTATCTAGATGATTCAATATTACCTCTTACCTTGGTGTAGTTCAACCCACAAGATTATCCACATTTTAAAACAGGCAATTCCGCCTTGTACCAATGTTATCCACATTATCCACAGGTCCTGTGGATAATAATATCCTAAATGTGCGAATTAGGGGTAAAACTCCAAAGCCGCACCCCTGACTTATCTACAGACTTATCCCCATTATCCACAGCTCTACCTTATCCACAGAACATATGCTTCCATGTGCACGTTGGGGACGGTTCTCGACTTGCATTCTCGACTTGCACTCTCGACTTGCACTCGTCTTGCATTTCAGCGATAACTGAAGAACAAAAACGCCGCCCCAATGAAGCTTCCTGTTCCTTTTTGAGGTGTAAAAACAGATAAAATACCCATGACCTTGATAATTATCCTTTGGTCATGGGTATTTTGTGAGTCCGTCATGATTGGCAATGTTATTATCCGTTCGCCAGTTCTTCTATGCGTTTGTTGATGCCGTCCTTACAGATACCGCCATGATAGCAGATTACAGTTTCAATATCATATTGCGTTAGCTTTTTTAAGGATTCCATACTTAACTTTGTATCAAAATTAGAAACGTAATCAGCAATCGTAAACAGGAGAGCCCAATTTACGTCAAGTTTAGCCCCGGAACTGCGTTAAGGGTCCAAGGTGCGAAGTCTCCCGCTAAATAATGATAATACCCTGCTGTCGCGATCATGGCTCCGTTATCCGTACATAAGATGGGGGGTGGATACACCAACCTTACGCTCTGCTTGCCCAACGTTTCGGACAACGTTTGGCGTAACAAACTATTAGCGGCTACACCACCGGCAAGAAGCAGGGTCTTGACTCTGGTTCTTTTGATGGCCAGCATGGTTTTTCGGACTAATACATCCACTACTGCTTGCTGGAAGGAGGCAGCAATATCCGGAACACTAAGTGTTTCTCCCCTCATTCGGGCAGAATTTAAGGTATTTAAAACCGCGGATTTCATACCACTGAAACTGAAATCCAAACTATCCGGTTCTAACATAGCTCGAGGGAACTTAAAGGCTTGCGCATCCCCTTCTTGAGCGATTCTCTGAATCTGAGGACCTCCTGGATAACCTAATCCTAAAGTTCTCGCGACTTTATCTAAAGCTTCTCCAGCCGCATCATCTCGCGTGCGCCCCAAAATCTTGTACTGCCCGTGTGCTTCGAAGAAAATCAGATGTGTATGCCCTCCAGAGACCAACAGGGCTAGGAGGGGGAACTCGATGTCCTGATGCGGCAAAAAATTGGCATAGATATGCGCTTCTAAGTGATTAATGCCTATTAGCGGAACTCCAGCGGCATAGGCCATGGCCTTGGCTCCTGAAACCCCGACCAATAAGGATCCGACCAATCCAGGGCCATAGGTCACCGCAATAGCTGACAAATCCTTAAACGTCATCATAGCCTCATCTAAGGCTTGCTGGACAACGGGTTGAAGATGTAGACTGTGCTCGCGCGAAGCAATTTCCGGTACAACTCCGCCATACTTTTGATGCGTCATGATTTGGGATGAAATGACATGACTGCGTAATTCGGTCCCGTTGACTAAAACGGCCGCCGAAGTCTCATCGCAACTCGTCTCAACCCCTAAAATTATCACTTCATGGTTTGACTTCTCCATCACGTCACATTCACTTCCCTTCGCAATTCCGCCCACATAATCCAGGCATCCTCCCCACTATCTGCATAATACCCTTTACGAACTCCTGCCGTGGTGAAGCCTAAGCGACTATATAAGGACTGGGCAGGGCTGTTTGAAGCACGGACTTCTAGAGTCATTCGTTCCATACCCGCATCCACCATTTTCTTCATCACATTACGCATGAGAAACTCCCCCCAATGTTGCCCTCGGTAGCTTGGAGTAATGGCGATATTCGTAATATGCCCTTCATCAAGGATGAACCAGAGTCCCATGTACCCGATCGTCTGACCGTCCAACTCTAAACAATAATAGCGCGCATACTCATTATCGATAAGCTCTGCTTTAAAAGCTTGCATGGACCAAGGGGTAGCAAACGAGTCGCGCTCGATCTCTAGGATGACTTGGAGATCATTGATCTTCATGGGACGTACAATCCCATTATTCATGCCCCTCGCTCCTTCGCGCTTCCTCTTTCTTTGCCCAATTAACCTCTGCTTCAGAAAAGCGGATGTAGTACGGTTCTACCCGTTCCCCTACGCCCGTTTCTTGCCAACGTTGCCAAACTGCTTGAACGGCATACGCACCCCTGGGTAGATTAATATAGTCCGGTAAAATCAAGGCTCGCTCGCCTAACACTTCCTCGATTTGAACCTTAGCTTTAGCAATTGCATCTCCAACGAAGCAAATTGGACGGTCCAATACCCTCAATTGTTCTAGCCATTGATCTTTAGGCAACGCTTGAGGGGGTGTTAAACACTCAGCCTTCTCTTCGCCGCGCGTCCAGCGATAACGTGCCGTATACCATTCATTTTTGCGCGCATCTAAAAGGGGAACAATGTCTTCCGTTCTCCCTAAGCCCGCCCAGGCCAGAGTATCGAGGGACACAACGGCAATCAGCGGAAGCTTTAACACTTGGGCAAGGCCCTGTGCTGTAGCGATTCCGATCCGTATTCCAGTAAACGAACCCGGTCCACGTACTACACCGATCATATCCAATTCCTGTAGTGACCAATCTGCAGCAGTTAGCAATTGATCAAGCATCGGAATGATACGCTCTGAGTGCGTTCTTGAGGTATGTAAAAATCCTTCTCCGACCAGCCGCCCGTCTTCAGCCAAGGCTACTGCCGTTACTTTTGTCGTCGTATCAATCGTTAAGTATTTCATTGGATCCTTCGAACCTCTCCTAAAATATTCAGGTCCTTTAAGCGCAGCTCCCAATCATGCTCCCGTGCGCGAAAGATAATTTCGCGGGGAGCTTCGCCACTACCAATAATTTGAATGTCTAATCGACTTTCTGGTAAAAGATCCTCCGCTATTTCGGGCCATTCAATCAGACAGACAGCATCCTCTACAAACGCATCTTCCACCCCGATCACTTCCACTTCTTCTGGACGCTGTAAACGATATAGATCCATGTGAATCAAACGGATCTCAGTCTCTGTCTGGGTCTCGATCCCCATCCCCGAATTTAGAATTCGTCCGATATACTCTTGTTGAAAGGTGAACGTTGGACTAGTCATGGAACCCTTGACTCCTAAAGACTCGCCAACTCCTTGAGCAAACGCCGTTTTACCTGCACCCAAATCTCCGCTCAAAGCTACGACATCTCCTCCCCGCAAACGCGCTCCTAGCTGTTTCCCCCACTCCCGAGTTTGCTCTACTGTAGCACTCTTAACTCTATAGTCCATAATGATTGATTAAGAAAACTTGGACAAACCTTAACCGTTTCCTTTCATAAGAGTTTTTTTCTTCTCCAAGTTTTGATTAATTAAAACCTAATTTAGTTTGACCTAACTCTAAACTCAAAATAAGCTTTCAGAACTAACACTTGATATAGGCAGAATCCCAATACGAACTTCGAAACTTAAACCTCGGACCTTAATTTAGTGTTACCTAGAACCAAACTCATTATAAGTTTTCTCAGATCTCATCCAGTCGCCGAATGTCGCTATCCGGTATCTGCTCTTAGAAATTCGAATTTCGTGCTTCGTGCATCGAACCTCGCAACAGCTATGCGCTCTCCGAAAGGGGTGTTAAGTTAGTTCTGCCAAAAACATTCGTACCCCAAACTCCCAGTATAATCAAAGTAATCCCGATAGCATGGATCCAGCCAAACTGCTCTCCTCGAAAAAACACTCCAGAAAAAACCGACACAACCGTAATAAGATTTAAAATCGGTGCGGTTTGAGAAACGGGCAAGGCAGCAAACATATAATTGGAAAGGAAAAATGCCAGCACTGACGAAATCGCACTTAGGTAGAAAATTGCCCATAGCACACTCGTCAATTGAAGTGGTTTTAGATAAGACACTAAATCCCCTTGGAGTGCACTTTGTCCAACACCTAATACATTAAAGATCACTGTTCCGGACCACATCATGACAAAGGTGATCTCCAAGGGATTAAAACTCGCTGAGGAATGTCTTGATAAAATACCGTAGGCTCCCGCAGCCAGCACCGCTACGAGAAGCGCCAGAATTCCCCAGAGATGCTCTCCAAACTGAAGGGTCCCTTGCACTGACACAATGATCATCACGCCCACGACAGAGGCACCGATCGAAAGGACTTGCTTAGTATTGAGTTTCTCTTTTAGAAAAATCGCGGCCATGGTTGCGATGGAAACTGGGACCAAAGCGATAACCATACCGGCTTCAGAAGCCGAAGTCCACTTAACACCCCAAGTTTCTCCAATGAAATAAAGACCCGGTTGAAAAAGAGCCAGTAGGAGTAAGGATGAGATCGGTTTTCCTTTAAGTTCAATCCGAATTAGACCCGTCAATTTCAACAAGCTCAATAATAGAGCTGCAGCCCCGAAGCGAAAGCCCAATAGTTGGAGCGGAAAGGTATGATCGAGAGTCTCCTTGGTAAATAAAAAGGAAAATCCCCAAATTATGGCCATTCCGATACCCGCAACAATTGGGAGTCCAGGAGAGGGTTTAGAACTCATGACTTAATCACCCTCCCTTGGTTCAGGGTTCACAATCTTACCGTCAATAATCACATAGAGCGGACGTGCGGTAATTATCAAGGGATGCTCACTCCAAATCACAATATCCGCATCTTTCCCAACTTCAAGTGACCCTATCCGATCAGACACACCTAAGATTTCGGCCGGATTAATCGTAATGGCGCGTAAAGCCTCCTCGATATCCATCCCCGCTTTGCACGCTAAAGCAGCACAAAGTGGAAGTTGTTCAATCGGTGTGACCGAGTGATCCGTCATAATCGCCACTTTCACCCCTGCTTTAGCCAAGATGCCAGGAGTTTTAAAGGACTTATCCTTAAGTTCCACTTTGGAACGGTTCGTCAACAACGGACCCACCACTGCCGGATAGCCAAGCTCTGCAAGTTCTTCGGCAATTTTATGACCTTCTGTACAATGTTCAATGACTAGATCAACCTTGAATTCTCGGGCAATACGAATGGCCGTCATAATATCATCCGCACGATGAGCATGCGCACGCAATGGAATTTCGCGGTTAATCACTTGGACCAGAGTTTCTAAGCCTAAATCTCGTTCCGGAAGTTTATCGGTATCTGTTTTGCCTTCTTCCAATTTATCTCGGTACACCTGCGCATCGACCAAGGCCTGACGCAGAAGGGCTGCTGTACCCATTCGAGTCATGGGCATCTTTTTTTGTTCGCCGTACACCATCTTGGGATTTTCACCAAAGGCCACTTTCAAACCAGCAGGATCGCGAACAATCATCTTATCCACGATTTTCCCAGCTGTCTTCATGACGACCCCCGTTCCTCCAATGACATTGGCACTGCCAGGCACCGTAAAAACGGCTGTCACACCCCCTAAACGAGCATCGCGAAAACCCTCATCTTCTGGGTTAATTCCATCAATCGCTCGCATGTCCGGAGTCACAGGATCCGTCATTTCGTTGAAGTCTTCCCCTTCCCACCGGTAAATCTCTTCTCCAATTCCTACGTGACAATGAGCATCAATCATGCCTGGCATAACAAGACAACCCATAGCATCAATTACAGTTGCATCTGCTGGAGCGTCGATCACCGAAGTTTCTTCAAGGGCCGTTATTTTTGTTCCCTCAATTAGAATATCCCCCATAAATTCTCGTCCGGTCATTGTTTTAATCTGACCGTTCTTGATAAAAAGCTTCTTCATTTCTTTGTTCACCTTTACTCCTCCAGTTTAATAAAAATATTCCACCTAAAACTAAACTCCCACCTATTAATTGTGTCACTTTAGGAAACTCTTCTAGGAAAACGGCTGCCATAAGAAACGTCATCGGTAACTCAAACGTACTGAGAATAGCCGCTTGATCTGCCCCTAATCGCTCAATTCCCAGCAGAATCATGTAAAACGGAATTATGGAGGCGACCGTCGCTAGTAAGATGCCAATTTTCCAAGTTTGAGCGTTCTGCCAAGGAATATTCATGACATCTCCCTTCATGACAAACAACAGGGCTATAGCACAAACCCATTGGGTAAAGCACATAGCCACTAAAGGGGATACCTTAGCTAAGACTAATTCCCCGACAATGTTAAAGGTAGCGTAGGCTATCGCAGAAGCCAAACCCAGAATGATCCCTACTAACGCGACTTCACTCACTCCCGAGAAAATTCCACTTGCCAGCGTGGTTCCTGACAAGGTTAAAAGAAAAGCTACCAGCTCTTGGCGGCCAACCTTTTTGTGCCAAATTATTACCCCCGCCGCTAAAACTAACGCCGGATAAAGATAAAGAAGTAAGATTGCCACAGAGACAGGAAGAAACATGAGCGCATACGCGTATAAGAGGCTGGTTCCAAAGGCGCCGACCAAGCCTTGTAAGGCTAGTAACCACAAAGTATGAAGTGGAACTATAAATACCTCTCGTTTAAAGAACACAGCATAGAGAAGTAGGAGGATCGACGCAATCCATGATTGCAGAGCAATCACCTGAATTGGGCCGAGCCCAAGCTGGAAAGCCCCCTTAACTAGTATGGACATTAAGGCGTAACCGGTTCCCGCCACAAGGACAGCTCCAACTCCCTGCAAACGCCTTTTTTTAACCTTCTGCACGTAAAATGACCCTCTTTTTCAAATCTTTTCTCTCACTTGGAAGGATTGTCTAACCCGCAATCCCCAAAAGCGCTAATAAACCCATTTGATCATTATATCAGACTATTGATATTATCACAGCTCGGGATTAAAAAGAATTCCAGTTACGACCAGTAACTAATTACATGGACAAGTTCTTTTACACAAATCAGAGTTACGTATATTGTCAGCGTAATGATATGTCCATCAAGAAAAATCAAATAGTATTTTTTGATGTTAAAAAGAGGAAACCTTTTTAAATGAACCGCTCATCAGCGATGCAACTGGTCCTTTTGGTAGTCATGGTCTTCGAGGGATTTAAAGTAAGCGGTGGCAATATTATGGACGAAGGCAACAGAGTATGGTGCTTTGCCAGATAAAAGTGATATTAAACGTTTCAGTTCATCATCCCCCTTGTCGGGTGAGCTTAATAGTAAAGCAGGTTCAATTTCCAGTGCTTTTGATATTTTAGAAATCAGCTCCAATGAGGGGGATTTTTGACCTCTTTCCAGATAACCGATATATGTACTACTTACATCGAGTTTTTCAGCAAGGAATTCCTGTGTGAAGCCTTTAGTTAGACGGTAGAACCGTATGTTTTTTCCTACAACTTTTCGGATACTTTCCATATTATCACCTCATTACCATTGTAAAGGTCAGAGTTCAACTCTTTCACATACTATAAGTTTGTAAAATATGTTGAAAACATATACTAATAGTCATATAATATATAATTGGGAGGAGAAAGATCGTGGTCGAATACATATTAGTAGTAGATGATAGGCGATACATTCGCAGGTTGTTTGCGGAGGTACTATCTAACGCAGGCTATGAATCTAAACAGGTGGGCAGTGGTGACGAATGTTTAGGGTATGCCTTATCTGAATACAAACCATCTCTTATTTTACTCGATAATAACATGCCTGATATCTGTGGCTTAGATGTATTACAATTGCTAAAGAAGGATGGGCTCGCTAAGGACATTCCTGTGATCATGGTTAGCGGAGAGGAGATAGAGGAACAAGCTAAGAAGCAAGGGGCACAAGATGTATTGATGAAACCATTTGATATTTACGAACTTATACATAAGGTTCGAATAGTTTTTGAATAAACCCGTACTTATATTGGAGGTGGCGCATGCGCTCAGGGAAAAGCAGCATAATAGATTCGTTCCAGATTCAAGAATTCTTTCTCGATAGTGTCGATAATGTTGCGCTTGAAAGTAAAAAAGTACTATCACTCAGCGAATTTTTGCAGACTTTAGCAATGGCACTTGCCGCAAAGAACATAGAGACTTGGGAACACTCAGTTCTGGTGACGACATACGCTGTCATGTTGGGCATTCAGTTAGGACTCTCTCAAGAAGAAATCGAACAACTCCGTATAGGTGCTTTGCTCCACGACATTGGTAAAATCGGAATCAGAGACGATATTTTGCTTAAACCATGGGCATTAACAGCCGATGAATATGTCAGGATTGAGAAACATCCCGAGATTGGCGCTCGAATATTAGAGCCTTCCCGAGCTTTACACTCTATTATTCCCATTGCCCTTCATCATCATGAACACTACAATGGAAAAGGTTATCCACAAGGGCTTCGAGGAGAAAAGATCCCACTTGCGGCACGAATTGTTTCCTTAGCTGATGCCTTCGAGGCCATGACATCCGGTAGGCTTTATCGAAGAGCTATGACCCTTGAGGTAGCTTTAGAGGAAATACAGCTACAATCAGGGAGACAGTTCGACCCTTACCTAGGACAAACTTTTGTCGAGATGATCAAGCAAGAGGTCTCTTTAAAACTCGGAGATAAATAATAGTTGTCTGTTTCTTACAGTGGAGATTTCTCCAAAATCGGTATTAAGCAAAACTCAATGTGCAAACTTGATTTGGGAGACGCTGATAGTTGTACACTGATTTATATGTAAAAAGAATAACCACGACTTATTAAGCCGTGGTTATTCTTTCTATAAAGTTTGAAACCATGACGCTCTTGTAGTTCTGATCAGATAGGCTTAATTGGGTTCGAACTATCTCGCATGGATAGACTCACACGTTCTCTTCCCTTATCTATCCCGATCACACGTACCTTGACAATATCCCCAACTGCGACGGCTTCCATGGGATGTTTGATGAACTTATCACACAACTGGGAAATATGAACCAACCCATCGTGCTTCACACCGATATCCACAAACGCTCCGAAATCCACAACATTGCGTACTGTCCCCTCTAAGACCATCCCTTCGCTAAGATCCTCCATACGTGTGACATCTCGCCGTAGTAACGGTCGAGGTAAATCTTCCCGTGGATCTCTACCGGGCCTTTGCAGAGCGTCTAAAATATCTCGAATCGTCGGAACCCCGGCATCAAATTCACTGGCCAACTCCTGAGCCTCTAATACAGCCAGTTTCTTGCGCACTTCAGCGAGCCTCGCTCGCAAATCCTCTGAAGTGTGCCCGATTTTTTTTAGGATATTTTCCGCTAGCTCATACGATTCCGGATGAACAGGTGTGTTTTCCAAAGGATTAACTCCATCCGGCAGGCGAATAAACCCCGCACACTGAATATACGTTTGGGCTCCCAGCCGTGGAATTTTCTTAAGCTGATCACGACGGCTAAATTTTCCATGTTCATCCCGCCAGGCTACAACGTTTTTGGCAACTGCTGACTTTAAACCTGCTACGTATTGGAGCAATGAAGCTGAGGCGGTGTTTAAATCAACTCCAACGACATTCACACAGGATTCCACGACTCCATGGAGGGACTCCTCTAAGCGTTTAGGCTGAACATCATGCTGATATTGTCCGACTCCTACAGCCTTCGGTTCGATCTTTACGAGTTCTGCTAGGGGATCTTGTAGCCTTCTGGCAATAGACACTGCACTCCGAAGGGAAAGATCGAAGTCTGGAAATTCATCACCTGCCAGTTTAGAGGCGGAGTACACAGATGCCCCGGCTTCACTCACCAAAATGAATTCTGCAGAAATCCCATCTTCCCGAATCATTTCTGCCACGACCTCTTCCGTTTCTCTAGAGGCGGTACCATTCCCAATGGCAATAAGATTTGCATCAAACTCCGCTATTGCCTTCCGTAATATCTCTTTAGCCTCTTGACGTTTCTTCTGTGGCGGATGTGGGTAAATAACTCCAACCTTCAAGAGCTTTCCTGTTTCATCTACAACCGCCCACTTACAGCCTGAAATAAACCCTGGATCAAGTCCAAGTACCATTTTCCCACGGACGGGTGGTTGAAGTAAAAGCTGGCGCAGATTAGCGGCAAATACTTTAATGGCTTGCTCTTCCGCTTGAGCAGACAGTTCAGCACGCACTTCCCGTTCGATCGAGGGTTCGATCAATCGTTTATAAGCATCAAGTGCCGCTTTTTGAACCCATGGCGCACACGGCCCCGTTTTGACATAGCGCAATTCAAGAAGTCTATGTAGGGTTTCTTGCGGAGCATCGATTTTGACAGAAAGAAATTCTTCCTTTTCTCCTCGATTAAGGGCTAGAACACGATGCGGGGGAATTTTTCGAACAGGCTCCCGGTAATCGTAATACATCTCAAAGGGTGACCGCTCCTTCGCTTTCTTCGCGATTGAGGCAGCAACGACATCCGCAATGCGAAAGGTTTCTTGTCTAATCCGTTTTCGAAGAGCTGCATCATCGGCAATCGTCTCGGCGATAATATCCATTGCACCGGCCAAAGCTTCGTCCGAGGAATTGACGTCTAATTCAGTATTCAGATATTTCTCTGCCTCTACTTGAGGATCTCCTCTGATATACTGCACTAACAACCATTCCGCCAACGGCTCGAGGCCCTTTTCCTTTGCAATCGTCGCCCGTGTACGGCGTTTTTGTTTATAGGGTCGGTAGAGATCTTCAACGTCCTGAAGAACAGTTGCAGACATTATTTGGGTAGACAGTTCTTCCGTAAGCTTACCCTGTTCGTCTATGAGTCGCATGACTTCTGTTTTCCGCTGATCCAAACGGCGTAAATAGTCTAACCGATCTACGATATCGCGCAGAACATTTTCATCCAATTCCCCTGTTACCTCCTTGCGGTAACGGGCAATAAAAGGGATGGTATTTCCCCCATCCAATAAATCAACGGCTTCTTTCACTTGGGATATCTTAAGTCCCAATTCTTGGGCAATGACTTGATTAAACTCCAAAGGTTAATACCTCCCTAGATCCTTATAGTAAGTCCTAAAAACACATTGAAGTTATTATACCATTTTTAGCGAACTGAACAAAATTATCCATTTAAATCATTTTTGAGTAGTTCCCTGACGGTTTTCTTCTACTGCAACTTTCCATTGTTCTCTCGCCCTATTAATAACTTTTGGTTCATCTTTGGCATTTTTATGCTCAATGGCCTTAGCGAAATAAGTAATGGCCTTCTTATATTGTCCTAAACGACGGCTAAGCTCACCTATCATATATAAAACGTCTATTTCTGACATTGAGGAACCCGCAAAATCAGAATGTACAAACGATTCTTCATATGCATTGAGCGCTAAACCCATAAAACGCATTTCTTGGTCAGTATTATTCTCTGTCCGGTAGAGCCAAGCCAAACGCAGACAAAGTCCTGCTAGAACAGCATTTTTTTCTTGCTTTAGAGAGCCTGCTAGAATTGCTAGTTTATAGGATTCTAACGCTTGATGAATATCCCTGACATGTCCGAAGTTTCTTTTAGTCCAATGACCCGTGATCTGAAAACGAATAATTTCCTTGGATCCTTTTGGAAATTGATCGGAAAACTCTTCAGAAAAGGCGAAACCACAGTCTGGACAAACATTAACATAATAAAAATGCGGATTGTAATTTCCGTCTCGAAAATGAGGGCAAAAATCACTGTCGACTTGATGAGGTATCGAAAAGCGCGAACGCACTCTCTGTGTCGTGAACGGCTTCCCGCAAAAAACACAAGTCAACTTCTTTTCATAAAATGGTTCTATTGGCTGCATGCGAGAGTCCCCCTAGTAATAATTTCATGTCTATGCATCTTATCACTTAAATAAAAAGCTATGGCATTCAAATAATTTAGACATCGTTACGTCATTCTGGTAAAAAAAAACCTACCTACCGAACCCTCAGCAGATAGACATCTAGAATGCACATTCTGCAACCCGGCTATCGTAATAGTACGAAGTACTACCCTTAGACCCGTGGCTTTGCGTCTCTACCTTTCGATAGATTTGCCTCTTATGATTATTAAAGAATTAATTTCTTACTTTTACTCATTCGACATAGAAAGTGGTATTCCTTCAATATAATTAGAAACTTACTAATTTCCACTAATTGTAAAATTTTCATTTCAACTCATTAAAATTGAATCTCCCATGTTCACAAGCATTATGTATTTGGTGAGCGCCGAACCTTCTTGTACAGGCAGATACCTTTTGCCTATTGGATAGAGTGTTCTATAAATGCCGTATCCAACTGCTTAAGATCCTTGTGTAACCATAGCACCGTGAGACCAGAGGAAGCTAAATCCGCCACCGGTCCCGCTAACCAAACACCTGTTAATCCCCAAAATTTGGGGAGAATTAAGATCATTGGAACCAAGAATATCAATTGCCTCGATAAACTTAAGAATAAGGATTTTCTAGGTTTGCCCGTTGCTTGAAAGTAATTCACCGCCATCACTTGAAAGCCGATCACCGGAAGCATTATTAAAAAAATACGTAGCCCATTTGACCCAATACGAATGAGTTCAGTATCCTTACTAAAAAGCGCCATTAGCGCAACAGGGAATAATTCGACCAGAATAAAGCCGAAAACCATCACACCAGTGGCACCCATTATGGATAGCCTTAGTGTCTGCTTAACTCGATCATATCTCCTCGCACCGTAATTGTACCCTAGAATCGGCTGAGCTCCTTGTCCTATTCCAAAAACCGGCATAAATATAAGCATTGCAATACTATTTATTACACCCATTGCAGCAATTGACAAATCTCCACCGTAATTAACCAATGCTTTATTTAAAAGCACAGTCACGACACTGCCCACTATTTGCATGGAAAATGGAGAAACCCCAATTGCCAAAATATCTCTAACAAAAGCCCATTTGAGTTTAAGGTTTCGAACGTGGAGTTTAAGTAATGCCCGTTTTCCGAGGAAGTATGATAACACCCAAACTGCAGTAATAAATTGAGAAATAACCGTAGCAAGAGCCGATCCGGCAACGCCAAGGTGTAATACAAAGATAAAAATCGGATTGAGTATTGTGTTTAAAACTGCTCCCAGAATCATGGTATACATAGCAACCTTGGGATTTCCTTCTGCACGAATAAAATTGTTCATGCCAAAACCAATGGTCTGGAAAACGGCGCCCCACAAGAGAACTGTTAGATATTCCTTAGCGTAAGGGAGAACGTCACTACTCGCTCCGAAAAGGAGCAAAAGTGGATCCATAAAGGCAAATCCTAAAAGAGTAATTATTAAGGAAATTGCCAATAGTAAGACAAACGCGTTACCCACAATCTGCTCTGCTTCTTCTTTTTTCTGTTGTCCTAACCGGATAGAGATTACTGCTGTTGCACCAATTCCAATTAACATTCCAAAAGCCATAATGGCTAGCGTAAAAGGAAAGCTGATTGCAGTCCCTGAAAGCGCCAATGCGCCTACACCTTGACCGACGAAAATCCGATCCACAATATTATAAAGACCATTAACTAACATACCGATAATGGCTGGTATGGAGAATTTAAGCAGAAGCTTTCCTACCTTTTCCTCCCCAAGTTGTTGTGAACGGTTCATAGAATCTCCTTCACTGTTTCTTCTAATGTGCATAGTTATTATACCAGAATCTCATCATTTATACAGTTCTGGATAGGAAAAGGTATAACCACAACTTTAAGTCGTGATTATACCTCCTAGTAGCACTCACTTTAAGTAAGCCCTTAAGTGTTCATCCAATCGTGAGACTACCCCTTCTAACAAGGGGTAGTGGTCTCACGTACTCTGCACTCGCATCTGCAATCAAATTGTGCCTAGTCCTTTCAGTCCACCTTTTAATAGAAACCGCTGAATTCGCCGAACTGCTTCCTGTAGGACGCTTTCATCTTGAACCATAGCTATTCTCACATATCCTTCACCGTGTTCTCCAAAGGCCAGTCCAGGCACAACAATCACGCCTGCCTCACGAGCAAGTTCCCTCGCAAAAGCAACTGAATCTTGTTTAGTAGGAACAGGTGCCCAAATAAACATCGAACCTTGGGGAATCGGTATGTTCCAACCGGCTTGGCTACAGCCTTCAATCAAAATATCCCGCCGTCTTTGATAGGCATTTCGGTTCTCTTCGATAGAGTCCTGCACAGAACTGAGGGCAAAGGCACCCGCCTTTAAGACTGGACCAAACACACCATAATCAATATTTGATTTAAGTTGAGCGAGAGTTCCTATCACATCAGCATTTCCAACCACAAACCCTAGTCTGGCCCCGGCTAAATTATAGGTTTTAGAGACAGAATGAAATTCGATACCAACCTCTTTCGCCCCTTGAGCTTGCAGAAAGCTTACAGGTCGATATCCTTCAAAGGCTAATTCAGAATAAGCAACATCATGACAGATAAGAAGATCATACTTCCTCGCAAACTCTACAACCTCTTCAAAGAATGAAAGACTAGCCACCGCTGCAGTAGGGTTATTCGGGTAATTTAAGAGCATTAGTTTTGCCTTACGGGCTATGTTTGGATCAATCTTGCGAAGATCTGGTAAAAAGCCATTTTCCTTTAAGAGTGGGAACGCCACTTTTTCTCCGCCGGCAAGGATCAGCCCGGCCGTATAAATCGGATAACCGGGATCGGGAATTAAGGCCAAATCGCCAGGATTAATATAAGCTAAGAAAATATGCGCAAGCCCATCCTGGGAACCCATTAGAGGCAGCACCTCAGTTTCAGAATTGAGTGCCACTCCAAATCGTTCTAAATACCACGCTGCACAAGCCTTGCGGAATTCTTCGGTTCCTCGAGTCAAGGTGTACCCATATTGGGTTTCATCAAAGACAGCCTGACTCAAAACCTGGCGGATTTCCATGGCTGGGGCTCGGTCTGGACTGCCAATGCTTAGATTAATTAATGCTTTGCCCTCTTTTTCTAGTTCTCTTTTCAAATTATCCATTTCTGTAAAAACCGATGCTCCTAAACCCTCAAGACGTTTCGCTGGTGATAGCATTACTACACTCCGTTCCTTTTCTTCTAGTGTTTCGCTGACCAATTTACTAAAAAACATAACATTGATACTGATTATTTTTTAATCACTTCGGGTTCAGCATATTTTTCCCCCAGTGTGTCAACCGTTACGCTTTTCATAACCTGTTCTTTCAGGGGTTTATCCGCTTTGTCCCTCAGACTATTGACAATTTTATCGACAGCCTCCATACCGCTAATCACCTTGCCGAAGGCTGCATAGTCTTTATCTAAGTCCGGGACAGTAGCAGTCATAATAAAAAATTGAGAGCCCGCCGAATTACGATCCTGTTGAGTTCTACCCATGGAGATTACGCCACGTTCATGCTTCAGATTATTGGTAAAACCGTTGTTTGTAAACTCTCCCTTAATGCTATATCCTGGTCCACCAGTACCATTTCCGTTGGGATCCCCGCCTTGAATCATAAACTTAGGAATTACTCGATGAAAGATCAACCCATTATAAAACCCCTTTTGCGCTAGAGATATAAAATTTCTCACAGTATTGGGGGCAACATTAGGGTAAAGCTCCACTTTTATCTGTTCCCCACTTGCCATGGTAATCGTGACAATAGGATTGTTTTTGACAATCGGTGTTTCTACTTGACTCTGTGTTTGGCTTTGTGTATTATCCTTATTCGTCGGTTGTGAACTGCTAGTGTTAGGGGTCTGTGATCCGCACCCGATGGTCGTTAAGATCATCACTAACGTTAAAAATAATAACCCAAGTTTAAACTTCTTCATGATTTGCTCCCTCCAATAATCCTCTTACCACAAGATTTTCTTTAACTAATTTGAGTCTTACGATTACCCAAAACATTATACCATTTTTCTTAATCTAACTCATAAGTAATTCATGTGCAAGTTATGGGCAAGGTGGGGACGAGTCTTGACTTGCACAGGGCTTGTCCATGACTCGAACAGAACGTTCGAGATTAGAGTGCCGCCATGGATGGCAAGGAGCGACACACCTCAGGTATTACCATGAAGGTATGTCGCTCCTTGCCTCGTAATCAAGCGTGGTAGCGATGGCGCCGTGGGTGAGTGGAGCAACATCACACCCTCCGCAACTTCACGCCCTCCTAATCTAAATTCTTTTTAAACTTCTTGGCGGCGATTCCCACCAAGATAATAGCAAACGCACATAAAATGAGCGTGTCCTGCCAAAGATACTCCATCCCCACCCCTTTGAGGAAGATTCCCCGCACGATATTAAGAAAATATGTTAACGGAAATAGGCCCCCTAAAATCTTTAATGGGATCGGCATCGTTTCCCTAGGAAAGATAAAACCCGACAATAGGATCGAGGGCAAGATCAAGATGAAGGTCATTTGCATGGCCTGAAGTTGAGTCTTAGCAACACTGGAAATCAAGAGCCCGATGGCAAGAATAGTAAATAGAAAGATGGTGGATAAGAACACTAGCAGTGGGATACTACCTGCTGGCATAACTCCAAACCAGAATATTCCCGTTGCCAAAATCAAGGTCAGAGAAACAAATCCGATCAACACGAACGGAAGAAGCTTACCCATCAGCAACTCAAGTGAACGAATAGGAGTCACGACTACTTGCTCCATGGTACCGCGTTCTTTTTCTCTCACAATCGAGAACGAAGTTAACATAGCTATCACATTCTGTAGGATTAGACCGATCAAAGCCGGAATATTAAAGACCATCGACTTCATGTCTGGGTTGTACCAGACTCTGGTCTCGATATTAAGCGGCATGTTGGTACCTGCTGCTGCACCACGAGCTGCAAGTCGTACCCCCTGAATCTCCAGAGATTTATTAAGTCCCAGCATCTGAACCGCGGACATAGCCGCCCGAGCAATTGTAGGATCTGATCCATCCACTAAAACTTGTACGTCACCCTGACCATTATCCCTTTGTAGTTCTTTGCCAAAATCAGGCGGGATAATGACTGCCACCCGAGCCTTACCGCTATCTAGGTAGCCTTCGATCTGATGATATCCTTGGACATATTCATCGGGATCTAAATATTGAGTGTTTCGGATTGAGGTTATAAAATCTCGACTATCAGCAGTCTGAGATTGATCCCAAACAACGGTAGAAAGGTGGTCTACATCCGTATTGACGGCATAACCAAACAGGAGGAGCATTCCAATCGGCATTGCAATAGCCATGATTAAACTGGCGCGGTCTCGTCGGATATGAATGAATTCCTTTCTTAAGACTGCCAAAAATCGCACCCAAGAAAATCCCCCCATTAGCCTCGTCCTCCTTTCTTGCGGACGAAATTGCGAGGATCATCCGAGGCTTCATGTTCGACATAATAGATGAAGAGATCATCTAAATTATCTTTAGCCTCTTTTTTCTTCATATCGTCAGGCGAACCAAAGGCGATTAACCGCCCGTAAAAAACAAAACCCAAATAGTCACAGGTGGCCGCTTCATCCATGTAGTGGGTACTGATAAGAACCGTCATTCCTTCTTTAGCTAATTGGTGGATCAAATCCAAGAAAATACGCCGCGAAACTGGATCTACCCCTGCCGTCGGTTCATCAAGAATGAGCAGTTGGGGATCATGCAGTAGCGCGCAAGCTAAAGCCACTCTTTGCTTCCAACCACCCGAGAGGGAAGAAACTAACTGAGCGGTTCGCTCACCCAAGCCGATCCGTTCAATGACCCGATTCTTCTGTTCTTGAGCTTTTTTCCCATAGAGACTATATACCCCGGCATAAAAGTCAAGATTCTCACGTACGGTTAGATCTTCGTAGAGGCTAAACTTCTGGGACATATAGCCAATTCGTTGTTTGATTTCCTCTGGCTGAGTCAACACGTCATAACCCAGCACCGTAGCCTGACCCTCAGTCGGCACCAAAACTCCACATAGCATGCGGATGAGCGTGGTTTTTCCGGCACCATTTGGCCCCACAAAGCCCATAATGGCTCCAGTTGGAAGTTGGAAACTTACGCCTTGAACTGCTGTATACGAGCCAAACCGTTTGAGCAAACCCTGGCAATCAATCGCTAAACTCATTCTGCCTCACTCCTTTACTCCAGGGTTACATCTGCTGGCATACCGGCTTTCAACTGATCTTTGCCTTCAGTAATGCTTATTTTAACAGCATAAACTGTCGTCGTTCGTTCTTCCTTTGTTTGAATGTTCTTCGGAGTAAATTCCGATTGATTGCTAATATATTGAATTTGCCCTTTAAACGTCTTATTAGGGTATGAATCCGCTACAATCGATACCGTCCCACCCATTTTTATCTGACTCAGCTTAGCCCCAGGGATATATATTTTAATCCATAAATCATTAGGATTCAAAATCGTCGCCAGGGTTGTGCCGGGATTGACAACTTGTCCAAATTCGACATTCTGATAGAGTACCTGACCACTTGCAGGACTATTAATAGTAAGTTTGCTTAAACCCAGTTCAGCTGTTTTAACAGACTGAGCCGCAATATCAACGGCCGCTTTCTGAGCTTGAATAGTCGGTTGAGTATACCCCGCTTGCGCTTGGTCCAGACTGGCCTGTGCTACATTTACACCAGCTTGTGCGCCCTGATATTGGGACTTTAAGGTAGCAAGTTTATTTTGCTGAGCATCCACGACCTGTTTACTCATTGCACCACTTTCATACAATTTCTGATCAATGGTCAGAGTATCTTCTTCAAATTTAAGACTTTGTTCCAGAGCGGCCATATTAGCCTTCGCCTGGGTCACCACGTTCTCAAGACGTCGGATTTCCTCCACCCGTGCTCCCCCTAAAAGATCGTTGAGTTTTGCTTGGGCCTGGGTTTGTTGGCTCTTCGCGATATCCAAGGAAATCTTAGCCTGAGTGTCATCTAGTTTAGCAATGATGTCTCCGGTCTTAATGACCTGACCTTCTCTCACTAACAACTCCACGATTCTGCCACCAAGCTCTGGTTGCACTGGAATTTCAGTTCCTTCAATCGTACCAGAATAGGTGTTTGAGTCTGTAGAACGGTTAAAATACCGATTTCCCAAAACCGCCAGAGTAATAAGAACAAGAACTATGAATACGAATCCAACCTTTTTTCTCATGGTTTTCTCCTCCCGCTCCTTGAACATCGCTCCGAAAATCTCCCCGAGGGCTAGAGTTCTCTCATTCTTACTTAAACGAGCAACCCATTTAAAAAAAGCTCAAGCATCTGATC
This sequence comes from Desulfosporosinus sp. I2, assembly GCF_000960765.1. Lineage (GTDB taxonomy): Bacteria > Bacillota > Desulfitobacteriia > Desulfitobacteriales > Desulfitobacteriaceae > Desulfosporosinus. Next base: position 18,412 of record NZ_JYNH01000004.1, on the reverse strand, counting down.
GGCCGCCTCTTCCAAGGTTTCTTCCTGAGGTAACCCAGGGAAAGCGCCATTGAATATCCCGTAAAACAAAGCCATCCCCATAAAACTCCGCATCGTCGGTATAAATGGGAGAGGTCTAAACTCACCTTGTTCGACACCCTTTTCATACCAGGGCTTGATGATACCTATCCCCTGCTCTAGGATCGCTTTAAATAAGGCCTCCCTCACTTCACTGTGGTACTGAGCTTCTGCAAACATAAAGCGAAAAAGACCGTTGTTTTCTTTAATCAGCTCCAGGCGATTCTTGAGAAAACACCTGAAAAATTCAGTAGGGGTGTATTCTCTGTGTTCTTTGTCTAAATTGATTAACCCGACCAGAATCTTTGGTTCTAATACCGCAATTAGTAACTCTTTCTTAGTAGCAAAATGCCTAAAAATGGTCCCTTCAGCGACAGACGCTGCGCGGGCTATTTCTGCTGTGGTAGAACCATTATACCCTTTTTGTGTAAAAATATTGAGCGCTGCTTCGAGAATATCTTGGCGCCGCTCTTCCGCTGTTTTCCTTCTACCATTTTCTATTCGTTTAGTTGCACGATTTGAGTTCATAAGTCCTCCCAATTAAATAAAATTATTACTAATTTCATAATGAGTGATTACTCACTCCTATAATAACAGATTCAACTTTCCTGTCAATCAGGAACTCGAAACTCTTTTTTTTAAATGGATCATCATTGATTTAGAAACGTTTCAATCCTAAAAAAATCCATAAGAGAATACACGACATTGACAATTGTAGAGGTTTAGACTCGTGAGCTGATTAATGCGATTGAGGTTCAGACATCAGACTTTTACCTATCATTTCTGGCGGATAACTGTCGAAAGGAGCCTTTCCACTTTGATTGAAAAGGCTCCCTTTTATAAATAATATTCCATTTATCTCTACTCAGACACTAACCTCTTTACTAGCCTCTAATCTATCCCTAATCCAACTCACAATTTCGGTCGTTGTTGCCCCCGGTGTAAACAAGGCTTCCGCATGACCAGCCTCTACTAGGGTAACAATGTCTTCCTCTGGAATCGTCCCCCCACCCATGAGCAGAATGTCTTCAGCATTCTGCTCTTTGAGCAGTTCCTTAATTCTTGGGAAAATCGTCATATGCGCTCCAGATAGAACGCTGACCCCTATTAAATCGACATCTTCTTGGATCGCCGCTTCCACGAGTTGTTCTGGGGTTTGATGCAATCCGGAATAGATGACTTCCATTCCGGCATCACGCAGTGCGCGGGCTATAACTTTAGCACCTCGGTCATGTCCGTCCAATCCCGGTTTACCCACCAGGACACGTATTCGAGTTTTATTCATCGTCCTTTTCTCCCAACTATCCTAAAATACGGCTTGTTCTCGATACTCTCCGAAGACCTCTTTGAGGACAGCAACCATTTCTCCCTCAGTGGCATAAGCCCGCACGGCGTCCATGATCTTCGGAATCAAATTATCCGTTCCCTGGGCTGCTTCCTTCAAATCCGACAAGGTTGTCTGAACACGGATGTTATCCCGGCTTTGTTTTAAATCCTTAAGCCTGGTTATTTGCGAAAGCTCAACTTCAGGATCAATTTTTAATAAATCAATCTTGTCTTTTCCCTCATTGACAAAGTCATTAATGCCTACAATAATACGCTCATTAGTTTCGATCTCTTTTTGATAGCGATAAGCTGCATCCGCAATTTCTTGCTGGAAGAAGTTCTCCCTAATTGCGCCTAGGACCCCTCCCAATTCATCAATCTTTTGAAAGTACTCTTCAGCCCCTTCCTCCATTTGATTGGTCAAGGTCTCCATAAAATAGGACCCAGCCAACGGATCAATGGTATTTACGACCCCTGTTTCATAGGCAAGCACTTGTTGGGTTCGTAGAGCAATCTGAGCTGCCTTTTCCGAGGGCAACGCCAAAACCTCGTCCATGGAATTGGTATGCAGCGACTGAGTTCCCCCTAGGACGGCGGCCATTGCTTGATACGCTGTGCGCACAATGTTATTTTCTGGTTGGGGGCCCGTTAGAGAACAGCCCGCGGTTTGGGTATGGAAGCGCATCAGTAGACTCTCTTCCTTTTTGGCCCCGTATTTTTCTTTCATATGGCGCGCCCAGATCCGGCGAGCAGCCCGATATTTGGCAATTTCTTCGAAGAAATCCGTGTGGGAATTAAAGAAGAACGACAAACGAGGAGCAAAGTCATCCACATCCAATCCAGCTTTAACCCCTGCTTCGACATAGGCGAAGCCATCAGCGAGCGTGAAGGCTAGTTCTTGAAGAGCGGTCGCCCCTGCCTCTCGAATGTGGTAACCACTGATACTAATGGTATTCCACTTCGGCACATGCTCTTTAGAAAACTTGAAAATATCCGTGATCAGACGCATTGAAGGATCTGGAGGGAAGATCCAAGACTTTTGCGCAATGTATTCCTTTAAAATATCATTTTGAATGGTCCCGGTTAATTTATTGGCTGAGATCCCTTGTTTTTCCGCGGCCACCACATACATAGACCAAATGATGGAGGCGGGTGCATTAATGGTCATTGACGTACTGACCTTATCGAGTGAGATATCCCTAAACAACGTTTCCATGTCTTGCAGTGAATCAATAGCAACACCCACCCGACCAACCTCTCCGTAAGCGCGCGGGTGATCCGAATCATAACCCATAATGGTTGGCATATCGAAGGCCACACTCAAACCCGTTTGGCCCTGACTGAGTAAAAACTTATACCGTTCATTCGATTCTTTGGCCGTGGCAAACCCGGCAAACATCCGCATCGTCCAAAGTCGACCGCGGTACATATTTGAACGGACTCCGCGTGTGTAGGGATACTCCCCCGGATTTCCCAAATCTCGTTCATAATCAATCTCTGCTGTATGCCCTGGTGCATAAAGCGGGTCAATTGGAACACTCGACACTGTAAAGAAGGGGCCTTTCCGCTCCTTTTTGGCGTCATAGTTCGCTTTCCAGCTCAAGAAGTTATTACTCATGCCATTTATCCTCCCTTAAAACCCTTCGCCATAACTCCCCAGCTAATTCATAGGAATCCCCATTTTCTAGATCTCCCCATTTTTCTTGGGCTACTTGCCAAACATTTTCGAACGTTACCTGTAGCCTATCTTTCCAATGGCGCCAAACTTCCTGACGAAGACGTTCCTTACGGCGCTCATCCCTTTGCCCAGACTCCAGCATATACAATTGATGGGCCTCGATCTTTTCTCGCAAAGTCTCCAGCCCGTTTTGGTCAATAACGCTCGTTAGGACGACAGGTGGGCGCCAAGCTTTCCCGTCACAATTTAAGTTTAACATCATCTCAATATCATTCTTCATTCGTTCCGACCCTGGTAAATCTGATTTATTAATCACAAAAACATCGGCGACTTCCATAATCCCTGCTTTAATAGCCTGAATTCCATCCCCGGTCCCCGGGTTAAGTACGACCACGACCGTATCTGCAATTTGCATAATTTCCAGTTCAGATTGGCCGACTCCAACCGTTTCCAAAAGAAGCCGCCCATAGCCTCCACCCTCTAAAATACGCAAGACATCGGACGTGGAACGCGTGACTCCCCCTAAATGTCCACGGGTCCCCATGCTTCGGATAAAGACATCCCGATCTGTCCCATGAGCCTGCATTCGAATCCTATCTCCCAAAATAGCCCCACCAGAATAGGGACTACTAGGATCGACGGCTACAATCCCAACCCTTTCATCCTTACCGCGATAAAGTTTTGTCAAAGCCTCAACTAACGAACTTTTTCCCGCTCCTGGAGGCCCTGTTATTCCTACAACCATCTGTTGTCCAGTTTGTTTTAGGACAGCACGCATAATATACTCTCGCTCAACATCGTCTTCGACCCAAGAAATTAGTTTGGCTGTGGCCCTACGATCTCGGTCAAAGAGGCGTGCCAGCCATTGGTCCAATAGTTCTTTATTCAAAATTCCATCCCTGCCTTTGCCTCTACCCCACGTTGATAAGCATGCCTTTGCTCAGTCATTTCTGTGACTGTATCTGCAATTGCAATAATCTCGGGTGCTGCATAACGTCCAGTCATAACCAAATTGAGGCGAAGGGGTCTATTTCGCACTAAATCTAAGACCTGCTCAACCGATAATAATTTGTAGGCAACTGCAACCAGGATTTCATCAAGTACAATAAGGTCAAACTTATCCTCTTCAAACCATTGTTTGGCAATTTTAATCCCTTCTTGGGCCATCTGAATGTCCACTGGATCTGGATTTTCGTACGAGACAAAGGATTCCTGCCCTGACTGTACCAAGGTAAAGTTGGAAAACAAGTTGGCTATTTTTACTTCTCCGTAGTTCTTACTTCCCTTCATGAATTGAAGAAATCCAACGGTTTGGTTATGTCCAAGCGCTCTCATGCATAGTCCCAAAGACGCTGTGGTCTTGCCTTTGCCATTCCCAGTATAAACCAGTATAAGTCCTGACACCCCTCTTACCCCCTTTCTCTTTAGTTAATTTGTAAACCTTCTGCCTTTTACTTTATAATTGTGAAAACTCAAGTTTCAGAAGGTTACTAGGCCTAATTGTCAAAAGTTTGTCTTCCAAGCGTTAATACAGTGTCTTTGAAGTTTGCCTCCCTTATTTTGGTCTAATTGTAAACATCTTTGATTATTCTATTCCGAATATATTGAATTTTATATGCAATTATTATACCATTGATTATATCATTATGGTTATAATATTCTTTCTTATTTAATGCCAGAGTTGCAGCCTTTTGCCCTTGCGAATCCAAAAATGCCTATATTCTCAATATGTACACGCTTGTTTACTTTTAGAGAAATAGAACTCGCAATCCGCTTTATAGTTACTGACTTCGGAGGCATGTCAACAAATGGATACGTGTATCTTTTTGTTGACATTAAATGTAATTTCGCTTTCTTAGCGTTTTTGTTCGCTATTTCGGTATACTTGCTCATCTTTCTCTATGCTACGCATAAAGCAAGGGACTGTAACAAACTTGTTTTCCAGTTTGCTACAACCCCTTGCTTCTAGTTGAGTCTGTCTTACACCACAGTAACTATTATCAAATTTTTAGACGAAATGGAAAACCCCTTGTAAGAGAATGAGAGCAAAGACGGTTCCCGTCTTCAGGAGGGTAATCGCAAAGATATCTTTATAGGATTGTTTATGCGTGAGACCTGCAATCCCCAAAAGCGTGATGACTGCTCCGTTATGAGGCAAGGTGTCCATTCCCCCGGAAGCCATCGATGCAACACGGTGCAGTAACTGAGGATCGATATTGGCTCTTGTCGCCCAATCCAAGTAGGACTTACCAAACGTGTCTAATGCAATACTCATCCCACCAGAAGCGGAACCAGTCACCCCTGCTAAGACATTGACAGTGACTGCCTCGGACAGTAATGGGCTACCTCCGCCATTAATACCCATTAAGGCGTGAGCAATGGTTTGGAAGCCTGGCAGGGATTTGATAACGTTACCAAAACCGACTTCAGAGGCTGTGTTCATTACTGCGAGTAACGAACCGATAGCACCCATATTGATCGCTTTCGCTAGATTCCCTTTAATCCGGGAAGGATTAATAACCAAGGCAAGAACAATACCAACAACAAGTGCAATCATGAGTGCCCAGTTATTCATGGTTCCCACAACCCCTGCTTTGGCGATGTTATAAGGGGCTTGAGTTACCCATGAGGTGATATTCCAACTCGGGAAAACGAGCTTTTGCAAAATGAGAGTAACCGCGAGTACCGAAATCAACGGTAGGGTCGCTAATATTGGGTTAGGCAAGTTACGATCATCTACCATTTCAGGTTCGTTCTTATGATCTGTCCCGTACCCTTCTCCTGCTGCTTGAGCCGTACGTTTACGCCACTCCAAATATGCAATGCCACACACTAAAACGATAATAGCACCTAAGGTTCCAAAGATGGGGGCGGCATAAAGATCGGTGTTAAAAAATTTCATTGGGATCGAGTTCTGAATCTGAGGAGTCCCCGGAAGAGCATCCATCGTAAATGTGAAGGCCCCTAAGGCGATTGTTGCCGGAACCAGTCGTTTAGGTATATCTGCTTCTTTAAAGATCGAAGCCGCAAACGGATAGACAGCAAACGCTACTACAAAAAGACTTACCCCACCATACGTGAGAATCGCTGCGGACAAAACCACGGAAAGCATTGCTTGTTTCTTCCCCAGTTTATTGACAATAGCTTTAGCAATTGCTTTAGCTGCACCCGATTCTTCCATCACTTTGCCGAACACGGCTCCGAGCAGGAAGAATGGAAAGTAAACTTTCAGATAGTTTGCAAGATTGGGCAGGAATATTTCCGTATACGTTGGCATAATTGCCATTCCCGAAAATATGGCCGCTAGTATTGCAAAAACAGGAGCGAAGAAGATGACCGAAAAGCCGCGATAAGCCATGAACATTAAAAGGCCTAAGCTCAAGAGAATTCCTAAAACCGCCATTATTACCCCTCCAATAACTTTTTTCTTTTCTTCTGGTCTTTTAAATCATCTTTTGTTGGTGATTACCTCTCGACAATCAGAGCAGTACCCTGTCCTCCCCCGATGCATAAGGTGGCGAGACCTCGTTTAACATCTCTCCGCTTCATTTCGTACAAGAGCGTTACGAGAATTCGTGTCCCACTGGCACCAATCGGATGACCTAAAGCAATTGCCCCACCATTAACATTGGTTTGATCAGTTTTTAGTTGCAGTTCTCGGGCAACTGCGATCGTTTGAGCAGCAAAGGCTTCATTGGCTTCTACCAGATCAATATCCTCGATGGTGAGCCCGGCCTTGGACAATGCCTTGCGGCTGGCCGGAATCGGACCAGTACCCATAATTTTAGGATCCACACCAGCGGAAGCAAACGATACGATGGAAGCCAGCGGTTGTAACCCTAATTCAAGGGCCTTTTCCTTCGACATTATGACAACTGCGGCAGCTCCGTCATTAATACCCGAAGCGTTCCCCGCCGTCACTGTTCCCTCCTTTTTAAAAGCTGTACGCAGTTTGGTCAGTGAGTCTAAGGTTGTGCCATGCTTGGGAAATTCGTCTTTATTGAAGACGATGGGTTCTCCCTTACGCTGTGGAATCAAGACAGGAACAATCTCTTCGTCAAAAGCACTGGACTTCATGGCTGCTTCTGCCCGGTTTTGACTCAGCAGCGCATAAGCGTCTTGTTCAGCACGGGAAATTTCAAACTGCTCCGCAATGTTTTCTGCTGTAATCCCCATGTGAATCTCATCGAAGGCATCCATTAACCCATCCCTAAGAATGGTATCAATCATAGTGCCATTTCCCAAGCGATAACCCGTACGAGCCTTTTCCAGGACATACGGTGCCATTGACATACTTTCCATTCCACCAGCAACAATGATCTCGGCATCGCCGGTCATAATGGCCTGAGCAGCACTCTCAACCGATTTAAGCCCGGATCCACAAAGCTTATTGAGGGTCCATGAAGGTACTTCCTGAGGAATACCCGCCTTGATGGCGGCCTGGCGAGCAGGATTTTGTCCTAAGCCCGCTTGCAAGACATTTCCCATAATCACTTCGTCCACCTGTTCGGGCGATACACCAGCACGTCGCAGGGCTTCTTTAATGACCAGTGCCCCTAATTCGACCGCCGGAATCTGTCCCAACGATCCACCAAACGAGCCAATCGGCGTACGAACAGCACTTACAATCACAACTTCTTTCATGTCCCATCCTCCTTGAGTATCATTTAAATGAAACTTCCACCATTGATATCCAGCACTGCACCTGTGATATAGGCCGAAGAATCTGAGGCTAAAAACAAGGCTGCATCCGCTACTTCTTTCGGTTCAGCAAAACGCCCCACTGGAATCGAAGCGATCAGTGCCTTTAACTGCTCTTCAGGGTATTTATTCATCATGTCCGTATTGATATATCCTGGCGCTAAGGCATTACAGGTAATTCCTTTACTTACATTTTCGACAGCTGTCACTTTGGTTAAACCAATCAATCCAGCTTTGGAAGTTGCGTAATACCCTGTCCCAAAGATCCCTATACGAGCAGTAAGCGAGGAAAGATTAACAATTCGTCCGTATCCTTGCGTGCGCATGGACGGCAACACCGCTTTAGTACAGATAAAAGGTCCAGTCAAGTTGACCGCCATGACAGCCTCCCAGTTCGTGAGAACCCCTTTGTGAAGAAGTCCATCCCGATTGATTCCGGCGTTATTGACAAGGATATCTACTTTTCCGAACCGTTCGATAATTTTTCCCACCATGCTGTTTACTTCGTCTTCTTTACTGACATCTGCTAGGAAAAGCTCTGCCTCTACTCCAAGTTTCCGGAGTTCCTCGACAGTTTCCAGCGCCTTGACCTCATTAAACGAAATATCATTGACCGCAATTTTTGCTCCTTCTTGGGCAAAAGTAAGAGCGATGGCTTTGCCAATCCCTTGACCGCTTCCCGTGATTAAGGCAACTCTGTCTTTAATTTTCATTTTGCTGCACACCTTTCATTCAGTTCATCACCGATTCTCATCAGTTCCGGATAAAACAGTTTGGAGTCCATTGTTTTTAACGATTCCGAAATAATGGGTGTAAAATCCATCAAATCTAAAATGTCTTTTTGAAGATCGACGCCTGGGGCAATTTCTTCAAGCACAAGCCCTTGTTCGCCGAGTCTAAACACGGCTCTTTCAGTCACAAACAACACCGTCTGACCTTTCTTGCTGGCATAGTTTCCACTGAAGGTGATATGCTCAACCTCTTGAATCAGCTTAGAAATTTTTCCCTCTTGAAGGAGGACGAGCTTCCCTTCCTTAACTTCTACCTTTAAGCCATTGGCAGTAAAGGTCCCACAAAAGATTACTTTTTTAGCAGTTTGAGAGATATTGATAAACCCACCTGCCCCAGCAATGCGCGTCCCAAACCGACTGACGTTGACATTACCTTGTCTGTCCAACTGAGCCATCCCCAGAACTGTGATGTCCAAACCTCCGCCATCGTAAAAATCAAACTGATACGGTTGATCCACTATACAGTCCGGATTAAAACTGGCTCCAAAACTTGCCCCTCCAGCAGGGACTCCTCCTATCGGACCAGATTCCACGGTTAGGACGAATTGGTCTAAGACCCCTTCTTCCGCAGCCACTGACGCGACCCCTTCAGGCACTCCAATTCCTAAATTCACGATGGCTTCCGGGGTTACTTCCATAAAAGCTCTTCGGGCAATAATCTTACGCTCATCAAGGGGAATTGCTTTGAGTTCGGTTAAGGGAAAGCGTATTTCTCCGCTGTAGGAGGGATTATATTGCTCGCCAAACGACTGCATGTGGAACTCAGGTCGGCTGGCGATCACCACGGCATCCACTAAAATACCAGGAATCTGGACATCTCTGGCCTTGATACTTCCCGCTTGAACAACACGTTCCACCTGTACAATCACGATACCGCCACTGTTTTTTACCGCTTGGGCAATCGAGAGGCCTTCTAAGGTGAGTGCTTCTCGTTCAAACGAGATATTCCCGAATTCATCGGCCGACGTTCCTCGTATCAGGGCTACGTCGATCGGGAAGGAATGATAGAGGAGATACTCCTTACCCCCAAAACTGGTAAGCTCCACCAAATCTTCCTGGGTGACTTGATTCAGTTTTCCTCCGCCATTACGGGGATCGACAAAGGTCTCCAAGCCAATATGGGTTAACGACCCCGGGTTACCGGCTGCAATATCTCGGAAGAGATGGGTAATCACCCCCTGAGGAAAATTATAGGCTTCAATTTTATTTTCAACCGCCATCTTCCCTAACTTAGGCGCTAGGTTCCAGTGCCCACCCACGACGCGTTTGATCAGACCCTCATGCGCCAAATGGTTCATGCCACGATCCTTGCCATCTCCCTGTCCAGCTGCATACACCAGGGATAAATTTCGGGGTGTACCCGTCTCGACAAATCTTTTTTCCAAAGCGCTCGTCAATTCTTCTGGGTGTCCAATGCTTACAAATCCATCGATGGCGACCATGCTACCGTCCTTGATTAACGCCATCGCTTCATCCGCCGTCAAAATCGCCTTCTTCATCTATTTCCCCCCTGTCTAACTTTTAAGGTATCCGGCATCATTCGAGGCCTCGCCGAGCCAGTCACCTTTTACTGCCTCATGTAGAGATGTCGAAATTTGCGGACAATGTAGATATAAGCAATATCCATGCCAAACACAAGAAAAACAGAAAAAGCTTAAGTTCTCTGAGTTTTTCCACTATACCTCAAAATTAAGCAGCGAGTAACATGTAGCAAATTAGCTACATGTTACTCGCTGCTTTCGACAAAAGTCCTGTATTTCTCTGTATTTTATTTAATTGTTGCGTTATTGCAACACGTATCGATAGCGCTACACTCAAAAGTGTCTTATAATTTCTCAGCTAAGCCTTGTAATGTTGAGCCGTTTCTCAACAATAACTGATTGCAATGTTTTTAAAAAAAATATGACCAAGACCCAAAGTCTAATGACACTCCGGATCTTGGTGGTGTGTTTTCAACGCGTGTTAAACTTCAATTTAAGACTCCCTCTATTTTAGATAAAACCGATGATGCTTTGGAGGAAAATGAGGATAAAGCAAGACACAACCGGTATCAACAGGGACGTGACAAAAATGTCTTTATACGAGTCTTTATGCGTTAAGCCAACGATTCCCAACAGCGTGATAACTGCCCCATTATGAGGCATGGTATCCATCCCGCCTGAGGCTACGCTCGCAACTCTGTGCAGGAGTTCGGGGTTGACATTGACCCTATTCGCCCATTCTAAATATTGTTTCCCAAAGGTATCTAACGCAATACTCATGCCACCAGAGGCAGAGCCTGTAATACCAGCCAGGACATTAACCGTAACTGCTTCGGAAGGTAGCGGACTGCCGTTTTGCCCAATGCCTAATAAGAAATCAGCAATCGTCTTAAAACCAGGTAGAGTTTTGATAACGTTGCCATAACCAACTTCAGAGGCAGTATTCATGACAGCTAACAAAGAGCCGATTGCTCCGGCGTTGATCGCTTTAGCGAGATTTCCTTTCATGGTTTTAGGATTGATTAGGACTGCAATCGTTATTCCTACTACGAGAGCAATGATCAAGGCCCAGTTATTCATGGTTCCGACAACTCCAGCTTTCGCAATATTATAAGGTGCTTGAGTAACCCAATCTGTGATATTCCAAGCTGGAAAAATAAACTTTTGCAAAAATAGCGTGACCACTAAGACGGATAGCAAGGGCAATAAAGCCAGATAGGGATTAGGGAGGTGTTTGTCAGGAACTTGATCAGGCTCCTGAAGAGTATGCTGACCATAGCCTTCTCCTGCAGCAATAGCTTGCCGTTTGCGATATTCCAACCAGTACAGACCTGCTCCAAAGATCATCAGGGCAGCTAGCGTACCAAACACTGGTGCAGCATACAAATCCGTGTTGAAAAACTTCATGGGAATCGCGTTTTGGATCTGTGGGGTACCAGGGATGGATGTCATAGTGAACGTAAAAGCACCTAGAGCGATCGTTCCTGGTAAAAGTCGCTTTGGAATATTTGCTTCTCTAAATAAGGAAGCTCCGAAGGGATAAACAGCAAAAGCAACTACAAAAAGGCTAACCCCTCCATAAGTAAGAATGGCTGCTGATAAGACCACTGACAAAATTGCCTGTTTTGGTCCAAGTTTATTTACAATTGCTTTAGCGATCGACTCAGCTGCCCCGGATTCTTCCATGACTTTCCCGAAAACGGCACCGAGTAGGAAGAATGGGAAATAGACCTTAACATAATTCGCCAGATTAGGGAGAAATACTTCTGTATAGGTTGGCATTAGAGCCATGCCCGAGAGTACGGCTGCCAACAACGCAAAGACTGGCGCAAAAAAGATAACGGAAAAACCACGGTAAGCCATGTACATCAGCAAAATCAAACTCAAGATAATTCCAAGAACCGCCAATAAAATACACCTCCAATTTAATTATGTTCGCGACTAACATTTTGCAATTGCAAAACCAGCTTTTCTTTAATCACCCCCCTTCTTAATTTAAAAGTGGTCAAAATCCTTGTCACGTCTATGGATCTAAAATAATTTCCTTTTTACTCTATCCTTCAATGAAGCGCTAAGGCTCCATTAAAGACCACGTACTCCCGTCCTTTACCCTATCAAATATTTCAAATATAAACTCCGCCATTAATATCGAGCACCGCCCCCGTGATATAGGAGGAGGAGTCTGAAGCAAGGAAAAGGGCTGCGTCCGCTACTTCTTCCGGTTCAGCAAAACGTCCCACCGGGATCTTTGAGATTAGTGCTTTTAATTGATCGTCAGGGTATTTATTCATCATGTCCGTATTGATATAGCCTGGCGCCAAGGCATTACAGGTAATTCCTTTAGTCGCATTTTCAACAGCCGTGACTTTTGTTAAGCCAATCAACCCAGCTTTTGAAGTAGCATAGTAGCCCGTTCCAAAGATTCCTATGCGGGCTGTCAGCGACGAAAGATTGACAATTCGTCCATATTCCTGCGCGCGCATGGACGGAAGCACTGCTTTCGTACAGATAAACGGTCCGGTTAGATTGACCGCCATAACCGCCTCCCAGTTGGCTAGATTTCCTTTATGAAGCAGTCCATCCCGATTGATCCCAGCGTTATTGACGAGAATATCCACCCGCCTGAACCGGGCAATAATTTTTTCCACCATGTTGCTCACGTTGTCTTCTTGACTGACATCCGCGAGGAAAAGCTCAGCTTCCACCCCTAGTTTTCGGAGTTCCTCGACGGTTTCTAGTGCCTTTGCCTCATTAAACTTAATATCATTGACCGCGATCTTAGCGCCTTCACGGGCAAACTTGAGAGCAATGGCCTTACCGATCCCTTGACCGCTTCCTGTAATTAAAGCAACTCTATCGTTTATCTTCATCTTGTTACACTTCTTTCACTAAGTTCTTCGCCAGTTTCATGAGTTCTGGATAAAACAGTTTGGAATCCATTGTTTTTAATGATTCCGAGATAATGGGCGTAAAATCCATCAGATCTAAGATGTTTCTTTGAAGATCAATACCCGGGGCAATTTCATCAAGCACTAGACCATGTTCTCCTAAGGAAAAAACGGCCCTTTCCGTAACATATAGCACCCTCTGCCCTTTCTTTCGCGCATAATTCCCACTGAATGTGATATGCTCAACATCTTGAATTAGCTTAGAGATTTTCCCCTCGTGTAGGATGACGAGTTTGCCCTCCTTAACCTCGACCTCTGCTCCGTTGGCTGTGAAGGATCCACAAAAAATAACGTTTTTAGCAGTTTGAGAGATGTTGATAAACCCACCTGCCCCAGCAATGCGCGTCCCAAACCGACTGACGTTGACATTACCTTGTCTGTCCAACTGAGCCATCCCCAGAACTGTGATGTCCAAACCTCCGCCATCGTAAAAATCAAACTGATACGGTTGATCCACAATACAGTCCGGATTAAAACTGGCTCCAAAACTTGCCCCTCCAGCAGGGACTCCTCCTATCGGACCAGATTCCACGGTTAGGACGAATTGGTCTAAGACCCCTTCTTCCGCAGCCACTGACGCGACCCCTTCAGGCACTCCAATTCCTAAATTCACGATGGCTTCCGGGGTTACTTCCATAAAAGCTCTTCGGGCAATAATCTTACGCTCATCAAGGGGAATTGCTTTGAGTTCGGTTAAGGGAAAGCGTATTTCTCCGCTGTAGGAGGGATTATATTGCTCGCCAAACGACTGCATGTGGAACTCAGGTCGGCTGGCGATCACCACGGCATCCACTAAAATACCAGGAATCTGGACATCTCTGGCCTTGATACTTCCCGCTTGAACAACACGTTCCACCTGTACAATCACGATACCGCCACTGTTTTTTACCGCTTGGGCAATCGAGAGGCCTTCTAGGGTGAGTGCTTCTCGTTCAAACGAGATATTGCCGAATTCATCAGCCGACGTTCCTCGTATCAAGGCTACGTCGATCGGGAAGGAATGATAGAGGAGATACTCCTTACCCCTAAAACTGGTAAGCTCCACCAAATCTTCCTGGGTGACTTGATTCAGTTTTCCTCCGCCATTACGGGGATCGACAAAGGTCTCCAAGCCAATATGGGTTAACGACCCCGGGTTACCGGCTGCAATATCTCGGAAGAGATGGGTAATCACCCCCTGAGGAAAATTATAGGCTTCAATTTTATTTTCAACCGCCATCTTCCCTAACTTAGGCGCTAGGTTCCAGTGCCCACCCACGACGCGTTTGATCAGACCCTCATGCGCCAAATGGTTCATGCCACGATCCTTGCCATCTCCCTGTCCAGCTGCATACACCAGGGATAAATTTCGGGGTGTACCCGTCTCGACAAATCTTTTTTCCAAAGCGGTCGTCAATTCTTCTGGGTGTCCAATGCTTACAAATCCATCGACGGCGACCATACTTCCGTCTTTAATCAAGGCAATCGCTTCCTCTGCTGTCAAGACTGCTTTCTTCATTTCTCACCCTCCTGTCTTACCCTCTCCAGGAATTGTTGAATCTCAAGCACTGCCTTCATTTCTTATTAACAGAAAAATCTAAATTTACGAATAATTTATTACTAAGCAAGATTTATGCCAAGATTTATAAAACCCCTGAAGGCCTTATCCTTCAGGGGTTTCATTATACAAAGGCTGTGCTTTAAGAGTCGCATAAATGTAGCTAAAAAGCTACATTTATGCGACTCTTAAACGTGAAAGCTCTCTCTATTCCTGATTTTAGGATTAGTGTAGCGATTTTGCAACCCGTCGCAAAATCGCTACACTAATCCTTCACTATCCGTTCCAGCTAAGCCGTATTTCTCCATTTTCCGGTAGAGGTTGGTTCGATGAATTCCTAAGATCTCCGCGGCATTCGTTTTATTTCCACCCGTTGTCTTCATGGCCTTTATTATGGCCTTACGCTCTGCCTCTGCTAGTTCTAGAGCTAACGGTTGCAGGGCTGTGTTTCCACGACGTCCCTCTAAGTCTTGAAGATATAAGGGAAGATCCTTAAGCTGAATCATACCCCCTTCCGCCACATTGATCGCTCTTTCAAGCGCATTTTGAAGTTCACGAACGTTCCCGGGCCAGGCGTAAAGCTGAAATAGTTCAACAACCCAACGATCGAGCTTTCTTAAGGATAGTCCCAGTTCGTGTTGGAATTTCGCCAAGAGGTGTTCGCTTAAAAGCATGACATCCCCCTCTCGCTCTCGTAAAGGCGGAATCGTCACTGTAAAGACATTGAGTCGATAATAAAGATCCCGGCGAAACTCCCCTTCCCCAATCATTTTTTCCAAGTCTCGATGCGTGGCAGCAATAACCCTTATGTCCAGCTGCTGCAAGCGATTGCTGCCAACTCGTTCGACTTCTTTCTCCTGTAAGATCCGTAACACTTTGGCTTGCATAGCAAGCGGAAGGTCGCCGATCTCATCTAAAAAGATAGTCCCTCGGTTAGCCAATTCGAATTTTCCGGGTTTGCCCCCCTTCTTAGCCCCGGTAAAGGCCCCTTCCTCATATCCGAAAAGTTCTGCCTCCAAAAGTTCCGCCGGAATTGCTCCACAATTCACTCGCACAAATGGTTGGTCATGGCGCGTACTCGCGGCGTGAATGGCATGCGCAAAGAGCTCTTTACCTGTTCCACTCTCCCCACGCAAAAGGACGGTCGCCTTCCCGTGAGCCGCCCTTTCTGCCAGACCTTTCGTCCGAAGAATGGCTGGGCTTTGACCAATAATATTACTAAATGTGTAGCGGTATTTCTGATAGTGTTTTAATTCTTTCTCATAAAATTTAAGCTTGTTCTCCAATAAATCCAACTTTTCCGCTAATGTTCGAAGTTCCCGGACATCGCGAAACATAACCTTCCCCACTGCACCAATAATTTTCCCTTCTTCTCTCAAAGGAAGGCGCATCACCATGGCTTCTTTACCATTAATGACCATGACCTCTCCGATTTCTGCTTCTCCAGTCTGGGCAACAATGTGCATGCGACTATTCGGGAGAACATCAGTACAGTATTGCCCTATCGCGTCCTCTTGCTCAATATTAAGGAACCGACAGTAGCTCTTCGTAATCCGGGTAATAAAGCCGTTCGAGTCGACCACCATAACGCCGTCATAGGCCTGTTCAAAAATACTTTCCAAGCTCGTCAGGCTAGTTTGCGTATTATCTAAACGAGATAAGACACTTTGTAATTCACTGCCATCCTGAAAAACTGCCACCGCACCGATTGTTTCTCCGGCTTGATTTATCGGAGAACGGTTCGTAATAAACATCCGCTCTCCGATGAACAGTTGTTCAGAATTGGATTTTCCATCCTGAATCACGCTGTTAAGTTTAGAATTTGGAATCAGATCAATTATTTTCTTACCAAGAATACCTTCTACGTCTAATCCCATAAAATTTGCCGCAGTTATGTTACAATAACAGACTATATCCTGATCATCAATCACAATGATGCCAGCATTAATTGCTTGAAAAATTCGATTTAGTTTTATGATTTGGTGAGACTCCATTCCAATTTCCCTCCTGTTTACGGATATTCGTTTGGCCGTCCTATACTATTGTAAATCAAATTCATTCTTTATTAAGACTTTATCTGGCAGCGGGAGTTGAAAAACGTTTTGTAGCCTAACTGTACGAAAAGGAGTACCGTCAATGAAACACTGCCAACAATACCCAGCATCACTGCGATTTGATACTCAATTGCCACAACGGGCGAAGCCCCGCCAAGAATTTGACCGGTCATCATGCCCGGTAAAAAGACGATGCCCATCCCAACCATGGAATTAATCGTTGGCAGCATTGCGGCATCAAACGCATTATTCACAATCTGCTTAGAGGCCATTTTTGGTGTCGCACCAAGAATCAAAGCCGCTTCTACAAGTTGTTTATGGGTCGTCATTCCTTCTACAAGCGTTTTAACGCCAAGGGAGATGCCCGTCATCGAATTGCCAATAATCATGCCTGCGATCGGAATGACATATCTCGGCTCGTACCAAGGGGACACCTGCAATACTACAAGAACGAAATAGATCAGACTGACGAGGATGCCCAAAGTCATGGAAAGGGCGATAATCTTTTTTATCTCAGGTGACAACGGCGATTTGGTCCGGTTAAAGATGTTATAGATGGAGAAGATGAGCATAATGGCGGTAATAACGAGGGCATAAAAGGGATGGCTATGTTCGAAAACATAAGCAAGTATATAACCGACAAGTACCAGTTGAATCGTCATCCGCAGAGAAGAAATTAGAATTTCTTTTTCTCTCGGAATCCCTTTGAGTCTAACAATGAGGATGAGCAAAAGAATAAAAATATATGCCGCTGTCAATTGCCAAATCGACAAGTCGATGCTTCCTTGCATGGCTAGCCCTCCCTTGTTACAATTTTGCCTTTCTTGATTTCAACGACATGCTCGGCAAAGGCTTGAACTACAGCTCTGGAGTGGGTGACCATAATCATAGTTTTGTTTAAGCGCTTGACATGGTGGACCAGTTGTTCCATCACAAATTGAGTCGTCTCTTCATCTAGTGCGGAGGAGGGTTCATCCAGAAGGAAAACTTGCGGTCCCAGTAACAGTACTCTTGCCATGGCTAAACGTTGTTTCTCCCCTCCGGATAAGGAATTGGAATCTTGTGAAAGATCTTTAGGCAATCGAACAATTTTCAAAACATCCAGCAGTTGACCATCCTCTACTGGCGGCTTTTCGCAAAACTTAAATCCAATCAACAAGTTATCTCTTACCGTTCCTTCAAAAATTGCCGGCATCTGCGAAAGCATCATGACTTTCCGTCTTAATTCAACCGGATCCCACTTAGATAGGGGTGTATTCTGAAACCAGATTTCCCCTTCATCACAGCTGATTAAATGGTTTAAAAGCCTTAACAGCGTGGTTTTACCACTTCCGCTTTCCCCCACGATGCAGGTGATTCTATGCTCATGAATGTCCAGTTCGACGATATCTAAAATTTCTTTATATTTCAAACCACGCAGTGTAAACATATGCGCCAACCACTTCCTTACTATATTTCACTCGTCTTTTATCTCTTTAAAAAGTTCATAGGCTTTCTTTTTTGCTTCCAGTAATACTTTGCTACCTCTCTCAGTTGTTTTGTAGTACTTTCGGATTTTCCCCTCTACATTCTTATCTTCTTTTTCCAGCAAACCAGCAGATTCCATGGTGTGTAGAAGGGGATACAGAGTCCCTGCGCTTAAATGATATCTGTGCTCTTGAAGTTCCTCTAACATCCAAGAACCGAAAATAGCCTCTTTTTGGGCATGATGGAGGATGTGAATCTGAATAAACCCTAAGAATAGTTTTCGATAGATTTGCTCTTCCACTTACATCACCTATAATCATTATTTGATATCATATATCAATATCGGTATTTGATATCATCTTAACATCATTT
>NZ_JYNH01000003.1 GCF_000960765.1 Desulfosporosinus sp. I2 | reverse complement strand
CGCGGAAGGCGATGTAAATAATCCAAATCTAGTTGTGTGCGATAAATTATTAATCCCTAAGGCTTTTAAAGATGGTCAATCTTTTTCATGGTTAAGATCTACTATTATCAATATTTGTATGGAATTTAAAATTACAAAGGGTATCATTCGTACATTTGAGGCCAATGCAAGGATGGGAAAGAGTGCGATTATGGAACGTTCTCGACTAGAAGGGGTTATCGCAGAGGCTTTAAATACACAAGGAATAGAATCCAAAATATGTATGTTGGCAACTATTAGTGCTCTTTTAAAAGTTGAAAATCAAAAGAGTGCGAAGATTTATTTAGATTCAAAGGAATTTAGAGGAATTGAAGCGTGGGATCACTATAGTGATAATTCAAAGGAATCAACAATAGCGGCTGTCGCAGCTTTAGGATTATAGGTGAAATTATTATGGAAATCACTTCAGTAATTAAAGTTAACAAAATTAAAGCTATAGGTAACAATCAAGGAAGAAATTCAGAGGTGTTTCTAGCTCATGATCCTCAATTAGGGGGTAATGTTGCTTTAAAGGAAATACCAATTTCAAAATTCAATAATCCAAGTGAATATTTTGTAGAAGCGCAAACTTTATATGCAAATAAACATCCTAGAGTTGTTCCTATAATGTATGCATGTCAAGATACAGGATTTATAAGATTAACAATGCCATATTTCGATAACGGTTCAGTTCAAAATGTTATTAACAAAAATCCTTTAATGGTTAAACAGGTAATTATATTGGGACAACAGTTTTTAGATGGTTTACACTTTGTACATTTAAGTGGATATATTCATTTTGACATAAAACCTACTAATATATTAATAGGAAATGATGGTTCAGCAATGTTGGCGGATTTTGGTCAGACAAGACCTACAGATGTATTAGGCACTGCATCGATCCCACCTCTATATCCAGTACATATTGCTCCTGAAATTTTAGGGAGTTCTAGAGCTACAAAATTAACGGATATTTATCAATGTGGATTAACCCTATATAGACTATGTAATGGTGAGCAGGTTTTTAGGGGACAACTGAATAATTATATATCTCCCTTAGGGATTTTTACTCCAGAATATGTAAAGGCGATTTTGACAGGGAAATTTCCAAATAGGAGTTATTTTTTGCCACATGTACCGAATAAGTTAAAAAGTGTGATAAAAAAGGCTCTAGCTGTTGACCCTGCTAAAAGGCATCAATCGGTAGTTGAGTTAATGAATGATCTTGGACAAGTCGCGACATTGCTCGATTGGCAATATACCATGGATAATAACGGTATAAAATGGGTAAAAAATAATATAGAACATATGTACCAAATTATGATATTATATAATAAATCAAATAAGTTATGGTATGTTGAAGGAAATGTTATTAGAAATTCAGATGGATTATCTAGAAATAGAAAAGCTTGGACAAGTTTAAGTGGTTTTCGCACCTGTAAACAGGCCGAAGCATTTGTTAGAAATATATTTAACAAAATGGAGGGGTAGTATGAGAACAAAATGTTCATTCTGTGGTCGGAAATTTTCCCGAAGCCACCGAGAGTTACTTACTAACCCGTTTTGCAATAAATGTATTGATAAACGCCTCGAAGCAAGTGGTAGCAAAAGAGTAGAAAATGTTTCTTTTGCTTTTGAACCAAGAGATTCTTCTGGGTATGGGTATTTTATATCTGTTGCACACTAAGTGAAATTCAATTACAATTTCTATAAAGCCCCAAGAAAACTATATCTATTACGTCAAGAAGTCGATGTATGATCCAAGAAGGTAGCCACCTATGAGAGCTATTTTAGTGAAGAAATTGAGGAACAATAATAGCTCCTGTTATTAACAGAAGTCCTAATGTTGCACCAATTGTGTTGAACCCGGTATTTTTGTCATCCTTATGCACCTTCTCAATAATAGAAACTAGGTTAGATACAAAAAGGAAACAAGATACCGGTAGTATATATAACAAGAAAATCAAAAGGTGCCCCCTCTCTTTGTTATACAAAGTTATTCGGCAACGATAACTGATTTAACGTTTTTAAATCGATCCCCATAAGCGTCACTCTGACAGTAGATCTAAATCCGACATTTGATTTTCAGAATTTCATCATGACTTTCACTTTAACCAAAATAAGGATGGCTCATACCACCCTTATTTTAGACTACCTGAAAGTAAAGTACAATAACCCACATTAGTAGTGTTGGGGTGTAATGGTTTTTACTATTGGCGATTTGATACTTTTTGCTAGAAATTCAAATTTCCGAGTATCAAAGATGCTCGTGCTAAGTTACATAGTCGGAATATAAATATCTTGTGTTCCTTCTGTTGTTACTCCAGTTGAAAAAGAAAGTCCTGGCGTACCACTAAACGAAACGGAAGGCCTTACAAAAATTGTACTATGTCCATATTGAGTTTTAACTGCAAGTTCTAAAACGCTTGACTGTTTGGATACATACGTTCCAAATTGTCCTGTTTTTGCGTATGTTCCGGGATACGAAGCTGATAAAACATTAAAAGTCACAGATGCACCATTATTTAAGTTAGGTGTGACAGAATAGGTCTCAGTGTGATGATAGACATCCGAACTTTGATTGTAGTAACTGGCAGTTGCATAAGAATTTGCGCTTTGAAGATACATACCTTCCGACCAAGCTGCCGCAACAACATCTTGCATTTCTAATATAGGAGCAGATGTCCAAGTCCAGTCTGTTCTTAAATTAGCTGTGGATAAACTTGAAGATTTGGAATGGCTAAGTACATATGTACTTAGATATAAGGAAGCGGATAATGCTTGTAGTTGATCTTCCGTACCTACATAGCTCCTTATTTGCATGATCTGTTCTGGTGTGTACCCCTTCTTATTAAGAGTCTCATCGTCTAACTTAGCATTTTCCACAACTCTCTTTTTTAACTCTGCTTTATAGTCTATACTTCGCAGTTTCTTTAGGTCTTCCTTTGAATAACCTTCTTGAAGTAGGGTTTGATCACTCTTGCTCGTAAGCTCTTTATACTTATCATATTCGTTTGTAACTGTTTTACTGACCAAAATACTTGTATCCTGTGTTGATTCGGTAACAATTGCATTATTTGAACCAGGAGACGCAACTACTACACCATTTGAGAAAAGCATGGTCATACATAAACCCAAAAACATAACAGTGATTTTTTTAGAGATTTTTTTCATTAAAATATTCCTCCCATTCTTTTATTACTAATAGGTTAATTTTAAATCTAGATTTCCTCCCTTCAATACATAGAGTATTAGGACATATAAAAGGTTACAAAGAATGGCAAATATTTAATATATTTGGAAGGATTTAAGTAATCTATCCTCGAATTTCATTAAAAGGGGGGAGATATTTGTTAAATAATAGTAATGAATTAGATTTTTTTGAAATACTTACAAAGCAGAATTATGAGAAAGTCTACAAAACTGTATTTTTATACACTAAAGATAAATGGATATCCGAAGATGCCGTCCAACAGGCATTTGTAATAGGTTATAATAAGCTAGATCAGTTAAGTTCTAAGGATAAATTTGCTTCGTGGGTTACTTCTATTGCTTTAAATGAAGCCAAACGAATGTTAAAAGATAAAAATGATTCAAAGATTACTCCAATAACTGATTTCCACTTAAAGACACTATCAGATAGTAAAGAAACCGATATAGAAATCAAAGAGGATGTTGACAACATCCTTAAACAATTAAAGAAACAAGAAACCGAAATCTTAGTCCTTAAATATTATGCTGACTTAACATTGCAACAAATAGCTGACTTATTGGGCAATAAGCTCTCGAATACTAAAGTAAAATTACATAGGGCAAGAGAAAGCTTTAGAAACCTGGTTATTCAGCACCAAGAACAAACACCGGAGGGGGTTAAAGTTCAATGGCCTTATCTGAAAAAGAACTTGACCGATTAATAGAAAGTCAGCTCTCAAAGGAGCTCGATACAAATATAGAGGTACCAGATATAAATAATCAGTGGCAAAAGATTAAACAGCAGATATTAGAAGAAAAGAATAGTCCAGCAATTAAGAAGCCCTTTTCTAAACAAAAAAGAATCATTGTTGCCGCCACAATTCTCTTATCAATTGGTTCAATAAACTTTTTATACCCACATAATGTAAATGCGTTAGGGGGGAAGATAGGAAAGTTTTTTAACTATATCGTTGGAAAAACGACACAAAATAAAACTGAAGTCTACAAACAGGTTAATGAGCCTGGGATACCTAAAGTGCAGGATTCAGGGGATAATATTGAAAAAGAAGTTAGCTTAGAACAAGCCCAAGCTTTGATTCCCTTTAAGTTGGCCACACCAAGTTACCTCCCACATGATGCTAATACAAAAAGAGTTGTCCTTACATCACTAGGCGCAGATGTTTATCAGATTTCTATTGAATATAATCTTAATAAAAACGTATTCGTTTTTACCCAACAAAATAGTGCTAATGGAACTTCACGCGGATCATTGTATGATACAGATGATACTGTTATCAAAGATCTAATAGTTAACGGTAGCCCTGCTATTCTATTTATGAGCAAAAACGGTATAAATACACTGAATTGGCAAATGCGAGGGCTTTTGATACAAATTACAGGAGTAATAACCGAACAAGAGATTATTAAGGTCGCAAAATCAATTAACTAATAAAAATACCACGGCATTAATCCGTGGTATTTTTATTAGTCTGGAATTTATTAGCGTTTAATCTTATTATTGAATATATACTGCTTCCGAGTAAGATTGACCACTCTCGCTTATACCACCATTCAATGATGTGTGTTGTGCAAATACTCTGTAGTTATATCCACCTGATACAGTGAGTAATTTTCCCCCAGAAACATTGGCTGAACTGTAATTAGTGTAGCTATAGGTATTCAATGTAACCCATTGGCCACCAGATAAGTATTGCAAATTTAATTGTAGTCCTATTTGTTGGACTGCTGTGTAGGTTGAAGTTGACCCGGATATGTTGATCGTACCGTTACCATTATTGACTATTTTGCATTGGCCCCCTGAAATATATTGGAAGGCCGCTGGGCTCACAACCCCACTTCCACTCAATTTGGTTTCCGTAGCTCCTAAAGCAACTTGGGTACCTAATAGCATAAAGATACATAGAAGTATAGGTATTAGTTTTTTCATTACACATTTCCCCTCTCCATTATTCTGATATATAGAGTATAAAAGTGGTACAAAAGGTTACAATTTTTTACGGTAAAAAACAAGAAATAATTACGATAGTGTATTTGGTGATTTATTCAAAAATCACTTCAAAAATCACTTCAAAAAGGACAATTTAGATCGTAGGAGCCCTAAGGTACTGTTTGAATTCAAACATTTTGAGTACATTAAACGACCGTTTATTGTACTGGTAGATACAGAAATTAGTTAGTGTTGCCTCTCAAAGAGATCTGAACTAGAGCTAAGTCGCCAGTTCCTCAGGTAACAAAGATCAATTGTTACTTGGTTCGTGGTTATTAAGCCCGAAGAATAATATGACTGATAAAATAATCCCTACCAAATATAACAAATGGCAGGGATTATTCATGAATAGGTTAAATAGAATTTAGGCATTATTTTAAGGTGACCGTTCCTTTGTAGTAACCTCTAAACTTTGAAACAATTGTATACGAGCCATCAGATTTGCTTTTTTTACTTTGTGAAATTACCATGTAATCGTACTTAGTTAAAATCCCTACCCATGTTCCATCATTAGTTTTTTGACGATATTCGTAGGTGGGATGGCTTCCCGAATTATCCCATGAATAAGTTGTAGAAATCAATCTTCCATTCTTGTTATATTTGCATTCTTGAACGTTATCCACATAGGTAGATACACTTTTTGTTTTACTTTCAGCCTTAGCATTAGATACAACTAAGTTTTCCGTGATTGAATTTGCGCCTTTGATATCATCTTTTGTTGGCGCAAATATTTCCTTTCTGTCTCTGCTAGTACACATTAATGTATTAGCGTAATTTGTGTGATCCAAACCCAAAGCAATGATACGATTAGGTATTGCCGATGTTGGTTTAGTAACTCAGAGGATAGGCAGCCACCAAGAGTTTACATCAAAAGATTTCCTTACTGAATATCCGACATGGATCTATACTAAACATGAAGGAAAATCATTTTCCGATTATCCGTATATTTACTTTTAAAAAGGATCTACATGGCGTGAAAGAATGGATAGTTGGATCGGGCATGAATCCAGTTCTAAAAAAGTCCTTTTCGAGGTGGATAGTATAAACAACCTTATGCTTTGGGTAAATCAAGGAATAGGCAAAAGTATTGTGCCAAACACAGCTTTAGACCCCTCCAGATATCCAAATATCGTTGTTGAAAAAGCGGATTTTGGTAAACCGTTCGTTACACGGATGATAACCTACAAAAAGACAATAATCCCCCGAAAGGAAAAACTGATAAACGCCTTCTACACTTGTTCAAGAGATTATCTTAAATCGGAAGAATATGCCATAAAGATGCGAGTACCCTAATTTACCAAAAGCCATTAAAGGTAAATATAAAAGTTTAAGGGTTTAATAGTTTAAGAGTAAAATTCTGGTTACTTATAATCCAATGGAGTTACCTTTTAAACAAACTTTATTATGAAAATTTTAATGATGTTATCAGATAATGAACAAACTACTTTATAAAAATTAAAAGTATAAGTTGAATATCAGGCACAAACTTTATTATAAAACTACAAGGTTTTGAGTTATAATTAATGTTGTCATATAATATAACAACGAATGTCACTAAATATATTAACGGATGTCATATTGGCATGTCACAAATGTTAGAACTGTATTAAGTTATAGCTCTGACACTACACTAACCCACAAATTCATCGAAAAACCTCTATTTTCATTTAACATTTTGCCGTCATTATACATAGAAGGTGGGGGGTAACTCTAGCCTTATTCACTTCCTAGGCAAACAATAGAGATGAAATTTGGGTCCTATAAGCGTCGTTGCGTCAAGTTCATTCATGGTGTTTCATTTTAGAGCATCTTGTAATGTTTTAAGATTACTATCCATTATATTAATATAGGCATCTGCATTTATAGGGCCCATTGCTACTGGGTCGAGCGTATAAACTTTAGCACCCGTCTCTTTTGCAATGGTATCTGCCGCTTTAGTAGAATATTGTGGTTCTGCAAGAAGAGCTTTTACCTTCAGACTTTTTACCTTGTCTATTGTTTCAGCCAATTCTTTGACACTGGGTTCTGAACCCGGCTCACGTTCAACGACCCCAGCTATATTTAAATTGAATTCTTTCGCGAAATATGGAAACGCGTCATGGAAGGTAATGATATCACGGTTTTTTAGTCCTTCCAAAGCTAGATGCATCTTAGCGCTTTGAGCTTGGAGCTTTTTAATATACACATTGGTGTTCTCTTTATATTTCGTGGCATTCTTGGGGTCTAATAGAGCAAGTTGATCTCCAATCGTTTGCACCTGCTTAATAGCATTAGAGATACTTACCCATATATGAGGATTATTACCCACATTCCCAGCGCCTTTAAGGAGTTCGATTCCTTTACTAGAGTCAACTATTTTAAGATTAGGCATTTGGCTCATAATCTTACCCATGAAGGATTCAATACCTGCTCCGTTGATTATGAGGACTTTTGCTCCCTCAAGATTCTTCATGTCTTCAGGCGTTACCGCATAATCATGAAGGTCTCCCGCCGTTGGCTTCGTCATATCAATCACGTTGACATTCGGGATATCCTTTGCAACGTTCAACGCGAATATATACATCGGATAGAATGAAGCAGCTATTGTCATCGTTGAACTTGAGTTCTCAGTGGAACTTATTGGAGCCTTAGATTCGTTGCTAGCCCCACAACCACTTACCACCAATAAGCATAACAACATTATGCAAAAAAGTTTAATTGACGTTGATTTCATTGAAATTATCCTCTTTTCTATTCTCAAATGCAAATAGCTTGCATTTGCATTATTAATTATACTCTATCTTTCTTGGTTGTAAACCATTTATTTTCTCCTTAATTAATTAGCGAATCCAAGCAATGCAGTATAGTAAAATTTATATAATGCCAGACAAGTTTCAGTATACTAAAAGCCTAGTACTTTTATGACTACGTTGTATTTAGTCTTATTTAAGCTGTAAACACAGTTAAAAAATAAGGGATAGTACTCCTTGTGTCCGATAACCAACACTATGACAAGTTCATCAAAACTACATTTTCCGTCTTTTGCAGATTCAATATTATTTGATTGTTTGCTATATCCATAGGGCACGTGGAGTGCGTAATAGTGCTATATTGGCGTCGAGTGATTGAGGCATTTGAATAAATTTCTGCACAGACGATGATTACGTTGAGAACATAAAAAGGCTATCACCTTTTAAGATGATAGCCGGCCCGATTTATAAGAATTTTTTTAAAAGATTACTCCCAAAGCAATAAGAATCAAAATAGCAATAGCAATGATCCCTACTCCGACTCCTACGCCAACACCTGCAACTGGAGCGACAGGAGCAGGACAACATGCTCCTCCAGCATATCCACCATAACCCATTCCGTACATTAATTTTTCCTCCTTTTTAATTAGAATACGATGCCCAATGCGATAAGCAGAAGAATAATTACAACAACTGCTGCGATTCCAGCACCAACGCCTGTTCCACAACCACAAGCTCCATCAACACCAACAGCACCAAATGCCATTAATTTTTCCTCCTTTGTTAAGAGATAATTTATAATATGTATGGCGTAAAATTAATGGAACAATATGGAAATAAATTTGTTCCTGAGTTTACCTAAAGTGCGGTGAGCCCAATGGAGAATACTCAGACAGCCTTTATGGTGCAGTTCAGTTGGTCAAAGGGGTAAAGAAAAGAGAAAAGGAACCTTTTGAAGGTTCCCTTTCTCTTTGGTGGCATAGATCTTGTCTAGTTAGTTATTTATATTTTGCCTTCTAGATCGTCCATTATTTTAACGATCGAATATAAAGCGTTAAATTTGATATGATCTTCTTTCGTTGATCCATTAACGCCATTAACCTTTTCGCATTCAAACCTCAATTTTTTTAATAACTCGTACCACATTTTCTCATAATTCATGTTAAATCTCCTTTCTATCCTTTGCAGCTTAAATTGTTATGAAATGAATTAATAATATTTTATCCCAAATGGACAGGGGATTCAATTGTTTTGTAAGCACCTATAAAATATTTTGAACATTTGATATAGTCGTATTTTATCACTAATTAATCTATTTTTCTAATAATTTTCTCCTAAAACTTTAAAAAGCAAGAAAATCTATTCCTGCTCCATATTGCTTTAGTGTATTTTTTTCGTTATTATTAGAGTGAGTTGGTATTTCTTTCATATTTTAACTTTTCCCAACTTGCGATGGGGCTCGCTTGTGCATAATGCTAATGGCTCCTACTGAAACTATCTCAGTAGGAGCTTTTTGTGTTTAGAGGAGGAATGAAATTAAACAATGCAAAGTTTTATGGTTATAGCTTTTGGCGGTGCCTTAGGAGCACTATCCCGCTATGGTCTCGGCCTATGGATATCTAGTAAATGGAACCAGGGATTCCCGTTAGGAACTTTTATAATAAATATAACGGGGGCCTTTTTGCTCGGATTTCTAAATATATTATTTATCGAAAAATTGACGATAAGTCCACTATGGCGCTTAGGCATTGGGGTAGGTTTTCTAGGGGCATATACTACATTCTCAACGTTTGGCTATGAGGTTATAATGTTATTAGAAGGAGGCAGTTTACTAACAGCAGGACTATATACTTTTTTATCTGTAATCCTTGGTTTTGCTGGAGTTGCGTTAGGAGTAGGCTTGGCCCGTATCTTATAGTTTTTAAGTTGTAGCATTTTGAGCACTGTTATCCTGAGAAGGAGGTATCCATGTAATGTTAGGTAAAGCAAAGTTACTTAAAGTCTATCTAGGTGAAAGCGAACGGTATAATAATAAGCCACTCTATCAATATTTAGTACATTGGCTTAAGGAAAAAGGGATAGGCGGTGTAACCGTCAACCGAGGAATCGAAGGGTACGGTGCGGATAAAGTTCTCCATTCAGCTCGTTTCTTAGAGCTATCGTCTGATTTGCCAATGATATTGGAAATTGTGGATGTTGCGGAGAAAATCGATCCTCTGATTCCGGAAATTTGCGCAATGGTTCCGAAAGGTTTAGTGTTTGCCACAGATATCAAAGTTTACAAACACGGAAAAGAATAAATAGGGTGAACCCGACTTAGGTGGGTTAGGTAGATACCGCTGTGACAATTTGCCGGCCCGCTAATTCGTTTAATGCGGTAAAGTTGGATTTCAAAAAGAGTTGGGCAGCACAAATAGTTATTGACATATGTTAAATATGACGTATAATAAAAACTAAATAGGGTATATGTCAATAACTAGCCATACATTTTATTTTCTTGATTATAAGCAAACCGGTTACACCTTCGAGGGCTTAATGTCGGAAGTGCCATTTTCTCTGAATTAGCTATAGCTTTATAGAAATCCTCCCCCGCTTAAAGGGAGGAATGTGATAGGTATAATGCGAGAAGCACGTTGAACTGGACAATCAACGTGCTTCTCGCATATTAGAAGGGCTGCATGTCACCATTTAATTGCAATATTCAGAAGGACACAGGATAAGAATTTAAAACATTTAGAAAAGCGGTATTGTCCATATGGGAATTGCCTATTTCTTATTCTAAAGAAATATATCGATATAAGGTTGGCGAAAAACCTTAATGCTACAGACATTAAGGTTTTTGGCAGGGATTTTAAGGCAGATGTGGAATATTAACTGAAATTGATAAAGACGGTAATTGATCTATCTGGGCAAACACCATTTGATGCAAATACTTCATAGGGGGAAGGTAAAATGAACGAAGATGTTGCTATTATTGAGGGAATTTACGACATCGTTTTACCTGAAGTGCCAGCATCTCTCCACAGATGGGGAAGAAAGGTGTGGCTTCGAGATATTGAAGTGGGGGCTAAGGGAAAACTATTATTCTTTGAGGATAAAGTTTACAAAATCACTAGCCTTAGTCTGATTACCAATATTATTCGAAATTCGGATCGTTTAGAGATTTATACACAAAGGAGTATCTATAAGCTGAGGCTTTTGTCTAGTGAACCGGATTACCCAATGAACCAAAGTACAGTATGATTACCAGATCGTTTGGGATGATTGCAAAATCAATCAAACTATAATAATATTAATGACATAATAAATAACATTATGAAAAGACATTTATGAAAGTCGGTGTCAATAATTGATTAATAGAGTGAATAGCATCGAAGTGAGAAAGATCAATCGAAATGCAATCTATAAATTTTTATATAAGCATGATCCTATTTCTATACAAGAAATAGCTCATACGTTAAAGATGAGTTTACCCACTGTTGCACAAAATCTTAAAGAATTGCAAGAAAGAGATTTAATTATTGAGACAGGTTTATTTGAATCTACAGGAGGCAGAAAAGCAAAGGCCATTACGTACAATAGTCTTAAATATACTGTTGGATTAGATATTACCCGGAATCATGTAGGAATTGTGTTAATTGATTTAAGTGGAAAGGTGATTAAAAACGTACGCAAGCAGTATCCATTTGCCAACTCTAAAGAGTATTTTAAAGGAGTTGGTAACTTAGTAGAGCACTTTATTGATGATTGTAAAATAGAACGTGGCAAAATTTTAGGGGTTGGCATTGCTTTACCTGCAATATTATCCGAGGATAAACAACTGGTAAATTACGCTACTGTTATTGATTTCAAAGGAGGAAGCGTCAAGGACTTTTCTGAATTTATACCATATCCATGCATCTTAAGTAACGATGCTAATGCTGCGGGGTTTGCAGAACTGTGGGACAAAGAAGATATTCAAAATGTGGTATATCTTTCTCTTAATAATAGTGTTGGAGGCTCCATTATTATTGGCAAAAATATATATATGGGGCAAAATCAACGTAGTGGTGAATTTGGACATATGACAATTGTTCAAAACGGCCGCACATGTTACTGTGGACAAAAAGGTTGTGTTGATGCATACTGCTCCGCTAAGATTTTATCAGATAGTACAAACGGAAATATTGCTGAGTTTTTTAGGCTTTTAAGATCGAATAGTGAACCACAAAAAGCACTCTGGGAAGAATATCTCACGCATTTGGTAGTAATTATTAATAATTTGAGAATGCTCTATGATTGTAATGTTATTCTAGGCGGATATGCTGGAGCTTATATGGACGAATATATCGAGCACTTGAGGGAATTAGTATCAAGAAGAAATTCCTTTGAGGTTGACGGAAGTTATTTGCATGTCTGTAAATATAAGCTGGAGGCTACAGCCGTCGGTGCAGCTTTACAACATGTTGAAAGTCTTATTAATAATGTCTAGTTTGTAAGGTTCAACCAATGAAAGACATATATTTTTTAAATTGTGCCTTTATTGACTTAAGCTAGAAAAGCGATATAATCTTATTAAAAGTAATTTACAAAAGTGGTATATAAATGATTGGAAAATTTGTATTTTTTACAGTCGGGTTTAAGCGAAATATATATGAGTAAACTCTCTAAGGTAAGATTCTATTCTGATTCCAGGATCAGCATGAGAAATATTAAACTAAAAAATCTCATGGGGGAAGAAAATGAACGAAAAAATTAAGTTAAGAGTATCGCAGATTGAGAAGTTATTTCCAGGTGTCAAAGCTCTTGATAAAATTGATTTTGCCGTTAAAAAAGGTTCTGTCCATGTGTTGTGTGGAGAGAATGGGGCAGGTAAATCGACCTTAATGAAAATCATCAATGGAATTTATCAACCAGATAGTGGTCAGATTTTCATTGATGAAAAACCTGTCAAAATCAATAATCCTATTCAAGCGAGAACTTTAGGAATTTCAATGATCTTTCAAGAGATGAGTTACGTTCCCGAGATGACAGTAGAAGAAAATATTTTTCTTGGGAATCTCCCCGTTAAAAGGTTTGGTAATGTTAATTGGAAGGAGGTAAGACAACGCACTAAAGAGCTATTACTGGCGGAAAATTTACCTTATTCTCCTACGACGCCACTCAAGGATCTAACGATATCCGATATTCAAATGCTGGAAATAATCAAAGCTATTTCTTACAAGTCCGATATTATCATCATGGATGAACCGACCTCGGCGATCACACATAAGGAAGTGGAAAAACTATTCGTTAAGATAAGAGATCTAAAAGCTAGAGGAGTAAGCATCATCTATATATCTCATAAATTAGATGAAGTTTTCCAGATAGCGGATGAGATCACGGTGTTAAGAGATGGAACGGTCGTAGAAAGCCACCCTAAAGAAGAACTGGACATTGAAACGGTTATCGCCTTGATGGTAGGTCGGAAACTTACCACTAAATTTCCAAAAGAACAAATTGATATTGGGGAAGATATGCTTAAGGTTGAAAATTTGAATTGCACGAATGTGTTCCATAATATCAATTTCCATGTTCGCAAAGGTGAAATTTTAGGATTTGCAGGGCTTATGGGTGCTGGACGAACCGAAGTGATGCGTTCTCTATTTGGGCTCGATGCTAAAACATCGGGTGTCGTAAAAATTGACGGTCAGGAAGTTACTATTACAAACGTACGACAGAGTATCGAGCACGGGATGGTCATGCTTTCAGAGGATAGGAGAAGATACGGTATAATTCCTATGCGATCAGTGAAGGAAAATACAACCCTCTCCTACTTGAAACGAGTTTTCTATGGTTACAGAAACCATAAAAAAGTTGAGAAGAAGCTTGTCTCGGATATTCTTAATAAAATGAGAATTAAAACACCAACCATTGATACCCCAATCGCAACGTTGAGCGGAGGTAATCAGCAAAAGGTCGTTCTCGCTAAATGGATGATCAGAAATCCAGATATTCTTATTTTGGATGAACCTACTCGCGGGATTGATGTAGGGGCTAAATTAGAAATCTATAAACTCATGACTGATTTAGCCAAAGAAGGTAAAGTTGTGATCATCGTTTCTTCTGAACTTCCTGAGGTAATTGGTATGTGTGACAGGATTTATGTCATGGCTAAAGGGACTATTACCGGGGAGATTAATCGAGAAGATTTTTCCCAGGAGCTCATTATGAGGTATGCTACCGGAACGTTAACATCTGACGGGGTGAACTAAAATGAAAATAGAAAATAATTTTTGGAATACTGTAAAAAAGAAATACAGCATTTATTTGATTCTAGTAGCGTTATTTATTGTCTGCTCGTTGGCCAATCCCAACTTTTTGTCGGTCAATAACTTGACGAACATTTCAAGGCAGCTGTCCGTAACCACTATTCTGGCGTTGGGTGCAACGATGCTGATCATCAGTGGAATGCTGGACTTGTCATCCGGGTCTGTCCTGGCACTTGCTGGAGTCTTCGCAGTATCTGCCTATAAAGCTACGGGGTCTTTGTTAATAGCGATTACTGTCGGTATTTTGACTGGGGTTATATGTAACGTAATCAATGCGATCATGATTAGTACTTTTAAAGCACCCCCTTTTATTGCTACTTTGGCAATGCTGACCGTGGCTCGTGGTGTGGCTCTCCTATTCACGAAGGGACAGAATATCCTCCAGCTGGGAAATTTTGTAGAGTTAGGACAAGGCTCCATTGGGATAATCCCTATTCCTATTATTTTTCTAATAGTCATTGCAATTTTTACCTGGTATTTATTAAATCATACCCGCTTTGGACGTTCTCTTTATGCTGTTGGGGGGAACGAAGAAGCGTCGATTGCCTCAGGGATCAACGTTCACAAGGTTAAATATACTGCCTTTATCATCAATGGTCTTTTTGTAGGAATTGCCGGTGTTCTCTTTATGTCCCGTGTCAATGCAGGTCTTCCAAACGGTGCTATCAATTATGAGTTTACGGCTCTAACCGCAGCCATTATTGGCGGAACGAGCTTTTCTGGTGGAGTCGGTACTGTTGGTGGTACACTTGCCGGTGCGTTCATTGTAGGGTTTTTAGATAATATTATGAACCTAACCAATGTAGATTCTTATATGCAGCAAATAGTTCGGGGCACAATTATTGCACTTGCGGTAATCTACGATATCCGGACAAGAAACCGCAGAGCAAACAGTATGTTAGGCAGGATAGAGGATAAGGGAGTAGATGGAAAATAAAAATAACAGATAAGGCTTTCTAATTAAATAGAAACTAAATTGTTAAATGCAACCATTTAACCGACCACTGAATTAAAAGCCTTACTGTTTAGAAATATAAAAAATATGACTAGAGAAGGATGGGAAAGAATGAAGAAAAGACTGTTAAGCGTAGTTTCCATGTTACTTGTAGTAGGTTTATTAGCCGGATGTTCATCAAGTAAACCAACAACCCCTGCTCAGAATGATGCGGCTAGTGGCCAAAAAACATACAAGGTTGCTTACATTGCTCGCGCCCAATCCGATTCATTTGCGGCTTGGCTTGCCAATGCAGTGAAAGACGAAGCAAAGAAATATCCTAATATTAAGCTTGAGGTTTTTGATGGACAAGCTAATGATGATAAAGAAAACTCCATGATTGAGAATGCTATAACCAACAAATTTGATCTAGTTATCGTACAACCAAATAGTGGTGAATCTCAAAGACCGTATGTCGAAAAGGTTGTTAAAGCTGGTATCTTTGCCATTACAACCAACGCCCGTATTTCTGGTATTCAAGGTGCATCTTCAGTCGATGCTCAACCTTATGAGCAAGCAGCGGTTAATGCCCGTGCAGCTTTAAAACAAATTCCACAGAATGCAAAGGTCGTTGTCTTAAAAGGACCTTCAGGTAACTTCCATGCTGATGAAAGACGTAAGAGCTGGCAAAAAGAGTTCTTTGACAAACGCCCTGATGTTAAAATTGTTGGAGAGCAAATTGCTAACTGGAACAAAGATGAAGCTATGAAGTATATGGAAGACTGGGTTCAGGCTAATGATAAAATTGACGCAGTTATTGCCATGAATGATAACATGGCTGCAGGAGCACTTGAAGTCGTAAAGGGCAATCCAAAATATGAACATATGCTTGCCTATGGTGTCGACGGAACTGCTGAAGCTTTATTACTCATCAAAGAGGGCAGAATGACTTCCACATGTTTGCAAAATGCTAATGAGCTCGCAGAGAAAATGTTAGATGCCAGTAATAAACTTTTAACTGGTAAAGAAAAAGAAATTAATACAGATATCGGCAATCCACTTGTTACCAAGGAAAATGCTGATCAATATCTTGAAATCCTCAAAAAATCCGGAACAATTAAATAATCCATTTTGACTCGCCAGAGTCCGCAGGACATTCTCCCTTAGGGGATGAATGTCCTGTTAGCAAACGAGCATATTGATTTGTGCCAAGTGAGTGAATTCTTTGCATTCATTTGAGGACCATGCGCAAGTAGAGGAGGGGTACTAAATGAAAAATAGAGCAGCCTACATGACTGGTCTTAACAAATTGGAAATACGAGAAATTGAAGTCCCTGTACCGAAGGAAAAACAAGTCCTTGTCAAACTTGAGTATGTTGGAATTTGCGGTTCTGACGTACACTATTTGGAACATGGGAAAATCGGCGATTTTATTGTCAATGGGGATTTTATACTTGGTCATGAATGTGCAGGAACGATCGTCGCCATTGGATCTAAGGTAGAGAATCTAAAGGTTGGAGATAAAGTCGCCTTAGAACCGGGAATTACTTGTGGGCAATGTGAATTTTGCAAGACTGGCAGATACAATCTTTGCCCGGATGTAGAGTTTTTAGCGACACCACCCTATCATGGTTGCTTCATGAACTATATTGCCTTTCCGGAAACTATGGCCTTTAAACTGCCAGATAGGATCTCTACAAAAGAGGGAGCTCTGGTTGAACCCTTAGCCGTTGGTATGCATGCTGCAAAGCAGGGGAATGTTAAGTTGGGAGATTCCGTGGTTATCCTGGGTTCAGGTACGATTGGTCTAACAACCCTTCTGGCGTGCAAAGCGTTTGGGGCAACTGATATTACAGTTGTGGACGTTATTCCCAAAAGGCTTGAATATGCTAAAAAACTGGGAGCTACAACTGTTATCAATGCTACTGAAGTAGATGTTTTAGCAGAAATTGATAAACTTACGAATAAACAAGGCGTTGATATTGTAATAGAGACTGCAGGGACTGCCCAAACAATTGCTCAAACCCCTTATCTGATAAAAAATGGTGGGTGTATAGTATTGGTTGGCATGGCGCCTCAGGATATTATCGAATTTAACTTTGCAAAAATTATGGCTAAAGAAGCAGAAATTAAATCAGTCTTTCGTTACAGAAATATCTATCCCCAAGCGATAAAAGCCATTGCGAAGGGTATAATAGATATCTCTGGAATTATTACTCATGAGTTTAGTTTCGATGAGGTTGCGAAAGCCTTTGATTTTGCCATTAACCATAAACAAGAGGTCGTTAAGGCGGTTATTAAAATCGACTAATTGTACCTTCACCAATAGTTGTGGACGTTTAGACCAGGAGGGTGCGCAATGCGATATTTACTGGGCGTTGATTTAGGAACTTCGGGTACAAAAACTGTGTTATTTGACCTTGTAGGAAACGTAATTTGTTCAAAGACGATTGAATACCCATTATATCAGCCAGCCAATGGGTGGGCAGAGCAAGACCCTTCTGATTGGTGGAATGCCACGTGTGATGGTATTAAGTACGTTATTACTACGAGTGGAATTGAGGCATCTGAAATTTCCGGGGTAGGTCTTTCCGGACAGATGCATGGGCTTGTAATGCTCGATAAAAATGGAATGGTACTAAGAAATTCGATCATTTGGTGCGATCAGCGGACAGCAAAAGAATGCCAGCAGATGAATAGTATAATGGGCGAAAAGAGACTCCTTGAAATTACTGCTAATCCTGCTCTTACAGGATTTACTGCTTCTAAAATACTTTGGATTCAGAACAATGAACCTGAAGTCTATGAGAAATGCGCCCATATTTTGCTGCCTAAGGATTACATTCGATATATGCTTACGGGTGAATTTGCTACAGATGTGTCAGATGCATCGGGTATGCAACTGATGGACATACCGAACCGTTGTTGGTCTGATGAAATACTATCCAAATTTAATATCGACAAATCTATGCTGGGGAAAATTTATGAATCTCCAGAGGTTACGGGTAAAATACACAGCAGGGCAGCTGAGGTGACGGGACTCTGTGTGGGCACCATCGTTGTGGGCGGTGCTGCCGACAATTCCGCAGCAGCCATTGGTACAGGGGTTGTAAGAACAGGAAACGCTTTTACTACCATAGGGACCTCCGGTGTAGTCTATGCTATTTCAGATGATGTTTCCATTGATCTTAAGGGAAGAGTGCATACCCTATGTAGTGCTGTGCCAGGAAAATGGACGCTAATGAGCTGTACCTTAGGTGCTGGCTTATCGCTGAAGTGGTTAAGAGATACTTGCTGTTCTGAGGAAATGATCGAGGCTGAAAGGCTAGGCGTTGACCCCTATGTTGTCATGGATAGGTTAGCCGAAAAAGTTATGCCTGGAGCAGGCGGACTTGTTTATCTACCTTACTTGATGGGTGAACGTTCTCCTCATCCGGATCCTGATTGTAGAGGGGTATTTTTTGGATTGTCCGCATCACATAACCGCGCTAACATGATTCGCGCAGTTATGGAGGGCGTAGCCTTTTCCCAGCTAGAATGTGTTGATGTCTTTAAGGAAATGCAGGTCAACGTTGAAGACATGATAGCCTGTGGTGGTGGTGGAAGAAGTACTGTTTGGAGACAGATGCTTTCGGATATGTATGGTTGCTCTGTCAGCACGATCAAAGCGGATGAAGGGCCTGCCTTTGGTGTGGCAATACTAGCGGGAGTTGGAGCAGGGGTCTATGATTCGGTTGAAGCTGCCTGTGACAATTTGGTTAGCAAGAATATTATCCTGAAGCCAAATCCTTCGACACGAAAGGTTTATGAGGAGTATTACGAGCTTTATAAGAAATTGTACGCTGATTTACAAGGGTCGTTTAAGCTTTTGTCTAAGCTCCCGAAATAGTAACTGCTGGAAGCGGTAGTACTCAGCACTACAAAAGGGACCGTAACGAGACTACAAATGAAGTTTCTCGTTACGGTCCCTTAAATAATTGTTTTCAGGTACCTAGTTTATCTTTTCCCGTAAATTACCACGAGGTAAATCAAACTGGTTTAACGAATATCTAAATTAGATGTAACAAGAAATATTATAATTACTAATAAAGGTAAAATTAACAAGTTATTGTTAAATTAGTTACAAAATTTAGGAGTTTATTGAGGTGCGCAAAGATGTTAAACAAAATGGTTAGTTTTACTACTAAAATTAGAGAGATGCGATTTTGAATAATTTCATAACTTTAATTTCATTGTATGTTTTTTGGTATCCTTTGATTATGAGTACTTTTTGGATAATTGGGGGAATTCTTTTTTATCATAAAATAGAAAAGAAGCCAAGCTTACCTATAAATGAAACTCCTATGGTTTCTATATTAGTCCCATGCTATAACGAAGAAAATACAATAGAAAATACTGTTGAACGACTTGATAATTTAAATTATCCGTCCTATGAAATTATAGCGATCAATGATGGTAGCAAAGATCGCACGCATGATGTTTTGGAAGAACTTTCAAGGAACTATGAAAAGTTAAGAGTCATTCAACTTAAAACCAATGCAGGAAAGGCAAATGCTTTGTATCTGGGGTTAATTGCCTCAAAAGGAGAATTTCTAGTAGGAATTGATGCGGATTCTTATCTTGATCCTGATGCCTTAAACTATATGATTCCACATTTTGTTACGCCAAATTATGGAGAACGTGTCGGGGCTGTTACAGGAAATCCTAGAGTACGGAATAGGAACTCATTATTGGCTAGAATTCAACTATGTGAATTTTCCAGTATCATAAGTTTAATAAAACGTACGCAAAGATTACTGGGCAAGGTTATGACAGTTTCAGGCGTTGTGGTTGCATTTAGAAAAAGTGCCTTAATTGATTGCGGTTTATGGGATAGAGATTTAATGACAGAAGATATTGGGGTAACTTGGAAGTTACAGAAGCGTTTCTGGGATGTAAGATATGAACCAAGGGCGATATGTTGGATGTTAGTACCCGAGACCCTTGCAGGTTTATGGAAGCAAAGAGTAAGGTGGGCGCAAGGTGGGATTGAAGTTCTCATCAGACACTGGGATATATGGTTAGATTGGAAAAACAGACGGTTGATTCCAGTATATTTAGAACAAATAATGAGTATTATCTGGTCTATAGCATGGTTAATACTATTTGTACTCATTGTAGTTCAAATTCTTGCTGGAAAGCTATCCTTTTTCCCTATGTTTTGGCAAGGGCAATATTTAGCCTTACTTTCGTTGATTCAATTTGTTGTAGCAATGCTATTGGATAAGCGTTATGACGAAAAGTTGCTCAGATATTATTTATGGGCTATTTGGTATCCAACTTTTTACTGGTATTTTAACGCTATAGTCATTGTATATGCTATTCCAAAAACCATATTTAGTAAACGGGGAAAATTTGCTACTTGGGACAGCCCTGATCGGGGGCTTTCATTATGAATATAATCGATGGATTTCAAAAAAAGTATATTAGAGTCATTGAGAAATTCATAACAGTTATTGGTTGGTTGTTTATGCTAGGGTATATAGTTCAAATAATATTATCTTTGCTAATCTGGATTTTTAATTTATCAAACTTTTATAAACAATTATTTATACTGGGAAGTATTTATCGTACAATTAATACACTTATAATTACAATTGTGATTTCATTATTAGGGTTTTTAATCATGTATGGTTGGGGAAGATACAATTTTAAAAGGTATGCGCATTTGAAAAGAAGAAAATTCCCGGATTATATAACGATTGAGGGGATTGCCGAGTATTTTAATTTATCGCTTGAAGTTGTAGAATCTATGCAAAATGATAGAATAATTATTCTAGAAAAGACGATCGTCTAAACCGCCAATCTGCGAAGAATGGCGGTTTTTCGATTTATTTTTCTCATTAGGATTTTAATGGAAATGGATATTACGGGATAAAACTGCAGAGTTTTTGTTTTTAAAACCTATTTCCAGAAGTAAGATCATTACCTCAAAGCTGCTTGCATCGTTGCTCAATCTCTTAATCTTTAATCTTGTAACCTTGGTCTCCTCAATTCTTTTGGTACAAAGATATAGTAAAGGAGAAGCGGTGATGGGTGATATAACAAAATTGATGGTTGGAATGCTGATCTTACAACTTATATTTTTGTTTATCGGGACAGCCATAGCCGCTATTAGTAAGCATCCTAAGACTGCTGCATCCATGGCTACAGGAATACTTTTGCTCACATTTATGTTATCAATTGCGATCGATCTGAATAGCCGAATAGATATGCTTAAATACCTTACACCCTTTAAATATTTTGACGCGAAAAACATGTACACCCGTGGGTTTGAACCTGTTTATGTTATTCTGTCTGTTGTGATTATTGCAGGATTATTTAAGGTGACTTATGTATTTTATAAGAGTAGAGATTTGAATGTGTAGGAAGAGATAGATGAAAAAGTTTTCTCCTTGATGGAAATTAATTGACTAGTGCGTGTAAAGTATTTAAAAAATAAATTTAAATATTTACTAATTTACAATTGCTTTTCTATTAAAATTATTATAAAATACATACATAAGGTTAATAATTTTTTAGGGGGCAGTTATACATGAAAAAATTTATATGTTCAGTATGTGGCTATGTATTTGAGGGGAATGAAGCGCCGGAACAGTGTCCGCATTGTAAGTCTCCTAGGGAGAAATTCATGGAGAAAGTGATGGCATAATGCAGTGGGCAGATGAACACAAAATTGGGGTTGCCGAGGGCGTTGATGCTGAAATACTTGAAGGCTTAAGAGCAAACTTTATGGGTGAATGCACAGAGGTCGGAATGTATCTCGCAATGAGCCGTCAAGCGGATCGAGAAGGTTTTCCCGAGATAGCAGAAGCTTATAAGCGGATAGCATTTGAAGAAGCGGATCATGCAGCTAAGTTTGCGGAGTTACTAGGTGAAGTTGTCTGTGCAGATACTAAAAAGAATTTAGAGTTGAGGGTGGAAGCAGAATTCGGTGCCTGTCAGGGTAAAAAAGATATTGCTACAAAAGCAAAACAGCTAAACTATGATGCCATCCATGATACTGTTCATGAGATGTGTAAGGATGAAGCACGGCACGGAGCAGCCTTTAAAGGCCTGCTTAATAGGTACTTCAAATAAAACTAGTTCTTAGAGGACCGATTCCAATAACCTTTGGAATCGGTCCTCTAATTATGTGTTGGAATCAAATGTCGAATTATGATGAACAAAAACGTATAATATAATAAAATAAGTACAAGAACTAAATGTAGCGGAGTATTATATGGACTTGAATGAACTGCTTAAGCAACTTCCACAAAGACCAGGTGTCTATCGTATGTTCGATTCACTGGGGAATATAATTTATGTCGGTAAGGCGAAGAATCTCAAGAACAGGGTTTCCCAATATTTTAAAAACCAAAAGGACAGGGTCCCAAAAGTTGCCGAAATGATCCATAATATCCATACGTTTAATTATTTAGTGACAGATACCGAATTGGACGCATTTGTTGAAGAATGTCGTCTAATCAAGGAAATTCAGCCTAGATATAACAAACAGATGAAAAATGATCGAAAGTATGTTTATATAAAAATACCGGCTGAGCAATACCCAAAGGTTACGAAAGTTAAGACGAAAGCTGATGATGGCGGATTATATTTTGGCCCTTTTACCAGTCCTAATCGGGTTGAGATGACAATACGATACCTGAATGAATTCTATCCTATACGAAAATGTACTAGCCCAGGATTAGTAAAACGGGTTAATGGCTGTCTGTTCAGGGAGTTGGGTACTTGTTTGGGTGTTTGTAGTGGGCAGGTAAGTCCTGAGGAATATAGGGTTCACATTGAAAATATCCGACAGCTTTTAAACGGGAATGATATGGCTGTTGTTCAGGAACTTTCTAAAAGGATCGATATGGCTATTGAGAATACTCAATTTGAAAGGGCAGCCCAATATCGAGAGTATTATTTAGGAATTCGACATGTCATTGGAAAACAGCGATTAGTTCAATCCTCAAATAAAAATAGGAATATCCTAGCGGTTGAATTTATGGACGAAGGACATGCTAAATTTTTCTTGATCAAAGGGAATAAACTTCTTTATCGAGAAGTGTTTAATAATGTAATGACAGATAGTACGGAGTTAAGGCAATCCCTAAAACAGATGATCAGGGATAAGTTTGTGACTGCAAAAAGTGACATGGAAAGATTGAAACAGCATGATATTGATGAAGCACAAATTATCTACTCTTATCTAAAAAAGAATCGACAAAGGATCGTTAGTTTCTGGATACCATCTACAAGACTGAATGGTGAAACAGCTAGGTTAGATGCCACAGTCCTAAAGATTATTAACCGGATTACATCGGGAGAATCTGCTGATGGCTCGCTTAGAAAAGATTAAGTTTTAGCTCCGCGATTGGCGGGCTAAAATCAATGAAAATAGGATGGTACTAAGAAAGGACGAAAATGATGAGTCTCGAAATGAACGTTGGGGATTGGCAAGAGATTTTTGAATCTGTGCACAACGGTATTATTGCCATCAACTTAAACAGAGAAGTTATTATTTTTAATAAAGCAGCCTCAATCGTCCTTAATATCCCTCAAGCCCAAGCACTAGGAGCTCAGATTGAGCAGGTGATATCCAATACACAGTTAGTCCAAGTTATGGAGAAGGGAACGGAAGAACATAACCAACGTATGGATATTAATGACCGAGCTATTATTGCGAACCGAAGTCCAATCCGGCGGGGAAATAAGATCATTGGCGCGGTTGCTATCTTTCAAGATATTTCCGAATTCGAAGTACTATCTCACCAATTGGATACTTTTAAAGCTATTAATAAACGCTTAGATGATGTGATCGATTTTTTAGATGATGGAATTGTTGTGGCTGATGCTCAAGGCATCATTGTTCGTGCTAATAACGCCTATCAACATATGACGGGAATTATCGCAAAGGAGTTTGTCGGGAAACACGTACGAGATCTTTTAAAGCAAGGCTACATGAACAAATCGGTTACAGAAATGGTGTTGGAGCGGCGATCTCAGGTAAATGTAATGGATGTAAGAAACGGTAAGGATCTTTTGATGAGCGGTAACCCAGTCTTTGACGACCGTGGGAACATTTCTTATGTAGTAACTGCTGTCCGCGATGTTTCTCAATTAAATGAATTAAAGGGGAAATTGGCTGAAAGCGAACAAATAAGGGATAAGTATTTCCATGAACTAGAACATTTGCGTTCAAAACAGTCTTTTCAGCAAATCATTACCAAAGATCCGAAAATGCAAAAGAAGTTGGAAATGTCTTATCATGTTGCCAACGTGGATTCAAATGTTTTAATTCTTGGGGAGACCGGCGTTGGTAAGGAACTTATCGCTCAATTAATCCATCGTGCCAGCAAACGAGCTAAGCAACCCTTTATAAAAATTAACTGCGGGGCAATTCCGCCAAATCTCCTCGAATCGGAGTTTTTTGGCTATGAAGCGGGTGCCTTTACTGGAGCGCTAAAGGAGGGGAAAGCAGGTTTATTTGAGCTAGCTCAAGGTGGTACGATATTTCTTGATGAAGTTGGGGAACTTTCTCTTGATTTGCAAGTCAAGGTTCTTCGTGCAATTCAGGACAAAGAAATAACCAAAATAGGTGGCAAGAAGCCTATTTTGCTCGATATAAGAATTGTTGCGGCCACAAATAGGGATTTGGAAGTCATGGTTAAAGAAAAAGAGTTTCGTGAGGACCTATATTACAGGTTAAATGTAGTCCCCATTGTTATTCCACCTTTAAGAGAGCGCAAAGCAGATATCCTTTCCCTTGTCGCGGAATTCATAGGGAAATTTAATCGAAAGTATGGCTATCAAAAATGGATTCACCCAGAGGTAATGGATGTTTTTCTGGAACATGATTGGCCAGGAAATATTAGGGAACTAGAAAACACCATTGAACGCTTAGTTGTCACCTATCGTGAAGATTGTATAGGGATTAATGCTTTAACGGAGACTTCCCTTAGGTCATTAAAGCCGCCAATTAAAGATATCACCTCTTTACAAGCTTGCTTAGAAAGTGAGGAGCATCAGTTGATTGCTGAGGCATACCGTACAACGGGAAGTACTCGAAAGGCTGCAGCTATTCTGAAAATTAGTCAGTCTAGTATGGTTAAGAAAATGAAGAAGTATAACATTTCGGTGAATAAGTTGTAAATATAAGTAAGGGAACCTGAAATTGATCATTTATCGAATCGTAGTGAACACAATATGAATCAGTACTAAAACGTCCAAGAATGGGGGTGACGGTTGCTTTTCTGGATAGTTAGTTCTAAAAGAGTGATTACTTTTGTGATCAGAGTATTTTGGCAAAGTGCCGAATACTCTGATTTTTTTGATTGGCACAATAATTGCA
Organism: Desulfosporosinus sp. I2; assembly: GCF_000960765.1. Lineage (GTDB taxonomy): Bacteria > Bacillota > Desulfitobacteriia > Desulfitobacteriales > Desulfitobacteriaceae > Desulfosporosinus. The sequence continues at coordinate 87,829 of NZ_JYNH01000003.1, read as the reverse complement.
AAAGATCAAGATGATAAATAAATAATTGTTAAGAAATAATGAAAGGAGCTTGCATATCAAAAAATACTAAAATCAAATCAGAACATCGAGAAAATACTCTGAGAAGGTTAGGAGGAAAGACATTGTTCGTAGTTGGCGAACCGGTTATCGTAGGAATGGTCAAAGGAGACCTTCAGGACATCGGTAAAAACTAGTCTGTATACCATATCTATTCGTTGAGGCAGAGCATAAACTGAATTTCCGTCTAGGATGAGTGCGATTATGGCTTTATGGGGAAGACGTTTCAGGTTGCAGACGAGCATGTCTTCGCAAACAGATTAATATAGCGGTAGGAGGCACTCGGAAATTCGCTTATACGCTTCGATTTCTTCGCTTCAGATGCTGGTAAGGCGGAAACAAAAGCAATAATACTTTAGCATAAATGGTAGGTTTAGTAATAATTAGGCATTGACAAGTGTGGGAATCTTTCTAAATAGAATAGAAAATGGAGGGCATTAAGAGATGGCACAACCTATAGAAAGTATTTATGGGAAAAATTTCAGTATACCTCAAAGGTTGGAACGACTGCCACTTACCTCTTATCAAAGAAAGATCTTTTATATCATAGCAACAGCCTGGTTTTTTGATTCAATGGACTTAGGCATGTTAACGTTTGTTTTAGGATCCATAAAGACTTATTTTAATTTATCTACAGTGGAAGCAGGACTGCTTTCAAGCGCGAGTTTCTTAGGAATGTTTCTAGGAGCCGCTATTGCAGGAATGCTCGCTGACCGATTTGGACGTAAGATTGTTTTCCAGTATAGTATGGTACTCTGGGGGACTGCCAGCTTCATCTGTGCACTCTCTCAAAATGTTGAAATGCTAGCCATCGGTAGAATTCTATTAGGATTTGGAATGGGTATGGAGTTTCCGATCGGACAATCTTTAGTATCTGAATTTATCCCAGCTAAGAATCGCGGACGTTATATTGCGTTACTGGAAGGTTTTTGGCCCATTGGTTTCATCGCGGCAGGGCTGTTAGCCTATTTCATCTTGCCGGTAGGCGGTTGGCGTTGGGTATTTGCTTGTGAAGGGATTCCAGCGATCTTTGTACTCATAATTAGACGTATTGTACCAGAATCCCCCCGTTGGTTAGACACCGTTGGACGACACGAAGAGGCCAATAAGGTTATGCTGGGCTTTGAGGAGGGGGTAAGGAAATCCTTAGGGCGAGAACTGCCACCTGTCCAAAATATAGGTCAATCCGTAGCGGCGGCACATGCAAACAAGTTTTCTTTCTTGGAACTTTGGGCACCAGGATATGCTAAACGAACCATTATGGTCTGGTCTTTGTGGTTCTTTGCCTTACTAGGTTACTATGGGATAACGACTTGGCTAGGAGCCTTTCTGCAGCAGGCAGGTTACTCGGTAACTAAATCAGTCTTCTACACTATCATTATTTCACTTGCTGGAGTCCCGGGATTCTTTACCGCTGCTTATTTTATAGAATCTAAAGGGCGTAAAATAACAATTATCACGGTGCTATTGGGTTGTGCAGTTTCAGCCTACTTCTATGGGACAGCGACAACTCTTACCACTCTAATTATTTACGGTTTATGTATGCAATTCTTTCTTTTTGGTATGTGGTCAGCCATATATGCCTATACTCCGGAACTCTATCCTACTAGGTCGAGGGCAACTGGCTCTGGTTTCGCCTCGGCAGTCGGTAGGTTAGGATCACTTTTAGGTCCATCCATTGTGGCAATAATTTTGCCAAGAACAGGACAGTCTGGGGTATTTGCACTTGGAGCTGCTTGTTTTGTGGCTGCGGCACTCGTCGTTGGGATCTTAGGCGAAGAAACCAAAGGAAAAGTACTTGAGGAGATTTCGGCTTAGGTTCTCCAAACACCAGTATGGTACTTCAAGTTAGCCCCTTTTGTATCAGGTTTACGGAAGGGGCTAGTTTTTAAAAAGTCCTAAGGAGGAGAAATAGATAACAAATGATTATTATAGGTGAGAAAATAAACGGTTCTATTCCATCGATGGCCAAAGCCATTCGAGAAAAGGATGAAGCTTTTATTCGTGATTGCGCTAAAAGACAAGCTGAAGCAGGTGCTACCTATCTTGACGTTTGTGCATCGGTAGAAGTAGAATTCGAAGTCGAGACGATGAAATGGTTGATCGATTTAATACAGGAAGTTACTGATGTACCAATCTGTGTTGACAGTCCAAGTCCATATTCCTGTGTAGCAGCATTACCCTTTTGCAAAAAAACAGGTTTGGTCAACTCTGTATCTATGGAAGGGGATAAAATAGATGTAATATTCCCTGTTATCGCTAATACTCAATGGGAATGTGTAGCACTTCTATGTGATGGCAAGGGGATTCCTGATTCTGTGGAAAAACGCTTAGAAGTCTTTGAAACTATTATGAAGAGGGCAAAAGAGTTCAATATTGATCCGTCACGCTTGCATATTGATCCATTGGTGGAGACCCTGTCTACTCAGGAAACTGCTTTAACCACCTTTGCAGAATGTGCAAGAGAAATAAAGAAACGCTATCCAACGATCCATGTGACAAGCGGCTTAAGCAATATTTCATTTGGATTACCTGCACGCAAATTGATTAACCAAGCCTTTATGGTTTTAGCCTTGAACGCCGGTATGGATAGTGCGATCATGGACCCTACAAACAGAGATTTGTTGGGCATGATATTTGCTGCAAAAGCGTTATTGGAAGAAGATGAATACTGCTTAGAATATATCTCAGCATTTAGAGAAGGCTTAATTGGAGCTTTGCCAAAAGCTTAACAAGCTTTAATTTAGTTTAGAAAGTGATCAAAAATTAATGTGCTTAGCATAAATGGAGGGGTTTAAGATGTCTAAAATTCAAGAAATCTCGAAAGCAATTGAATTAGGTAAGAAAAAAATTATGAGAGGTCTCGTAGAAGAAGCATTAGCAGAAGGGTTTAAACCCATCGATATCTTAAATCAAGGAATGATTGATGCAATGGGCATTGTGGGTGAAAAATTTAAAGCCAATGAAATTTATGTTCCAGAAATGCTCGTAGCTGCTCGTGCCATGAAAGAAGGTGTGGAACTTTTAAAACCGCATTTAGCTGGCGGCCAGACTACTGTGCTTGGTAAATTCATTGTCGGTACGGTAGAAGGCGACTTGCACGATATCGGTAAAAACCTTGTTGCTATGATGGTTGAAAGTGCCGGATACGCTGTAATTGATTTAGGTGTTGACGTTTCAACAGAAAAATTTATCGATGCGATTAAAGCAAATCCAGATTGTAACCTTGTTGGTCTTTCAGCATTATTAACAACAACAATGCCATCTTTAAAGAAATCAGTAGCTGCAATTATTGAGGCTGGTTTGAAGGACCAAGTTAAGATAATTGTCGGTGGTGCACCTATAACTCAAGAATTTGCAGATATGATCGGTGCTGATGCTTTTGCAGCTGATGCTGCATCTGCTGCAGTTATAGCAAAAGCATTCGTGGCATAACCGTAATTCAAGCCATAGGCGCAGCGATTGCCTTAGTTCTCTATTTCATAGTGAACATTTAGATGGAGTGCGCATCCTCCGTTTGGGAAAGTATTGTGCATACTTTATCGATAACCATACAAATAATCAGGGAGGTCTAAAAGATGAATCATCGCGAAAGAGTTTTATGTGCTTTGAATCATAAGGAACCGGATCGTATCCCGCTCGACCTTGGAGCTGGATGCTCGTGTAAATTCACAAAGTATTTTTATGTAAAGCTTTTAGATTACTTTGGCATTAAAGATGAAGAATTAGAAATGTGTCACATTCCTTACCAGCTTGTATATGCATCTGACAAAGTATTGGATCTTTTAGGGTGTGATGTGCGGGCAGCCAGACTCAAACCCATTAAACAGGGGGAGAGTTACTATGCCAAGAAATGGGAAGACGAAAAAAGCTATTTCTATCGAAATGATTGGGGAACCTTATACAGAATGCCAAAGCAGCAAGGTCTATATTACGACTTAGCTGGGTGTGCATTGGGAGATGCAGAGGATGAAGAAGACGACAAAAAGTTCGTATGGCCTACACCGGATAAATTTGCTATGGTGGGACGAAAGGAACTCGAAAACTACCGCGAGGCTGGGTTTGCAACCACCATTTCCGAGCAGTTTGGTAATGGCTTCTTACAAACCGGCCCCTTGATCTGGGGCTTTGAAAACTGGCTTGCTATGTTAGTAGCTGAACCGGAACGCTGTACTCCATTTATGGAAAAGTTGCTGGAAAAGAAAATGGAGTTTTATGATAACATCTTTGACGTTTATGGCGGGCTGATTGATGTTACCAGTGAAGCCGACGATTTTGGTACTCAGCGTGGAACCTTTATTTCGCCGAAACTTATCCGAGACATGATACTCCCCTACCATAAGAAACTCAATGACTACATCAAATCCAAGGGAGATGTCAAAATAACGCTACACAGTTGCGGCTCTGTTACAGCGGCATTGCCGGACATCATTAAAGCAGGCTTTGATATTCTGAATCCTGTCCAGATAACTGCTGCAGATATGGGTCCTGAACTGTTAAAGAGCAGATTTGGCAACGACATCGTATTCTGGGGTGGTGGGATCAATACTCAATCTACTCTTCCCAATGGAACGCCTGAACAAGTTAGGGAAGAAACCAAGAGAAACATGGACATCTTCGGCAAAGATGGAGGTTTCGTGTTCTCGACGGTTCACAATGTACAGGATGACGTTCCCATTGAGAATTTTATCGCTATGTGGGAGACTTTCCAAGCTAACTGTAAATACCGATAATAACTTTACGTATTTACATTCATAGGAACGACTGGCTGTATAAAACCGGGGAAGACTATGGACTCCTCGGTTTTATGCGTAAATCTCTCTAAAGGGTTTGTGCATTAGTTTTCGAAGAGAAGGTGACAATCGAATATGGAAACAGTTTTCAATAATCTAGTGAAGGATGCTAAGGCATTAAATGCGGCCCATGCTACAATTACAGAAGTGGCTGAGATTAAGTTTAATGAGGATTTCAGAGAGCTATGTGAACAGAATTCCTGTGGATCGTACAATAAAAACTGGATGTGTCCTCCAGCAGTGGGTTCTATCAGTGATTTGAAAGAACGGGTCTTGGGCTTTAAGCAGGGTCTTTTGTTCCAAACGGTCCATCCGATCGAAGATTCTTTTGATTGGGAAGGCATGCTAGAGGGAAAGGTCAATCATGAAAAAATATTCAGGAAAATTCATGAGTATATCGAGAATAACTACACCTTTACAGCAGTCCTTCCATTAAATGCGGGTCCATGCATGTATTGTGTAAAATGTGCCTATCTCGAAGGAGAAGAGTGCCATTTTCCCGATAAAGCCGTGTCATCCGTTGAAGCAAATGGAATTGACGTAATGGCCTTGGTAAAAGCCTCAGGAATACCCTATAAAAATGGTGAAAACACAGTCTCGTATGTGGCCCTGATATTGTTCAAATTGTAGAAATATTTCGCACTCGGAGCAGCTGGTTTCGTGGCAGCTAAACGATTAAACCGACAAGGTAACTTAGTCGGTTTTACTTATTTTTTACTAATATTAATATTGCCTAGCTATACAATTAACGTATATACTGTGGTTGCTAGTATTATCGGAATTGATTGAAATTATGAGTAAATTTGAAATGTGACAGGTTATTTAAGAAAAGAGGAAGAATAATGTTGCCGATCTCCTTACAGCGTTTAAAAGAAAATATCTCTGGCATTGTGCTTGGAAAAGAAGATTCCTTGACATTGTTGTTAGTGGGTCTTATAGCGGAAGGGCATATTCTGATCGAGGATGTTCCTGGTGTGGGCAAGACTTTAATAGCCAAAGCCTTAGCGGCTTCTTTAAATGCCGATTTTCACAGAATTCAGTGTACGCCTGATCTAACGCCTACAGATGTTGCCGGGTTTTACGTTTTTGACCGTCAAAGTAACAGTTTTTCCTTCCGGGCAGGCCCGGTGGTGACTAATATTTTACTGGTTGATGAAATAAACCGCACTGTTCCCCGGACACAGTCCAGTCTGCTTGAGGCAATGGAAGAGAGACAGATAACGGTAGACGGTCAGACTACGAAGCTTCCTCACCCATTCTTCGTTGTGGCTACCCAGAATCCCATTGAACACGATGGAACTTTTCAATTACCGGAAGCTCAGTTGGATCGCTTCCTATTAAAAATCTCTATGGGTTACCCAAATGCCGAAGACGAGGAAAGCATGATATTGTCTCAGGGTAAAGAAAATCCTTTAATGAAGCTCCAAGCAGTGGCAGGAGAGAAGGAAGTTCAGGAGTGGCAGGAACTCTCTCGCAATATTTTTGTTCATTCGTCGATTCGCAGTTACATTATAGAACTGGTCAGGGCAACCCGATCTCATTCAGCGGTAGCCTTAGGAGCAAGCCCCAGAGCCAGTCTTGCTTTATATCGTGCAGCCCGAGCCCTTGGCCTTGCTTAAGGGACGAAACTACGTTATTCCCGATGACATAAAATATCTTGCCGGCTATGTGCTAAACCATCGTTTAACGTTAAAACGAGAGGATCGCCTTAGGGGGGTACAAGCAAGTCAGGTCCTTGAAGAAGTTCTGGTAACTATTCCTGTCCCGGTTGAAAAAGACGGTGATTAGGGTATGGAAAAACTAACAGCTATCCCCAATCTTACCTCTGTATTTACCCTATTATTGTCAAGGGTTATTTTGTTGATATTATTTCTCTACCTGCTGAAAGTTGGAAATTTCTTGCCCGCATTTTTCTTAATAATTCTAAAGAAAAAGGGGACAAAGAAACAAGGGGACAGGTTCGCTGTTTTGCCCGAAGCAAAACAGCGAACCTGTCCCCTTGTTTCACGCGTAGCGTGCTTTAATGAAAAGTAGTAGTTACTAGCCAATAAGTATATACTAGACTCAATCGATGAGAGAAACTTAGTGAGTATAATCAAACTAGAGGGAGACTGATTGTTACATGAATTTCGAAGACATTTACTACGCCAATAGCCAACATAAGGAGCAATTCTTAGCTCTATTAACCCAAAAGAAATCTAACGAGTCTGGCTATTATTCGGCCTATTACATCCTTACTTCCACCAAGGAAATTTGGTCAGCTACAAAAAGACATACCACTTTGGAAGAAATTAAGTTTGATAAAATCTTAGAACAGGGTTTTGCTAGTAACCATAAAGCGCTTATTTTGCTTGCTCAACATTTGTTTATGGCCAGTACTAGCTTTGACTTAGATCATGCTTTAGATAGTTGGGATCAAGTTAATTACAGCGTAGCTTTGCAAGCCATTAAATTGCGCTGGACACTTTCACGTGAGAGTATGGAGGACTCATTAGAATAAAAGCTGGGAGAAAAATAGGGAAACAAGGGGACAGGGGAAACAAGGGGACAGGTGCACTGTTTTGCCCAAGGCAAAACAGTGCACCTGTCCCCTTGTTTCCTTGTTTCAGAGGAGAGTTAAATTTTAGTATCAAGTTTCTCAGGAATTATCTCAATAAAGGAATATTGTGAAAACTCTAAAACTTGACACGTATCGACTTATTTACCAAAGGAGATTAGTAATTGAATATTGAAATATTTCATTTAAGTATTGAAGTGATCAACTGGACAGAGTAATCTTTGTTCCACTCGACATTAAATACCCCTCAGAAAGGAAGCGGGACATGAGGCTCAAGGCGAAGTTATTCTTAGGATTTGCCTCTATTTTGGCCATAATGGCTGTATTCTTTATGGTCTCAATTTATTCCTTAGATCAAGAAAATAAGAGGGCAGAAAGAAATCAACAGGAGCGCTACCAAAAATTAACGTATTCTAAAATGGTTGAAGGTGAACTTAACAATATTAGTAGGTACTTAAGAGATCTTGCTTTTCTTGACATCGGTGGGCATGATTTTGTAGAGACGATTGATCTGATCAAAGTTTCTAGGGAGAAGGTAGGGACGGCTCTCAATTTCCTTGAGGCCTCCGCTATTCGAGATGTAACTAAGAATCTGCTCCGCCAGATAAAAGCCGAAAACATTATGTATAATGAACTGCAAGAAAATTGCATTGCACTGGCTTCTTCTGACCAGAAAGCAGAGTTCGAGCGAGTGATAAAAGTGGGAGCGGGGGAACGGCGTCAGATATTCAAGTATGTTGAGGAATTAAATAGACTTGAAGATGAGGCACTGAATGGCTTAATCAAATCGTCAGCTGATGCCTATAACCGGGCACTCATATTCCTTTTTGCTTCTCTAATCTTAACATTGCTTGGTGGAGCGGGGATAACTGTCTGGATCACGCGTAAGGTTACAGAAGGCATACGTGATGTCACTGAAGTTATGAACCGTTTTTCGTCGCTCGAGGAGCACATTGATTTGCCGCGCATTGACATCCATTCAGATGATGAAGTCGGAGAAATTGCGGCGGCCTTTAACGAGATGGCTGGTTCCCTAGAAAAACACGCCCTGCATGAGCAAGAATTCATTGAAGAAATTGAGGGGCAAAACTGGTTAAAGTCTGGAACTGCAGAGATCACCGCCTTATGCCAAGGGATAGAGGACCTAAGAACTTTGGCCAATCTTTTGATCACAAAGATAACTCCCATGGTCGAAGCAAGTTATGGCGTCTTTTATATCGTGGAGGGATACGGAGACAGGCACTGTCTTAAAAGGCTTGCTGTTTATGCGGATAATCCGTTGGGAACTGCAAGTGAGGTTTTCCTTCTCGGGGAAGGGCTGGTGGGACAGTGCGCTTTAGAAAATAAAACGATTAGATTGCCTAGGGTCCCAAGAGATTATATTAAGGTTACCTCCGGCTTGGGTGAATCGCCGCCCCAAGGCATCATTATACTCCCGGTGGCGTTTGAGGGACAGGTAGTGGCTGTCATGGAGCTGGCATCTCTTCAACTGTATAGCACTCTGCAACAGGAGTTGCTGGAACTGATCTCAAAGAACATTGGGATTACAATCAATCGCGTACAAGCTCACATGAAGATAGGAAGCCTATTGAAGGAATCACAGGTCCTGACGGAAGAACTTCAGTCCCAATCAGAAGAACTCCAACTACAACAAGAGGAGCTTAAATCCTTTAATGAGAATCTAGAGGCTCAGTATAAACATTCTGAAAAAAGGGCAATGGAACTAGAAACCTTGAAAGCAGCTCTTGAAGAAAAAGCCCGACAGCTTGAAGAAAGCTCAAACTATAAAACAGAGTTTCTATCCAACATGTCCCATGAGCTTCGGACACCGCTGAATAGCTTACTGATTCTTTCTCAAATGCTGATCGAGAACAAAGAAGACAATTTGACGCCCAGTCAAGTTGAATATGTGAAAACGATCTTTTCTTCAGGAAATGAACTGTTGAGCTTAATTAATGACATATTAGATCTTTCTAAGGTGGAAGCGGGTAAGATCACAATACATCCCGACATTTTTAAATTGTCGGATGCGATGGACTATGTCAAACAGTATTTTCTTCCTGTGGCTCAGCAAAAAAATCTAGATTTTATTGTCGAGATGAGTGATGACTTGCCCCATACCTCTTGTATGGATGAACACAGACTTTTGCAAATCTTAAATAATTTATTATCCAATGCGTTTAAATTTACAAACAGCGGAAGTGTCACATTACTGGTTCGAAGAGCAGAAGGTCAGATGATTGCTAATCATGACATATTTAAAACCTCAGACTGGGTCCTAGCTTTTTCTGTAACTGATACAGGTATTGGAATTTCTAAATATAAGCAGGACATGGTCTTTGAAGCCTTTCAACAGGCAAATGGGACAACCGCTAGAAAATATGGCGGCACGGGTTTGGGGCTAACTATTAGTCAAAGGATCGCTAGGTTAATGGGCGGGTTCATCAAGCTTGACAGTGTTGAGGGTAGAGGAAGTACGTTTACCCTTTATTTGCCTAGCCATAATGTTGGAATAGGGGCTTCCGATATTTTCCGTGCCGAAGCCGCTGCGACGACCTTGAAGAGTTCCCCTTCTCAAGTAGTTAAAGCCGTTGAAGCCGTTTCCAAAGTCGTACGTGAGGCGGAGGAATCTCAAAAGGTGGAGAATGGAAATGCTCGTTTAGAAGGCAAGAAAATCTTAGTTGTGGACGATGATATGCGGAATGTGTTTGCCCTTACCGGAGCCCTTGAAAATCAAAAGATTATGACACTATTTGCGGAGAATGGCAAAGAGGGTATCGAGGTTTTAGAAAAAAACCCCGATATCGACTTAATACTCATGGATATTATGATGCCTGAGATGGATGGATATGAAGCGTTGCGTCGTATTCGCCTAATTCCTGAGTATGCAAACTTGCCAATTATTGCTCTGACAGCTAAGGCTATGAAAAACGATCGGGAAAAATGCATTGAAGCGGGTGCGTCAGATTATATTAGTAAGCCTGTTAATCTTGAACAGCTGTTTTCTTTAATCAAGATTTGGTTGTATAGATAGGATGGATAGGGTGAGTTTAACGGGAAACAAGAAAAGCACGGAAAAGGAAAGTTTAGATGAATTAGAAAAGGTCGAAATAGAGCTACTTTTAGAGGGTATTTACCGTTACTACGGGTTTGACTTTAGAAATTATGTGTCCGCTTCCATTAGGCGGAGAATTTGGTACCGAATTCAGACGGAAAGGTTGAAAAATGTGTCCAGCTTACAGGAAAAGGTTCTTCACGACCCCTGTGTGATGGCACGGCTACTTTCGGATTTCTCGATTCACGTATCAGAGATGTTCCGGGACCCATACTTTTTTAAGTCTTTTAGGGAGAACGTAGTTCCGCTTCTCAAAGAACTGCCGTTTGTTCGAATCTGGCATGCGGGTTGTTCTACGGGGGAAGAAGTTTACTCTATGGCGATTATCCTGAAAGAGGAAGGTTTATACCATAAAACAAAAATTTACGCCACGGATATGAATGAAGATTTATTAAAAAAGGCGAAGGAAGGCGTGTATCCGTTAGATAAAATGCAGGCTTACGATGACAATTATTTAAAGGCGGGAGGAATGAAAGAGCTCTCAGAGTTTTTTGACATCTGTCAGGATAAAGCCATTTTTCACCCCGTTCTAACGCGTAATGTGGTCTTCGCGCAACATAATCTAGCGACAGATCATTCGTTTAATGAATTTCACGTGATTATCTGCAGGAATGTCATGATTTATTTCGATAGAGTGCTGCAGAATCGCGTCCACAGGCTATTTTATGAAAGTCTGTCTATGTCAGGAATCTTGGGGTTGGGTAATAAGGAGGATATTTCCTTTAACAACTATTCCCATTGTTATGAAGCATTTAACCAAGAACATAAAATCTACCGGAAAGTAAAATAAGCTGAACTCAACTAGCAAATTGTTTAAATTTCAATCTGTGAAAAGAAAAAGACTGAGGACCGAGGATGAAAAAGACATGAAAATCTTGATTGTGGATGACCGCCAAGAAAATTTGTTAGCCCTAGAAGCTGTGTTGCAATCCCCAGACTATCATCTGGTTTTTGCCAATTCTGGAGAAGTGGCCTTAAAGTGCTTATTGAAAGATGATTTTGCCGTGATTTTATTAGATGTGCAGATGCCGGGAATGGATGGCTTTGAAACAGCCAAGCTCATCAGGGCACGAAAAAAGCACGAAGATACACCCATTATTTTCATTACGGCGATTTACCAGTCCGCAGAAAGTATTACACAGGGGTATTCTTTGGGTGCGATCGACTATTTGTTTAAACCATTTAACCCAGTCATGCTAAAGTTTAAAATAGAAGCGTTTGCCAAGATGCACTTTAATAAGAAACAAATTAAGCTTCAAAATAAATTGTTGAAGCAGCGTGCCCTCGAACTTGAAACGATGAACGAAAACTTAGAAAGTACCACTTCTGCTCTGCGCAAGGCAGAAGCGCTGGCCCGCGTAATTGGAGAAACATCCATAGATACTATAATCACCTTGGATGTTTTGGGTAGAGTTATAAACTCAAATCCAGCTACAACGGCGATGTTCGGGTATGAGCATGAAGAATTACTGGGACAGTATGTCTCAATTCTCTTTACAGAAGGTAGCGTTTCTTTTTCGAAAATAAAAGATGACCTGATGATGAGTAAAAGTAGCAAGATCTCAGACGCAATGGCAATACATAAGAATGGGGCGATTTTTCCCGTAGAGATTCAGATCGGAGCGGCTAATATTGGGGAGCAGCAGATTCTTGTCTGGTCTGTGAGGAATATTACTGAGCGAATACAATTAGAGAAAGAGCGAAAAGATCGCTACATAACTCTTGAAAGGCTTGTACTTGAGCGAACCAACCAACTCTACCAAGTGAATGAAAAATTCAAAGAAGAAATAATAGAACGCAAAAAAATTGCGAAACAGCTCAGGGAAACAGGCCTTAAGCTTTCCAATATTCTTGAAAGCATAACGGATGTTTTCTATACCTTGGATCATCTGTGGCGGTTCAATTTCGTCAATGATGAGGCAGAGAAATATTGGTTGAAGGAGAAAAAAGAGTTAATCGGCCAAAATATTTGGGATATTTTCCCAGAATCACTCTTTGAATTTCGTCCTTTTTTTGAAAAAGCCATGAACTCGAAAGAAGCCGCACATTTTGAAATTAAAGGACGACATTCTGATGCACTGTATGAAGTTCACGTTTATCCGCACGAGGAAGGTTTGTCCGTGTATTACCACGATATTTCCGAACGTAGGATGTTTGAGAAAGAAATGGCCCGCCTAGATCGATTAAACCTTGTCGGACAAATGGCCGCAGGGATTGGTCACGAAGTTAGAAACCCAATGACCACAGTTCGGGGTTTCCTCCAGTTACTAGGGGATAAAGAAGAATTTAAACAGTTTAAGAGTTATTTTGAGCTGATGATCGATGAGCTTGATAGGGCAAATGCAATCATCACCGAATTTCTAAGCCTGGCCAAAAACAAGACAGTAGACTTGAAGCCCTTAAGTCTGAACAGTCTAATAGAAAATCTTTACCCATTAATTCAAGCAGACGCCATGGTTTGTGACAAGGAGATTAACTTGCAACTGCAGGACACTAAAGTTTTAGACCTAGACGAGAAAGAAATTCGTCAGCTTATCTTAAACCTTGTCCGAAATGGAATAGAAGCCATGTCGGGTAGTGGAACGCTGACCATAAGAACCTTTATGGATGCTGAGGCGGTCGTTCTGGCAGTGCAGGACGAGGGGAGTGGCATTAAGGCTGAAAGCCTCGAAAAGGTTGGGACACCCTTTTTCACCACTAAAGAGAATGGCACTGGTTTAGGTCTGGCCACCTGTTACAGCATTACTGCTAGGCATAATGCTGAAATACATATTGATACGGGAATTTCGGGCACGACCTTTTTCGTGAGGTTTAAGTGCCATATAGCTTAGAGGATTGCATTGGTCTATGTTGCCAAGCTTAGAGCCTATTTTGCAATAATAAAAGACAAAATAGAGCCATTCGAAGGCTCTATTTTGTATTATAAGCCTTATTTAGCTTTGGCGTAACTTTTGCGGTTTAATGAAACACCAGCAGCTATGAAGGCAATTACCATGGCTACTAACATTACATAATGGTAAGCAGACATGAACACAGGTATTTCACTCGACTTCGGCATAGAGACACCACCTAAAGATTCAAACAACGATACGGACCATGCAATACCTGCGACCATACCTAAGTTTCTAACCAAGCTGTTAATCCCTCCGGCAACGCCCAATTTCTGAGGGGGGACTGAACTCATGACACTGCTGTTGTTGGGAGATTGAAACATCCCGGCACCCAAGCCGGTGAGTATTGAACCTGGAAGTATGTGATAAAAATTAGCTGTAGCTGAAAGGGTAGAAAAATATAACAAGCCGAGTCCAGTAATCACTAAACCGCTTGTAGTAAGCACCAAGGGTCCAAATTTGTCAGAGGCATTACCGCTAATCGGAGCTACTATGGCCATTACGATCGGGAAGACCATTAAAAGCATTCCGACCTGCGCGGGTTTGTAATGAAGGATCCCTTGTAGATAAAAAGGCAAGATCATATTGTTGGCAAACATAGCTGTAAAGGATAACCCTCCCGAAAGATTACCAATTAAGAAAGGACGATTGCGAAATAGGGATAAATCAATCATAGGGTGTTTGACTTTACGTTCTGTTAGAGCAAACAAGAGAAGCGATGCAATTCCCAGCACTAGGCTCAAGAGTATCGGAAAGCTCGACCAACCCCATTTTTCGCCATTTGTTATTCCTAGGAGCACCAAGATCATCCCTAGCGTAAAGGATGAAGCCCCAAGAAAATCAAAACTTTCTTTATCGTTACTGGGAACATCCTTGGGCAGAATCAAAAGAACTGCGGCGAAACCAATAAGTCCTATGGGAATATTGATATAAAAGATGGAACGCCAGCCAGCTAAACCAATCAGGATGCCACCTAAGGCTGGTCCTGTTAGTGAACCAAGTGCAACGACGGTTCCAGTAAGGCCCAAGGCTTTACCTCGTTCTTTAGGCGGAAAAATAGCGGTGATGATAGCAGCACTGTTAGACATTAACATTGCTGCGCCTATCGCTTGCAACACTCGAGTAGCCACTAAAAACCAGATATTTTCGGCCAATCCGCAAAGGGCTGAGCCAAAAATAAAGACTAAAAAGCCAAGGCCGAAAACTCTTTTGCGTCCAAATAAATCAGCAAGACGTCCAAAGACCGGCAGTAAACTGGTAATTGTTAAAAGATAGGCGGTGACCACCCATTGTAAGGTAGAAAGATCCGAATTAAGCTGGCTAGAAATTGTGGGTAGTGCTACATTTACAATACTGCTATCCAATGTTGCCATAAAGGTACCTATCGCAACCGTAGCCAAGACATACCAGCGGTAGTTCGGTGAATTTTTGATATTCTCAAACATTGTTTTCCTCCTCTATTCTAAATTGTTGCAAATTCTATTGAGTAAATTCTTAAGCTCGACCTTTTCTTGGTCAGAAAATCCTTGTAAGGCTTGTTCCAAAGCTTGTTGGGCCAAAGGGGTAAGAAAATCTCTAATTTCCAAGCCTTCAGTAGTTAAGTAGATTAAAGAAACCCGCCTGTCTGTGGAATCAGTTTGACGACGAATCAATCCTCGGCGTTCTAGTTTGTCCAGAATTCTAGTAATGGTGGGTTGATCCTTAAAACTTGTTTCAGACAATTCTTTTTGGGAAATACCATCTTGCACCCACAACCATTTAAGCAGTGGCCATTGTTCATGCGTAACATTGTAGGGCTTTAGTGCTTTAGCAAGATTATTCTTCATTTTTGTATTGGTTTTACTGATCAGAAAGCCTAAGTTTTCTTCGAAACGAATTTGAATTTCCCCCTTAATTAAGGTGCCAAAAAAATGTCATGACAATAGTTGTCGTGACATATTTTTTTCAAGTTAGTATATCAAGTAACTTTGTAATAATCAAATACCTCATACTTAAAAAAATTTCCCTTGGGTCTTATGAATTAGAAACTAAAAAGTTGAGAACCCTATTGAAGGACTCCAGATGCAAAGGTGGGTAATAAGTATGAAATCTTATAAGAAGAGTTTCATTATTTTTGGTTTAATTTTTTTAGTAATTTATATTGCTTTTAGGTTTACCTACGCCTGGTATATGGATCCTTCATCATGTAAGAAATGCCATCAAATTGAGGCTTATCAAGCGTCTTGGAAAATCATCCCCACATAAAAAAAGTTGATTGTATGAACTGCCATTCGACCAGAGGGCCGTTTCATAGATTAGATACAACGGTTCGTGGACTAAAGGATGTAGCCATTCAGATTAAGGGGGATTACTTTTCATTCAGGGCAATTTATTACGATACAAATTGCATGAACTGTCATACAGGTAACTTCAAATCGGAAACCAATGCACCCATAATGCCAAAAGACCACGCGAAGTTTATCAAAACTGGCGTAAGGTGTAACAGTTGTCATAGAGATACAGGTCATAAGCTCGGACTAGGCGTTGACGAAACGTTTGAATCATTGCAACCGTAACGATCAGAGAAATGAATGAGTTTCTTAAGAACGGTGCACCATGTTAGCATAGGTGGTGGATGTCAATATTTTTTTAAAGTTTCTAGAACCCCACTTCTATATAGTAGGGTTCTTCGTAGACTTTAGGAGTAGTATGCTCATCCAGGTTCTCGACGTTCAGCTTCAGATAAACAAGTTGACTTACTAGTTTGCTTTTCCAAGAGGTAGGACTTTAGAACGAGGAGGTTTGTACATGGGACAATTGAATGTGCTTATATTTTCTGCGACGTATGGCTTCGGACATGTGCGAGCGGCTGACGCCATTATTGAGGAGATACGCGTCAAGGAACCTAACGCTAAAATTACTCATTTGGATTTTGGGTCATTTCTCAGTAAGACTTTTAACACAGTTGTTAAAAACACCTACATTGAGCTTATTAAGTATACGCCGAAATTGTGGGGGAAATTTTACTATAGTACATCAAAGATTTCACCCGATTCTGTATTTCAACGCTTTTTAAACGGTTTGGGGCGACGTGAATTTGTGAAAATTATTCAGGACTTACAACCAGATCTCGTGATATGTACCTATCCGACAGTTGCTGGGGTTTTGGCGCAACAAAGGCTAAAAGGAGTTTTAGCCGTCCCACTGGTGACGGTTGTAACAGACTATGCCGTTCACAGTCAATGGATTCACCCGGGGGTTGATCTTTATATTGTGGGGTGTAAGCGTGTATATGAAGGCCTGGTAGCCCGAGGAATTAATCCAGGTTCGATTCGTATCACGGGGATTCCAGTGAGCTCAAAGTTTGAAAGGAAATTAGATCAACAAGAAATATTGAAAAGGCTGGGGTTGAGACCCTATCTGCCAACAGTTCTAGTCATGGGTGGAGCGTATGGCGTTTTGGGTGGGGCAAGGTGGATCTGTAAAATTCTATCTGAGTCGTCTTTACCAGTGCAAAGTATTGTCGTTTGTGGTCAGGATAGAAATCTATATAAAGATCTTGACTCTTTGATCCTAGACAGTAAAAATCCGATGGTGCGTTTTGGATTTGTGAAAAATGTCGAGGAATTGATGAGTGCTGCGGATATTATTATTACTAAGGCGGGAGGGTTAACAGTTTCCGAGGCGTTGACTAAACGGGTACCCTTGATCATTTTTAAGCCTATACCAGGACAGGAAGAGGAAAACACAATCTATCTAGAAGGCATCGGGGCGGGCCAGGTGGCAAAGAATGAAGAAGAATTAAAAAGAATTATCTTCGACCTGTTAGAACATCCAAAACACTTAGAACGGATGCGCCTTTCAGCTGCCAAAGCGGTTCCCGGTCGAGCGGCTGAACAAGCGGTGGGGGGAATTCTGCAGCTTCTAGAAAGACGGCAATACATGCATAAGATTGGTTGATTGGTTAGGGGATAAATGTTAAATTTTTATAATTTCCTTATGCTCTTTACTTTAATTTTTACGCCTTTTATATGGATAATAGATCTATAATAAGGCTACATTAGTAATGAAAAGAGGTTAGCATATTGACAGTCGAAGCTTAGTAGTGGGTTAGTTTGTCTTATAAAGAGAGAAGGTGTTGTGACTGTGGCTAACTTCAATAAATTATTTGGATTAAAACTTCGCACTCTTATCTTAGGTCATCCTCTATCGACCCAAGATGCCGATGAAGCTAAAGTGGGTGTCCTCGGAGGAGTTCCAGTTTTCGGATCAGATATTATTTCTTCACAGGGATATGCTCCAGATGAGATCTTATATGTTCTTTTGCTGGCAGGGTCTCTAGGTTATGCGTACATTTTGAAAACGTCACTGTTTATTGTCTTGCTAGTGATTAGTATTTTTCTTGTTTATCGTAAAGCAATCCAGAAATATGCAGAAGGTGGTGGGTCATACACAATCGCTAGAGCATATTTGGGTGAAAACTTCGGTCTTATTGCGGGTGCAAGTTTAACGCTTGATTATGTTTTGACGGTGGCAGTAAGTGTTAGTTCTGCGATAGAAAACTTAACTGGGATTATGCCGTGGTTAGCCCCGACCGAGCATAAAGTTTTAGCAGACTGTTTAGTGATTATCTTTATGGCATGGATAAACTTACGTGGTTTGAAAGAGTCTGCTCGATTATTTTCGATTCCTGTGTACCTGTATATTGGGACCTTAGCATTATTAATTGGAACTGGCCTAATTGAGATTTTAGTCCATGGTGTAACTCCGACCGCGGTAGCCACTGGGCATCTTGCTTCTTCAACGGTAAGCGGTGTTACTTGGTTTATCTTAGCGCGAGCATTCGCAGGAGGGACAACGGCGCTAACTGGATTTGAAGCTGTTAGCAATGGGGTAACTGCCTTTAAGAATCCTTCGCAAAAGCGTGCTATTCAAACCTTATTGATTTTGGCGATTATTGTTTCACTAGGGTTAATCGGGTTGACTTATTTAGCTGGTGCCTACCACCTCGTCCCGGCAGAAGGGAATACCATTCTCAATCAGTTAGGTTTAATTATTTTCGGAAAAACCCTTCCTTATTTTGTTTTAATGGCAACCGCTGCTGCAATTTTGGTGATTGCCTCGAGTACTCCCTATGCTGGTTTGCCGATATTATTAAGCTTAATAGCCAGACAAGGGTATGCCCCAAGATATTTTAAGAATTTAGGGGATCGATTAGTTTATAGTGTGGGGATTTGGACTTTGTTCATCGTATCTAGCTTGCTGATCATTATTTTCCACGGGGATACCCATTCGATGCTTCCGCTCTATGCAATTGGTGTGTTTATCTCGTTTACATTAACGGGTATAGGGCTTGCCAAGCATACTTGGCAAGAGAGAAGAGGGAATTGGAAGCTTGATTTTATGATTTTCAGCTTCGGGGGAATCGTTTCGTTCCTCGTCTTATTGATCTTTATAATAACTAAATTTACGCAAGGGGCTTGGATTATTCTCATTATTATGCCACTCCTTGTTTTGATGTTCCGCGGGATTCACCATGTTTATCAGGGGGAGATACAAGATGTTAGGATAACCTCAGAAGCCTCCCAAGAATTCCATAACTTCGTAATAAAAGTTAAACGACGAAGGGCGCACATTGAGCCGGCTGATTATAAGAATAAAATAATTGTCCCAGTCTATGATTTAAACTTGATTGTCTTAAAAACCTTAAAATACGCGTATGCTCTAACCCCTCAGACCACAGCTGTCCATATTTCCTCAGATCCAGTTCGAACAGCAAAGTTGCTTAAGCATTGGGCAGAGCATCATATTGAAATCCCTCTAGAAATTGTAGAGTCCCCCTATCGGGCGACTGTCCACGATTTATTAAAGTACCTTGATAAAGTTGAAAAGAATGGAAATTATGATACAATCACATTAGCGATTCCAGAATATGTTCCAGAGAAATTATGGCACAATATCCTTCATAACCAAACTGGGCAATTGATGAAGTTAATGTTACTTTTCCGTAAAAGTATTCTTGTTACGAGTGTCCCTTATAATCCTGTTCTGAAAAAGCATCTTTAGGTAATCAAACGATAATTCCTAGAAAGAGGGGCTTGACGCTCGATTAGCGTTTAGCCTCTTGTTCATGATCCATAAATCTTTATAATTTCTTTATGGTCTTTACTTTAATTTTTACGCCTTTTATATGAATAATAGATCTATAATAAGATTGCATCAGTATGAAAAATTTCGCCTGTTAGACAATAAAGAGATATGCGGAAATAACGAGGTGATGTAATGGCAAAGGGAAAACTTACAATCTTCTTAGGGGCAGCTTCAGGCGTCGGAAAAACTTATGCGATGTTAGAGGCTGCCTTAGGTAGATTGTCGGAAGGTATAGATGTGGTTGTGGGTCTGGTAGAAACTCATGGAAGAGCGGATACCGAGGCTATGCTCAAAGAATTAACAGTCATTCCCTGGGGAACAAGAGATTATTTAGGTAGGACTTTTCACGAATTGGATTTAGATGCTGTCTTGACACGTCGTCCTCAACTGGTTGTGATTGATGAACTCGCCCATACTAATATCGAAGGATCTCGGCATAAAAAACGTTACATGGATGTCAAGGAATTATTGTCAGCAGGAATCAACGTTTATACTACCTTGAATATTCAAAACTTAGAGACACTTAATGATATAGTGACTCAAATTACAGGAATTACCGTTCAGGAAACAGTTCCTGACCAAGTTTTAGAAGCAGCGTCTCAAATTCAATTGATTGATATTCCGCCCGAAGAGTTAATCCAAAGGTTAAAGGATGGTAAGGTTTACGTTCCTGGCCAGGAAACAGAGGGCTTCAGAAACTTCTTTCGTCCGGGCAATATCAATGCTCTGAGGGAGTTGGCCCTTCGCTATACTGCGCAACGAGTAGATCGTCAGCTAGAATCCTATAGGCGAATCCATGGGATTGATGGACCCTGGGCAACGGGAGAAAAGATTTTAGTTTGTATAAGTGCTAGTCCTTTTTCAGCGCAGTTGATTCGGATTGCAAAAAGAATGACTGAGAAGGTACAAGGAGAATTATTAGCCGTTCATGTCGAAACCCTGCGTCGCTTTCCCAGTAGTGAATCGGAAAAAGATTCAATGGCCAAAAATCTTCGTTTAGCAGAGGAACTGGGAGCGGAAGTCATCGGGCTAACTGGAAATAGTGTAGCTGAAGTTATTTTGGGGCTGGCTAGAAAACGCAATGTTTCGCAAATACTCATTGGGAAACCTCAGCATACGCGCCTTTGGGAGATAATTCATGGATCAGTCGTGGACAAAGTGATTCGGCAAAGCCAAGGCGTTAGTATTCATGTTATTCCTGGTAACCAGCAAGAAGCAGGGTCAGCTCAAATTCAGACATTGGAGATAAGGAATTCTCCCAAACTAATTCCCTATCTTGCGTCTAGTTTGATGGTTATAGTGATGACGTTAGTGTTGACCTTGGTCAGTCCATTTCTGGGATTGGTTAATATTTCTTTGGCTTATCTACTCCCTATTCTATTAAGTGCAGCTCGCTGGGGAACCCTTCCCGCTATTGCAACGGCGTTTATGGGGACGATTGCCTTTGATCTCTTTTTTGTTCCGCCAATTTTTAAATTTACGGTGGCTGATCTCCGTTACCTCATCAGCTTTGTTATCTTTATGCTGGTGGGCTTGATTACCGGAACCCTATCGGAAAGGTTAAAAAAACAGGTCAATTATTCTCGGCAGCGGGAAAATAGTATTTCAGCCCTTTATTCCTTAAGCCGTGATATTGCAGCAGTCGATAACCTAGAAGCTGTATTAGATTGTATTGTTAGTAATGTCTCCGAAACATTAGAGGGGCAAGTGATGTTGCTACTACCTAATGAAAAGGCTCAATTAGTACTGAGAAAGCACTCAGGATTGAACGACTTCTTAGATCAACCTGAATTCTCAGTTGCCACCTGGGTCTATGAAAGGGGACTCAAAGCGGGTTATGGAACGGAAACCTTGGGTACAGCAAAGGCTTTATATTTGCCGCTACGTACAGAGCAGGGAACCCAAGGAGTTCTCGGAATTTATATTAAAGAACGCAAAGCACAATTTGATCCTGAGGGAATGCGATTATTAGAAGCTTTTACGGGATTATCTGCTGTGGCTATTAATCGAGTCAAATTAGCAGAACAAGCCAGAGAGACCCTTACGTTAGTGGAGTCGGAACGTTTGCGCACAGCACTTTTCAATTCGCTTTCTCATGATTTGCGGACACCCCTCGCTTCCATTATCGGGGCCGTTACCGGGCTTTTAGAAGATCAAAATGTTGTCTATAGTCCTGAGGTCCGCAAGGAATTGCTCAAAACAATTCTACATGGGGCTGAACGGATGAATCGTTTTATTAGCAACTTATTAGATATGGCACGCCTAGAAAGTGGCATGCTGAGCTTAAAAAAGGATTGGTGTGATCTCCAAGATATCCTTGGGGTAGCGATTAATCGGCTTGGAGACACCTTGACTCGACGACCGTTGGATATTGATATCCAAGAAGGACTCCCTTTGGTCCAAGCTGATGGAATTCTGATAGAGCAGGTATTGATCAACCTGTTGGATAATGCCCTTAAGTACTCCGAAGCCGCTAGCAAAATATTGATATCGATTCGGCAACAAGAAAGGCAACTAGAGATCGTGATTGCTAATCGGGGCCCGAATATTCCTGAGACGGATTTAAGCAAGGTCTTTGATAAGTTTTATCGACTCAGTTCCCCTCTCCAAGTGAGCGGAACGGGGCTTGGATTGGCTATTTGTAAAGGACTAATTGAAGCACATGGCGGGGATATTTGGGCGGAAAATAATAAACTGGGCGGTGTGACGATTACGTTTACCTTGCCGTTAACCGACCAATGTTTTGGGATAGTGCCTGAGATGGATGAGGGAGAGTAGCATGGAAAACAAAGGTCAGCGGATTTTGATTATTGATGATGATACGCAGATTCGGCGATTTTTACGGGTGGCTTTAACTAGTCACGGATATCTCGTAAAAGATGCTAAGACAGGTGGCGAGGGCCTTGAAGCGGCTGTGATGTTTAGCCCAGACTTAGTCGTCTTAGATTTAGGGTTACCCGATCTTGATGGACTCGACGTCATGCGTCAGTTGCGAGAATGGTCAAAGGTGCCCATTATCATTCTTTCTGTCAAGGAACAGGAGAATGATAAAATTGCGGCCTTAGATTTTGGTGCGGATGATTATGTAACGAAACCCTTTGGAATGGGTGAATTGTTAGCTCGAATTCGAGCGGCAATGCGTCACATTGTCGGGGTAGAAGAACAGCCCGTGTTGCATTTCGACGATGTGACCTTTGATTTATTACATCGGCGGGTCACAAGGGATAATCACGAAATTAAACTTACCTTAACAGAATTTGAGATTGTAAAAAATCTAGCGATTAATGCAGGAAAAGTGATGACCCACAGTTTTTTGCTTCGCACTGTATGGGGACCGTCTTATGAGAAAGAAGTACAGTACTTGCGTGTTTATATTGGTCAGATCAGGCGAAAGCTGGAACGAGACCCATCCCGCCCTCGGCATATTATTACGGAACCAGGAGTGGGATATCGTTTGCTATAAATGTATCGGGGAATTAGGCTAAATGACAATTATAAATTAATTTTTATGGCTATAGATCTTGGAGGGAAAAGGGATTGAACGCATTAGGGAAAATCATGACACCATCTCGAGTTTTAGTGTTTGGATTTGCGGGTTTTATTTTGTTTGGGGCGTTATTGCTGACCTTACCTCAAGCAACTCAGGATGGATTGGGCTTACCCTTTTTGAATGCCGCCTTTACAGCAACCTCAGCAGTTTGTGTTACAGGGTTAGTGGTGGTGGATACAGCGTCGACCTTTACGCTCTTTGGACAGTGGGTGATTCTTTTCTTGATTCAAGTGGGTGGACTTGGGTTTATGACCTTTGCCACCCTATTTGCCATGCTTTTAGGGAGAAAAATTACTCTTAAGGAACGCTTGTTATTGCAAGAGGCGCTAAACCAAGTTTCTGTCGAAGGGATCGTTCGACTAACTAAATCTATTTTAAAGATTTCCTTTGCTATTGAGGCAATGGGGGCCCTCATTCTAACCTTACGCTGGTATTCCGATTTTGGTTGGAGTAAAGCGCTTTATTATGGGGTCTTTCATTCAATTTCAGCGTTTAATAACGCGGGCTTTGATCTCTTCGGTAATTTTTCTAGTCTGACTGCATTCGTCGGAGACCCCATCGTTAATATTACGATCATGCTTTTGATTATTTGCGGGGGCTTAGGCTTTATTGTTTTGGCCGATCTCCTAGGACCACGAAAAAGGTTTAGACTTCATACGAAAATTGTTCTTCAGGTTTCCGTTGCCCTGATCTTATTAGGGGCAGTGTTTATTTTGATTATGGAATTTACTAATCCAAAGACCTTAGCACCACTCCCTTTTGGAACAAAAGTTTTGGCAGCTTTCTTCCAATCAGTTTCTCCTCGAACGGCAGGATTTAACACCATCAATCTAGCGGGTATGCGTGACACAACGTTACTCTCGATGATTGTGCTGATGTTTATTGGAGCTTCTCCTGGGGGAACAGGTGGAGGAATAAAGACAACGACCTTTATTTCGATTGTTTTATCAGTGTTAAGTACCTATCGCAGTGATCCTCATGTAGTTTTAGAGGGGCGGACTTTGCCTAAGGATGTTATCCAAAAGGCTTGGGCAATTACGACTTCAGCCGCAATTTTGATTTTCTTAATATTATCGATTCTTTCATACACGGAAAACTCAGATTTACTAACCGTGCTTTTCGAAGTAACATCCGCCTTTGGGACCGTGGGCCTTTCGTTAGGAATTACGCCCACTCTTTCCTCAGTGGGTAAAATGGCGATTATTTTGACGATGTTTATAGGGCGGGTTGGGCCGTTGACCTTGGCATTTGTACTTTCCCAGAAAAAAGCTAAACAAGTAGCCCATGTCAAGTATCCAGATGAACGAATCTTGATTGGATAGGAGGAGAATTAAGTGCGCAAACAATTTGTAGTTATTGGCTTAGGGCGATTCGGAACAAGTGTCGCTAAAACTCTCACTGCTTTAGGTCACGAAGTTCTTGCGTTAGATAAAAACGAACATGCCGTCCAGGTTATAATGCAGGATGTGACACAGGCGGTACAGGCCGATGCACGTGAGGAGGAGACGCTCCGAGGGTTAGGGGTGCGGAATTTAGATGTAGCGATTGTAGCGATTGGGGATGACCTTGAAGCAAATATACTGATCACCCTGATGCTCAAAGAAATGGGCATCCCCTATGTTGTCGCTAAGGCCCAATCGATCCAACATGGAAAGGTTTTGGAAAAAATTGGGGCAGACAAAATCGTTTACCCTGAACAAGATATGGGGATTCGTCTAGCCAACAACCTGATTAGAACCAATGTCATGGATTTCATAGAATTGTCCTTAGATTACAGCATTTTTGAAATAATTGCGCCAGCAAAGTTTGTCAATAAGTCCCTCGGCAAATTGAATTTACGGGCAGTTTATAATATTAATGTGGTGGCGATCAAAAAAGGCTTAGACCAGATTGTCATTGCCCCAGGGGCAAATTCAGTCGTTGAGGAAAAAGATATTTTAGTCATTGTCTGCAACAAAAAGGCTCTTTCTAAGTTACCGGAGTAGATAGGAAGCTTAGTAATTAGACTAATTAATAGTGAGGTAACCTGAGACAAGATAGAAACTAGAGTAAAAAGCGTAGATTAGCGTAGTCCCAAGTTTATTAGGATAAGTTCGGGAATATAATAGAAATGAATAAGGACCGTGCTGCGTGTTGCATCAAACAAAATAAAGGTATATAATAATATTAGCAAGGTTTTATGAATTTTACGTTCATAAAGTTATGAGTTGTTCGAAATTACAAAAAAGTGACCCGTTTTTTGTACAAAATTACAAAGAACGGGTCTTGCTATTTTTGTCCTTCTAATTTAACTCTTCGGGGTGTCAGGTAATAAACTGAGGGATTCGTAAGCCGTAAACCGGGCAGCGGTGCTGTCAGGCGGATGAGTTTGTCAGACGGCAAAGCGTGGATTTCAATGAGTCGCAGAGCACCGGTCGGACAAGCTTTAACACAGTAAGGAGATAGCCCTTGATCAATCCGTTCGTGGCAGAGCTGGCATTTGCTTGCCTTGCCAGATAAAGGGTGAATTTTAGGCACATTAAAAGGACAGGATGACACACACGATTTACAGCCGGTACATTTAGCCGGAATATGGGTAACTATTCCATCACGGCGCTTAGCATAAGCACTATTGGGGCAGACTCTCAAACACTCGGGATTGGCACAATGATTACATGCGATCGAGAGATAAAATTTGCGTATGCCTTCTGGCTCACGCTCTTCAATGGTGCGGATTGAACGCCAAGTGAGGAGAGACGGCAAGCGGTTATTAAGTTGGCAAGCGTTAACACAAGCACCGCAACCTATGCAACGGTTGGTATCTAAAACAAAGCCTAATTGTTTGATCGTTTTTATCTCCTCCGTTAGCAAGTTTGGCTAGATTCGATAGGGAAATTTACGGACTTGTCAGTCGCCTTAGGTTAACAAAGGTCTCGTTGATTGCGAATCCCGGTGCTCCGGTGGTTTCAGATCCCATGTCGGTGAGATTGGATTTGAGTAGAACATTTAGGCAAGGGGCCTTTTCTTTAAGAGTTCCCTGATAAATTATCACCACATCGGTGGGTATCATTGGATCAAGTAACAACCGAACCTGCAGGCTTCCGGATTCATTGAAGAGTTCGGCCAGGTCCCCTTTTTTTAGTCCGTAGTCTCGGGCTAGTTCTGGGTTAAGTTGTAGTTTATAACAATCTGGTGCAATATCCTGATAGGATTGGGAATTGATCATCGCTGAATGGTGAGGGGTTAGTAAACGCAGGGGGGCATCCCTTGGTGGTATTTGCGCTGGTATATACGACGGAAGTGCAGGAAACCCCACAGCGGCAGCACTGGTTGAAAAGAACTCAAAGCGTCCGGAAGGAGTGGCAAACTTGCGTTCGACCCAAGCAGTTGGGGATAAGTTTGCTTTCACTGGCTGGGCTAAGATTTCTTCAGGTTTGGTTAACCCGAGTAGCTGGAGTAGAGCTGGACTAAGTTGTTTTAACATGGTTTCCTTCTCGGAACCATGGGTGGGGAAGGCGCAACTGCCCGGTTCCAGTTCGTTGAGTTTCGCTGAAACATTCCAGGCAATTTCTAGATCGGATCTTGCCTCTCCGACAGGAGGGATCGCAGGCTCATTGATCCCAACCCAATAATGCCAGTAACTGGAGTTTAGATCCCAGTGTTCGTAATGAGTTGTGGCAGGTAAGAAGATATCTGCAGCCTCAGCAGAAGTGGTGAGGGAGAGGTCGTTGACCCCCCAGAGAATGATATAGTTGGCATTAACCATGTCTTCCGGGTCGTTCGAATAGAGAGTGCCAAAATCATAGGTTTGAGCGTCGATCCCGGCGGGCCAACAAGGGGTTCCCAAGGCCCGGGTAGTATAACCTATGCTGGACATGGTTCCGTCCGCTCCGTAGTGGAGAATGCCGAAGTTGCCTGAGTATTTGTCAAAACAAATGGGTAGAGTGGAGCCGTAGCGTTTTTTTAGATCCAGGATTTTCTTGGCGATGGTGTTCATTGCTTCGTCCCAGCTAATCCGTGTCCAGTTGCCGGAGCCACGGGGGGTCTGTTTCATCGGATATTTGACGCGGTCAGGGCTATAAACACGCCGGGTGTAGGTATACCCTTTAAGGCAAAGTTTGCCGTTCGTGTAGCCCTGTTTAGGATCCCCTTCGACCTTTTTGAGAATTCCGTTTTGTACAAAGGAGATTTGCGCGCAAGTGTCATAGCAGTTGCGTGGACAGACGTTGCGGAATTCTTGTACTTGAGCGGTGCTATCCGCTGCCGCAGCAGGGTTTAACTTCGTCAGCATTTGAAAGCTAAAGAGACTGGCGCCGGCGGCCGTGGCTGCCGTTGCACCGATAAATTGGCGGCGGGAGATTTTCATGAAGAGTTTCTGTGCCGCTAGGTTATGGTCGCCGTTGCAGAGATAGTAAGTTAGAAGAGTTTGTTCGAGTTCGACGTTGCCGTCTCGATCAAAGTCCAAGAGAGGTTTCAGGGTCTCTTGACGAAAATCTTCGAGTTCTTGGTGCTCCAGTCTTTGAAGCAGGCGCATGATACCTAGTTCACTAAAGGAGGTAAGAAGTTTGTCCGGATACAAAAGGCGACCAATTTCTAGGGCGGATCTTGCCTCTTGAAAACTGCGGTGAATCTCGCGAGCCGTTGGGTAAAGATTGCCTAAGCCAAAGAAGAACTTGCGGCCTGGGAATATAGTGTCTGCAACTTTCCAGAAGGGTTGAAGGAGTTGTTCAGCAGTGGTAGTCGTTAGAGATTGAGCTAGCATCTCTTCCAGCGGAAAGAGCAAAACGACTTGATCATTGCGTTCTAGACAAATTGCACCTGGGTTGCGTGAGACTTTCGCTATTAAGGTGCTCAGACGTTGTCGTTCGGCTGGAAGTGGTGTAAAGTTTTGAATCTCGCCCACAGCGACTAAATGAGGTTTGCTAAAGTCCCAGCCCCAGAGTTTGCCGCGCGAGCTGATGACTTCAAGAGAATCAAAGTTATTGTATAGCAAGTCAAAAAGAAAGTCGCGATGGTGGAGACGTTCGTTTTCATGGATACTTTGCTTCATTAATAATTCAAACGTCAAGAGTGGAGCGGCTTTAGTAAGGAAATAGTGCTCCACACTTCCCAACTTCTCCTCTAAAATTGTCAGGCCCAGATATCCCAGAATACCTTGTTGGCTAGAAAGTGGGCACCAGGTTAAGGGGATGTCCTTATTGGAGCCTTTCCAGGAACCCGCAAATAAATTAATAAATCTTGCTGGAGAGGTCGCAGGAGTGAACGCAGGAATTTTGGGAGGAAGGAAAGAGACCGGCTTTTCAGGTAAGTATTCTCCACCGACCCAAGCTAAGACGTCTAATTGATTGTCTAGGAGAAAGATGTCATAGCCCAGAATGGTCTTGAGCTTGTCGACGATTGAGTAACTATGCTGGTTTGACAGATTCTGAGAGAGCAGTTGAAAACCTTCTTCGCAAGCCACCAAAATGCGACCTTGTAGTTGTTCAAGCCAGTTTTCTACATTCGAGCAAAAGTCGTTCCAAGTCGATTCTGGTTGGGTAAGATGAATTTAAGAGGGTGTTGTTGTATGATTGAACCACTTGCTTGGGAGGGTAAAGCAATGATCTGCAGTATCAGTTCATTATTCACGGGGAATAGATGCGCTTCGCAGCCGGGAAAAGGGAGGATGTGATCTTTTTCACCTAGGCGCAAGCTATGGATAGAGAACTCACTGATATCTTGTTCAGGAGTGTCAAGAACAGGAATTACCCTTAAATTAAACATAACGATCAAGTGTCGTAAGGTAATTCCTTGTGGTAAGTTAAATTCATAGTTTCACCTCTTAACTATCTACGAAAAATCACTATGATTATTGTTAAATTCTCCAAAGGACTCTCATGGAGCACCGCGAATTGGTCATGTTAGTGAAACTAACAAAAATTAATTAAATCGCGGGAGATGTTGCAAGTTGGGTTCTTTATTTCTTATGGATGTTTTTAGATCTTCAATGTCGCTGGAGCTCGCCCGAAAATCGGGAGGGTACGTTGCTTTCTTAATAGCCGTAATTATGTTATTTTCTGGTATTAAGTTTGTTTTTCTTGAGTTTGCCCAAAAAGATGCCGTACGTAGTTTGGGATATAAAGTCTTCGTGTTTTTTCATGAATTAATTGGTTGGTTTATAGTTATCTTAGCAGGTTATCATAGTTTGTACTATCTCTATTATTACTATAACGTTCATGTCATGGACCTTCCCATGATGACAACAGGTCTTGGTTCCTTGATCTGTGTAATTATTATAATGTTACTGGGTAAGGATTTAACATCCAAAAATCATGTGTTTAAGTCTTCTTATAAAATCCACGTTGTGGTTCTCATCGTAGCAATAATTCTAATACTATATCACTTGAATGTCAGATGAAGCAGAGAGAATTTACGCAACTTAATCTCTCCGCATTCTCTGGTCAGGTTTCTGCATTCTCGGCAGGTAGTCTTTGTCCAGAGTCTTTCGTCAATTTTCCGGACGGCTTCCTCGATGGCCCCTGAATCAATGGGTTTCCCATTACCGAGTTCTTCTAAGTCAGAATCGCCGTAGTCATTGTGACAGAACAAGCTAATAACTCCATCAAAAGTTTGTCTGTGCAAGCAGTAAAAATTGGAGACATTGTCGCCGTAGCGGTCAAGGTTAACTTTAACGGATCTCAGTGCCTTTAGCAGGCCTACTAATTTCGATCAACTTAACAATCCCCCAGGCGATAATCGCATAAACAATCATGGCGATAATGGTCGTTGGCTCTAAGATTGACTGGGCCTCAATTCCTTTAGTGACAGCCGATCTAAAAATACCAGTAAAGGGAATTAAGAAGGCTTGGGATACGGAATAAATGAACGATACAAAAGGGCTTTGAGGGTTAGCTCCTAAAAGTTTGAAGATTAAGCGAAAGGCGAATAAAACTTCTAAAACCCCTAAGACATAATAAACAATTCGTTTAGCCTGGAGATTTTTCGGGTCGGTGTTTATCGCAGTACTTTCATTCATTGATGATTCCTCCTTGTAAGGTATAGAGTCAAACCTCCGCTTAAAGTAAGTCTCTATATTATCTTTCCATATTTGATGGCAACTATAACAAACAGGATGATAATCTGGAAAATTAGTCATTAAAGAGCTATCCATAGTTGGATAGAAAAGTAGGCATGTTAGTTTCTTTGTGTATGTACATATTTACTATTGTGGATGAGCAAACTTTCTTATAGTAAGAATAAAAGGGGGATCGGGAATGACTGAAACCATACTGGAGAAGACAGAAGGCAGGGCAAGTTATCATGACTCTGTGGAGCAAATGTTAGTACGTATCCGGGAAGACGGTATGTCCAATTCCTTCGATCGATGGACTGAACAGGAGAAGATTCGCTGTAAATTTTGTCTTCAGGGCTTAAGCTGTCAACAGTGTGCCCAAGGGCCTTGTAGAATCAGTGAAAAGGGAGGACAGGATAAAGGAGTCTGTGGAATCGGTCCCGATGCCATGGCGATGAGAAAGTTGCTGCTTCAAAATATTATGGGAGCAGGGACCTATAGCCATCATGCCTATGAGGCTTTCAGAACTTTGAGAGCAACTGGAGAAGGGAAAACTCCGTTTAAAATTACGGATGTCAATAAACTTAAATGGATGTGTGAAAAACTTGAACTCAATACGAATCAGGATACTAACCAGATGGCCATACAATTAGCTGATCTCCTTAATGCACAGATGAATATCGGATCAGACGAGCCTAACCTTATGGTCGAAGCATTTGCTCCGAAGAAACGAAAAAAAGTCTGGAAGGATTTAAATATTTATCCTGCAGGAGCTGTTCATGAAGAACAAAATTGTGTCGCAAGTTGTTTAACCAATGTCGATGGAGATTATGTTTCTTTAGCGCTTAAAGCCTTGCGCTTGGGACTTTCAACCATCTATAATGCCCAGATAGGGCTGGAAATGACTCAAGATATTTTGTTTGGTACGCCCACACCTCACGAAGTCAACGTTGATTTAGGGATTATGGACCCTGAGTATATTAACATCGTGTTTAATGGTCACCAACCATGGCCTGGTGTAGCAACTATTCAAAAGGCCAAGATGGCCGAAGTCCAAGAGCGGGCAAAAGCGGCTGGAGCGAAAGGGCTTAGAGTCGTCGGTTCGATTGAAACTGGTCAAGAATTGATCCAAAGATTTGGAATGGATGAAGTCTTTGTCGGTTTAATGGGGAACTGGCTCACGATTGAGCCACTGCTGGCAACTGGGACAGTGGATGTCTTAGCGATGGATGAAAACTGTTCTCCACCAGCCATTGATATGTATGCTGAGCAATATCAAATAACCTTAGTGAGTGTCAGCACGATTATCGGTGTCCCTGGTCTCCAACATAAGATTCCTTATCAACCGGCAGAAGTCAATGCCATGGCTGATCGACTGATTGACTTAAGTATCGAAAACTTCAAAAAGCGCAAAGGGAAAGTTATCGCCAAAGTTCCTGAAATCACACAAAAAGCAATTGCTGGATTCTCCACCGAAGCGGTTCTAGGAGCCCTCGGCGGTAAACTAGATCCACTGGTTGATGTCATTGCCGCTGGAAAGATTAAGGGTGTAGTTGCCTTAGTAAGTTGTTCAACGATCAGAAATGGTCCTCAGGATTGGAACACGGTCAATCTCGCTAAAGAACTTATCAAGAAGGATATCTTGGTAGTAGCCGCCGGCTGCGGTAATCATGCTTTAGAAGTGGCTGGGCTTTGTAACATGAATGCCGTTAATTTGGCGGGCAGTGGCCTTGGAGAAATATGCGGTGCCTTAAAAATCCCACCTGTCTTGAGTTTCGGAACCTGCACGGATACTGGAAGAATCTCAATGCTCGTCACGGCGCTGGCAGATCATTTGGATGTTGATGTACCGCAATTACCGATTGCAGTGACTGCTCCTGAATGGATGGAGCAAAAAGCGACAATTGATGGAGTATTTGCTGTAGCATATGGGGCGTACACTCATCTCTCTCCAACACCTTTTGTTACCGGCGCTCCTCAACTTGTCAAATTACTGACGGAGGACGTGGAAGGGTTAACTGGAGGGAAGGTTGCTCTCGGGGATGATCCTGTTGAGGTTGCTAATGGCATTGAAGCGCATATTATGCTTAAGAGAATAGGTCTAGGGTTAAGTTGAAATTCTAAAGGGGTTGTCTTAAATGATGTCTAACGACATTCACGAAAAAGACGACTCCTTCTTTAATAAGCTTACTCTAACTTGTTGAATTACTATCAGAAGATGTGGAAGAGTTAATTGGAGGGAAAAAAATCCTCGACTCGTTGTTAAACCGTCGAGGATTTTTACGTTTAGATTGTCCTCGTACAATTTTGCGAAATCAATGGGCAGTTTTTGCAAGATCTGAAGTGGCCAAAGGACGTGACTGAGGAACTCAGGGAAAGAATTAAAAGAGCTTGAACGTTTGACAAAACAAATTTTAGATTATAGTATTTAATTTGAATATTCCTGTATACCTGTATATAACACTATATCGAATACAGGATTGAGCCAGCAAACTAGATGGGTTGGTGGGAGGAATGAAAATGAAAGATTTAACTAAAATGAAGGAATCCCTAGTTAATTACGTGGAAGAGTTAGATGAAGATAATTCGATAAAATTGGCCAAAGAAGTCTTGAATGAAGGAATTGATCCTATATATCTACTCGATTTAATGAATGAAGGAATGAAAAGAGTAGGGAAACTTTATGATTGTAAAGACTACTATATAGCAGACCTAATCATGGCGGGACTGATTTTTAGACAAGTTTTGGAATTGGAAGAAATGACTGATTTCTTTCGTGGAACCTATGATAAGAAAACCGGGAAAATCGTAATGGGAACTGTAAAAGGGGATATTCACGACATCGGAAAGGACATCTTTAGGTATATGCTAGAGGCATACGGTTTTGATGTGATTGATTTGGGGGTAGATGTCTCAAGAGAAATCTTTTTAAAAAATGTTGAGAAACATAATCCTGATATTTTGGCACTGAGTGGGGTGTTAACGAGCACTGTTGATGAGATGAAAGAAGTTGTAAACTCTTTGAAGGAAGCACATCTTAGGGATAGGGTAAAGGTCATTATAGGCGCTAATCATCTTACACACGATGCATTAAAATTTATTGGTGCGGATGCCTTTGCCACAGATGCTTCGGTAGGGGCTAAATTGTGTAGGGAATGGATGAATGCTGAAAACGGGCAAGGAGTAAAAGGGAATGTCTGATCCGGTGTATATTAAAATTGTCGAAGATATTAAAAAGAAGGTAAACAGTACAGAGCTAAAACCAGGTGATACTGTTCCACCTGAAACTGCACTTTGTAAAGAATATGGAGTTAGCCGAATGACAGTCAGAAAAGGTCTAGCAATTTTGGCAAGTGAGGGATACATCTTTTCTGTTCCTGGAAAAGGCAGCTATGTTAGAAAACCAGAAGTGAATAAATATACTCTATATTATGACGAAATGAATAACGCTATAAACAGTGTTGATAAAGCAAGATTGTTAGAAGTTACAATTATTATGCCGGACGAAAAGCTAGCAGATGAATTAAAAATTACTAGAAATAAGCATGTTATAATGATTCGCAGGCTGTTTTATACAGATGGAAGTCCTGTTGCTTATGATGTAAAATATTTGCTTTATAATAAAGGGATGCCTATTGTGGAAGAGGAAATTGAAAAAGCAACATTTCAGGAAATGGTTTCTAATAATATGCCCGTTTTTGCATTAAAGAAACGATTAAATATTAGTGCTCAAATACCTAATGAAGAAATTAAACGTTATCTCAACATTTATGATGAACTCGCACTATTGGTTGTTGAGCAGAAACTTTATAACAATGAAAACAAGCCAATTGGCATAGGCATCACTAGTTATAGGGGAGACTATATAAAGTTACAGGGTAGTAGTGATTAATGAATCTAAAGTCCGAAATACGAAGTTCAACGTAAGAGTGCTGTTTAATCATCAAGGAGGAGGGAGCTTCTTGGACTGTTATAAAGTGGTTTTTCAACCTGGTAATGTATTGGTAGTTGTGGCGGAGGGTAGCACACTCAAGGAAGCCATGAATGATGCAGGTTTAGAGTTTGATTTTCTCTGTGGTGGTCGTGGAACATGCGGAAAATGTCGGGTCAAAATCTCTGAAGGATTGACGACGCCCGTTACCAGGGAACAAGAAATGCTTCAAGTGAAGGAATTAGAAGAAGGGATTCGTTTAGCGTGTCTGACTACAGTGCATAACGACCTAATAGTCGAGCTTCCAAACCAAAAAACACTTCAACATAACATCTTAATAGCGTCTGACGAAAGAGCCTTCCAAATTGCACCACAACTCCATAAAGTATTGATTGAAGTCGATAAGCCTTCGCGTGAGACTCAGAGTTCGGATTGGCGTCGTCTTAAGGAGAGTTTAGTTAAACAAGGGTATAAGGAGCTTGAGTTGGAATCGGCCATCTCCGTTTTACGGCAGATGCCCGATGTTCTTAGAGGTGCCAATAACCGCATTACTGCAGTTATGTATGAAAGTAAAGTAGCGGGAATCGAACCAGAGGATTCCACAAATACATTACTCGGAATGGCTTTTGATATTGGAACGACGACTATTGTGGGTTATTTGCTCGACCTTTATTCAGGGAAAGAATTAAGTGTAGTTTCTACCCTTAATCCCCAGACAGCGTTTGGGGCAGATGTCATTTCTCGGCTCACCTTTGCAAACCATGAAGAAAATGGGCTAACAAAACTACAAGGTGCAGTGGTTGGGGCTATCAATAAACTAATAACTGAAGCAGTAGAAAAAGCTTCTATAACTAGTAGCCATATTTATGGGGTTTCGATCGCAGCTAATACGTGTATGCATCATATCTTTCTAGGCATAAATCCTCAGAGTATTGCGGTATCCCCTTATGTACCTGCCCTCAGTGAACCTTTAGTATTAGATGCTTCGGAACTCGAGATAAGCATCAACCAGGCCGGAAAGGTGTTCATGCTGCCCAATATTGCTGGCTTTGTGGGGGCTGACACGGTAGCAGTGCTGCTGGCCACCGAGTTGGACCGAAGTGAAGATATTAAGCTGGTTATTGATATTGGGACTAACGGTGAAATTGCGCTTGGCTCAAGAGAAAAGATCGTTGCTTGTTCGGCAGCTGCAGGACCTGCCTTTGAAGGGGCCCAAATCAGTAGTGGGATGAGGGGCGCAGCGGGGGCAATCGACCACGTTTATTATCGGGACAAGCTTGAGTATTCCGTCATAGGGGGCGGGAAACCCCTGGGAGTGTGCGGCTCTGCCCTGCTCGATACGGTTGCGGGATTGGTGGAACTTGGCATTATTAATAAGAGGGGTAAATTCTTAGCTTTCGAGCAATTAACAAACCCAGCGGCTCGAAGGTTTAAGGAAAACCTTATACAGCATGAGGGACAAGGCGCATTTTTGCTTGCAGAAGCAGAAATAACGGGTCACGGTAGACCTATTATGATTACACAGAGTGATATTAGAGAGCTTCAGATGGCCAAGGGAGCCATGGCAGCAGGGATCAGAGTTTTAATGGAAACTTATGGTATCCAAGCACAAACAATTAAAGAAGTTCTTTTGGCCGGGGCTTTTGGAAACTACTTAAATCCGCATAGTGCCTGCGTCATAGGATTGATTCCTCCTGAACTGGAAAGTAAAATTAAAATGATCGGCAATGCAGCGGGTACTGGCTCTAAATTAGCGTTGCTTTCAGCAAATGAATTTCGTAGGGCTAAGGATATTGCCGAGGGTGTTAAGTTTGTAGAATTGGGTAGTTACCCTAAATTTAATAGTATTTTTGGTGAATGCACATATTTTAACATTCATTAACGTTCGAGAATTTATATTAAGGGGCCGTGTGAAAATCAATCCCCAAAAGTCTAAGTAGTTACAACAATTACAAGCGTCTTTTCACTATCAGAGTGAAGACGCTTGATTTGTTGTTAAAGAAGCAAAAGTGGGAATGTAAAAGAAAAGAAATTATAAATTTAATAGTCTGATTTGTGAATAAAAAAACAATTGACAAAATAATTGAACATTGATAATATAGCAACATAAAGACATGTATATACAGGTAGCTATCAAGACATCAGGGAGGCGACTTAATGATTATCATTGGTGAAAAAATAAATGGAACCATACCAAGTGTTAAAAAGGCCATAGAACAAAAGGATGAGGATTTCATTCGTAATCTTGCCATAAAGCAGACCGAATCAGGCGCTGATTTTCTTGATATCTGTGCTAGTACTGCACCAGAAGTCGAAGTAGATACGTTACTATGGCTTATGGACATTGTTCAAAACGCAGTGGATACGCCGTTGTGTATCGATAGCCCAAATCCCTTAGTGATTGAAAAGGTTTTCCCTTATGCTAAACGCCCTGGGTTGATTAACTCCGTATCTGAAGAAGGTGGAAAATGCGAAATAATTTACCCAATTATTAAAGGGACAAAATGGGAAGTTATAGCACTTACGTGTGATAACAGGGGTATCCCAAAGGACATTCAAACAAGAGTGGATATTACAAAGGTTATGGTTGAAAAGGCCCTAAGGTATGATATTACCCCTGATAGGATCCATATTGACCCACTTGTCATGGCACTATCTGCAGATAATCAGTCTCTGCTGAATTTTGTTGAGACCTTGAAAGAAGTGAAGATCTTATATCCTGCTATTAAAGTTACTTCAGGTTTAAGCAATATATCCTTTGGCATGCCTTTAAGAAAAGTGGTTAATCAGCACTTTTTAACCCTAGCGATTGAGGCAGGAATGGATTCAGCCATCTTAGATCCTTGTAATCGGGATATTGTGACAACACTGTATGTAACAGATGCCTTACTGGGTAAAGATCGTTTTTGTAGAAATTACTTGAATGCTTACCGTAAAAATAAAATCGGTCCTGTAAAAGTTGACGCTTAATATGTAGAGTCTTTTAAGACCATGCTAATAAAAGGGCATGTTATCAAGCAAGATAGTAACTAGTGCCAAATAGGGTAACTTAGTCAAATTATTGGGGAGGTATAAATATGATCGATTTAAAGGTACTAACACAAGCGGTAGGAGACCTTGACGAAAAAACGATATTATCGATGATTAATGATTTTGTAGCTACAAACCCTAGTGGTGAAGATGCCCAAAAGGTTGTTTTGGCCTGTCAGCAAGGTATGGCAATCGTCGGAGAGTTGTTTGAAACGAACGAATACTACGTGGGCGACTTGATTTTTGCCGGAGAATTGCTATCCAAAACGATTGACTTACTCAAGCCCGTCTTAAGTGGTGTAGCCTCGCAAAAAATTGGTTCAATCGTTATTGGCACTGTCCAAGGGGACTTACACGATATTGGAAAGAATATTTTCGGAAGTATGGCAGAAGCAGCGGGCTTTGACGTGTACGACTTAGGTATCGATGTATCACCCAGCGCGTTTGTCGAAAAGGTAAAAGAAGTTAAACCGCAAATCATTGGGATGAGTGGTGTTCTGACCCTTGCTATAGATTCCATGAAAAACACAGTTAAGGCACTTAACGAAGCGGGCTTAAGAGACAGCGTAAAGATAATCATTGGTGGGAATCCTGTCAATGAAGATGCTTGTAAGCAAATTGGCGCGGATGATTTCACGACTAACGCTGCTGAAGGGCTGAAAACGTGTCAAGGGTGGGTGAAATAATATGATAGATGCTGTAGCTATGACGAACGAACGAAATCAGTTGTTCCGCGATCTATTCAGTGGGAAAACTCCAAAGAGGGTGCCGGTGAGCAATCCGGCTACACAGGATTTTGCGATTCAATATGCTGGTTTAGACTTAGCTGAATGTCAATGGGATCTGACGAAATTAGAGCCAGTCTATGATAAGTTTTGCCAGGACTTCTTTACTGACACTTATCCTGGTGGATCCATCAGAATTCCATCCCACTATCAGCTTCTAGGGTCAACCCCTATCGTCATGAGTTCTAGTGGATTCATGCAACATCCGGAAGTCGTAGGCTTGTTGGCTGAAGAATATGATGAGTTTATTGCGTCACCGTATGACTGTATTGTGGAAAAGGTTTTGCCTCGATTGTTCACTGAGCTTAACGGAGCACCAGGAAAAGTGGCTATGAGCTTAGCAAAAGCAATGCGAGCCCAATCTGATGACCTAGCCTACCTGGGAACGATCCGAGCAAAAATGAATGCCAAATATGGCTACGCCGGAATGGTTGGTGCCCTAACTGAAGCTCCCTTTGATTTCATGGCAGATTTTCTGAGAAGTTTTAAGGGAATTTCAGGGGATGTTAGACGGTATCCGGATAAAGTAGCGGCAGCTTGTGATGCAGTATTACCTTTGTTGGTTAAGAAAGGTACTCTGCCGAATCCTTCGATGTTAGGCTATACGTTTATTCCACTTCACATGGCTCCCTATTTGCGGGATAAAGATTTTGCGACGTTATACTGGCCAACCTTCAAAAAATTGGTGGAGACAATGGCGGGTATGGGTCAGAACGTGCAATTGTTTGTGGAGCAAGACTGGATGAGATACCTCGATTATCTATATGAATTGCCAGAAAATACAATCATGAGATTTGAATACGGAGATGCCAAACTGGTTAAGGAGAAACTAGGCAAAAAGCATATTATTTCAGGTTTTTATCCCATTACGCTGCTACAAACTGGGACAAAGCAGCAGTGTATTGATAAAGCTAAAGAGTTGATGGATATCCTTGCTCCGGGTGGAAAGTATTGGTTCCAAGCGGATAAGAGCGTTATTAATTTTGAAGCCAAAGGTCCTGTTGCTGAAAACATGAGTGCTGTTTTGGAGTATGTTCATGAAAACGGAACTTATTAATTAATACTTGGAGGAGAGGATTAAAATGGATTCAAAATATTATCTAACTTGGGAGGAATATTTAGCAGAACACCCTGAATTAGAGGATAAGCCTACCCAAGCCATCGCACCTAAAATCCAAAAATATGAAGACGCTATGTTCGTTTTTATCATGGATTTATTACTATAATCTACTTCGTTTTCTGGGCTGTATTATAGGGCAACGCCTGACCTCGTAGGGAACCATTATGCACATGTTGCAAAACGGAATGCTTTATAGGGGAGGCAGTTGCCCTCATTTGCCCTAGGATATTTCTGAATATTCTTTAGTTTGTGCCTCATCTTCACAGTAAAAGCCCAGAATTAGTTCAATAAAATGGAGGTGAGCAGAGGAAAAAGTACTAGCAACAGTAGAAGTAAAGAATTTGATTTTGAGAGGAGATTATTATGGAAAAGGGATTAAAAAAGTCGATTATTAACCTTTATGGATTGCCCTCATTTGGATTCCAGCTATTTGTCAATATGGAGGTATTTTATTTCGCAGCATTTTTAACGGATTTTGCCAAGCTTCCGATGGCCTTGGTTGGTACGGTTTTAATGATCACGAGTATTTTTGATATTTTATGGGTTCCTACTGCGGGAGTCATATTGGAAAAGAGCAATATGAGATGGGGGAAATACCGCTCATGGCTACTTGTAGGACCTCCTTTTGCAGCCTTGTTCTTTATTTTACAGTTTTCTAAAATTGGTTCGCCAACCACGAATGCCATTATTATTACAATCGGATTTGCGGTCAGTCATTTAATTTGGAATATTTTTTATGCCGGACATGTGGCCTTAAACTCCTCAATGACCACGGTAAGGGAAGAAAGAATTGCCATGTCGACCAATAGAGGGATGTTTAATTCTCTAGGCGCTATCGCTTTTTCCTTAGTCGGCATGAAGATGATCTTGTCTCTTGGTCAAGGAAATCCTGCGATGGGGTATACTCTAACTGTTGTAATTACGGGTATTGTTATGGTCCTTAGTTATTATGCTTTGTTCTTCATAACCAAAGACTACGCTTTTCACGGAACTTCTGTTCAATCCGGGAAAAAAGACGAGAAAATGTCTATTGGCGAAATGATGAAACAGCTAGTAGTCAATCCGCCACTTATCGGCCTGATGTTAGGTGAAATCGGAAGATATCTAGGAAGGTTTGTTATCTTTGGACTGGCATTTTATTACTTTAAATATGTAGTTAATAATCTAGCCGTTATTGCGGTTTTCATGACGGGTCTAAACGTGGTAACGTTCGTCGGTGCTTTAATTGCAAATCCACTTGCTAAGAAATTTGGAGAAAGAAATACGTATATTTTGTCACTTTCAATTTTTATAGCCGGACTTCTGGCGGTATGGGCTTTACCCATGAATTATATTTCCTTCATGGTCATTATGTTCATCGCTTACCTTGGATATGGCATGCCTGATGCTTTGGGTGTTGTTATGTATTCGAATACGGTTGAATATGGTGAATGGAAAACAGGTAAGAATGCCAGAGGATTTATCATGTCCTTAATTAACTTCCCAATTAAGGTAGCTATTCTGGTAAGAAGTGTTATTATCACGGGTGTCCTTGCGGGAGCTGGGTATGTTGCTAATATGAAGGCTACACCTTTACTGGTAGATTCTATCAAGAACGGATTAACTCTAATCCCTGCAGTCATAATGCTAGTAGCGCTGGTGTTGATTATCTTCCTTTATAAAATTACCCCTCAGAATCTTGCTAAGATGCAAGCTGAAATTGCGTCGAGAAAAGTTTGAGCAAAGTCCTGGAGTAGTGTTTGTCAAAAGTAGGCAAATAAGAGAGATGATTGAGCTCATCTCTCTTATTCCGCTTCAACTACCAAAGTGATTTTCGACCAAAGTTAACGTCTGTTAATAGTTCTTATGGGAGTGAAGAAAATGGAAGAAAAAGATCTTCAAAGATTTATTGAGATAATGCCAATCTTAAATGGAGTAATGCAGGACGATATTACCACTATTGTGTTTGATCTTAGAAAAGAAATAATTGCAGCTTATGCACCAGGCCAACTCAAAATGCCTTCCAAAGTTGGGGATCCAATTAAAAATATGGAAAATTATAATCTTGTTAAGAAAAGTAAAAAACAATTACCGTCGATAGTTCCCACGAGATTCTTTGGAGTTCCTGCAAAAGGTCTTCTTACGCCAGTGTTTGATGAAGATGGAGAGGTTGTTGCCATAGTATCGGTTTCCAGAAGCATTGAAAAAGAGGCAAAAATCGAAGAAGGTACTTCTAAGCTCTTTTCCTCTATGGAACAATTGAACGCTGGTGTCGAGGAAATTGCTTCGAGTTCACAACATCTATCAACGTTTATTAAAGAAATGGATGAATTCAGCACGCAAACTGAAGAAAAACTAAACGCTATTGACAGCATAATAGAGGATATTAAAAACATATCTAAACATTCAAATCTCCTGGCTTTAAATGCGTCTATAGAAGCAGCAAGGGCGGGAGAGGCCGGCCGAGGATTCAGTGTTGTAGCAATGGAAATGGGCAAACTCTCAAGCTTAAGCAAGGAATCGGCTGAAAAGGTAGCTGGGTCGCTTGTGGAAATAAAAAAGGCGATTGAATTTATAAGTGGAGGCATAAATAAGACAAGCCTTTCATCCGAAAATCAAGCTGCGGCGACCGAAGAAATGGCGGCTACAACAGATGAGGTTGTTTCAATTGCGAAGCAGCTGGCTAATTATGCAAAGGTTCAAACGGTGGATGAATTAATCAGTCAGAAGAAGATATAACTGCTTCTTACCTATCAAGAAGGATTATAGGAGGAGATGGTTAACATGGCAGAACAGAAAGTAAAAGGATGGCAAAGGTATCATACGATCTGGGTAATGCTCTTTATTGGGTGGATAGTTTCCTATGCTGACCGGACATTGACAGGTCCAGTCGTTACCTGGATGATTACCAACAAGGTTGGTTTCTTGGAAGCTGCCAGTAACCCCCATGCTCTTGGCGGTTTGCTGGGGAGTCTCTTCTTCGCAGGATATATGCTGACACAATTCCCGGGAGGTTACTTTGGTGACAAGTTCGGTTATAGGACTGTCGTTGTTATCAGTATCTTTTGGGCGGGCATTACCACCCTATTAACAGGATTAACAGGTGGCTTAGTCGCGTTTATCGCTTTAAGGGTCTTCACCGGACTTGGTGAGGGAGTTCTCTATTCCAATGACCGCTCCTTGGTTGCCGAAGTGACTCCACCTGATAAACTTGGTTTAGGTATGGGGGTAGTCATGGGCGGACTTACTGTCGGCTTGTCTGCCGCTTTGGTAGGAACAGTGTACTTGATAGAGTGGGCTCAACCCTCGATGGGTGTCAATGCTTGGAAAGCGCCTTTTCTTATCTTGGGGACAGTTACAATTATCGCTGCATTCTTTATTCGTCAGGCTCTAAAACCGCGAGGAAAAAACGGTTCTGAGAATTTTGGCAAGGCCTTGTTCAATTTGCTTAAATATGCGCTAGTATTCTTGGTGGCTATAATGGCTGTTTATTTTATCACCAATGCTATGCATTTAAACGATGTGATAATTGCAATCATCTTAACCTGCTTAGCGTTCGTATTAATTGCTTTTATCTTTATTAAGAAGGGTCATGAAGTCAGCCCAATCTTAAGAAACAAAAATCTTGTGCTCATCTATATCTCCTATATTGCAGTGTTATGGCATCTCTGGTTTTATGGTTTTTGGGGGGCGCCGTAATCAAGGATTTTGGTGGCGGTACTCTGGCATCGGCTTTGTTGGTGATTTCATTTAATGCGATTGCCGGGGTCATTGGTTTTCCGTTCGGTGGAAAGATTTCCGATATGGTAGCCCATAAACCCAATGGTCGTCGCAATGTCTTAATCGCGATGGAAGCACTATTAACCGTGTTTATTTTTGCATTTGCAGCATATATTATGTCCGGAGGAAAGGATATGGTTGTGCAATCGACTATTCTCTTTGTTTCTGGTTTAATCTTTTTTGCGTTGCAAGCGGTTGCTCATGCTCTTACTTCAGAAATTGCACCCGTTCATTTGCGTGGAGCAGCATTTGGTATGCTGAATCTTGTCTCTGAAATTGGAGCTGTGTTGTCGCCGGTGATTTCGGGTGCCATTCGAGATAGTTCAGGGAGTTGGGGAACGCCCTTAATTTTAGATGGTGTTTTGATGGGAATCAGCTGTATTATGATCATGGGAGTCAGTACAAAACTAGTTGGTAATAGCCATTAATCAGGGTATTGGAGGGATTAAGATGGCAACAGGAATTATTAACTGTGGGGTCTGCGGTTTCACCATTAGTGTCAAAGCAGTGAGTGATGATAGTCAATCAAATTCTCGAAGAAGTAAAAGGATAAGGTTGGAAATTAAAAGTGATTGTCCTAATTACCAAAAGATTGCCAAAGAGTTAACCGAAGTTGATGCCTACCAGGAAATTCTAAATAAACTCCATACGGGGAAGGTTTACGAAGTTTTTGCGAAATATAGCCCGCATCCCAGTTGTCCTGGAGTGTCAGGGATTTTAAAAACTGTAGAAGTGGCGGCCGGTTTGGCATTGCCACAAATGGCAAGTGTCAACGTAACCAGCTAAGAAGGTGGAATTTGGATGGGGCCAACCCATTAAACTTAATATAGTCCTCAAACGCTTGTTAGATAATATTTGACAGGCGTCTTTTTTGACTTTTTTAGATAGATTTAAACATAAAATGACATTAAATGACTGACAAAAAGGAAAAATTTTTAATACTTACTTAATTAAATTAAATTAATAGATTATAATAGGAATAGGAAAAATCAAATGCGCAAAGCTTAAAAACAAATTTATAGCTATTATAGAGGAGGGGCCATGACTGAATTGCGTTATAACCCATTATTAGGGGATTGGACCATGGTGGCAACTCACAGGCAAAACCGACCGAATATGCCCAAGGGGGGATGTCCTTTTTGTCCGGGCTCGGGGAAGGTTCCCGAACATTATGATGTTCTTAAATACGATAACGATTTTCCTGCACTTATGTCTAACCCGCCCGAGGCGGATCAGGTAGGGTCTGCCTTGTATAAAACCAAGCGAGCGTACGGCAAGTGTGAGGTTATCCTCTATTCCCCCAATCATACC
The DNA here is from genome assembly GCF_000960765.1 of Desulfosporosinus sp. I2. GTDB lineage: Bacteria > Bacillota > Desulfitobacteriia > Desulfitobacteriales > Desulfitobacteriaceae > Desulfosporosinus. Next base: position 43,771 of record NZ_JYNH01000003.1, on the reverse strand, counting down.
ACGACACTTCCAGAGCTTTCGGTAGAGCATCTGGAGAAATTAATTGATTTATGGACGAATCGGTTTGTGGCCTTGAGTCAGGAGGCGAACCATGAATATATCATGATTTTCGAGAATCGAGGAGAAGAATGCGGTGTGACGATGCCTCATCCTCATGGCCAGATTTATGCTTATTCTTGGATCCCTTTAAAAATCCGCACGGAACTCGAGAATTGCCATACTTATTACACCACACACGGGTCGTGCTTAATTTGTGATATGAATCAAGCTGAATTAGATTTTCAGAAGCGTGTGATTTATGAGAATGAACATTTTTTAGCGTATATACCCTTCTTTACGGATTACCCATACGGGTTATTTATCGTTAGTAAAAACCATAAGACAGCTCTGACTGATTTCACTCAGGAAGAAAAACGAAGTTTGGCCCTCATGCTAAAATGTATGACGGGCGCCATGGATACTTTATTTCATCGATTGTTTCCATATATGATGGTCATTCATCAACGCCCAGTTCATGGGCAGGCTGTGAAGGATTATTATCACTTTCATATTGAATTTTATTCCCCTATGAGAGATGAAAGCAAATTAAAATATTATGCTTCGTCTGAAATGGGTGCTTGGGCGCCGGCAAACCCGCTAGCAGTAGAAGAGACCTCGAAAAATCTGCGCAAGTCGTTTCAAGAGTATCTCGAGCAAGAGGGGCGGATCGATAAATGCCGGGACTAGACACACTGAGACAGACCTTTGCAAAAGTCTTTGGCTATGGCGATAGCGGAGAAGAACTGAGATTCTTCTTTGCCCCAGGCCGAGTGAATTTAATTGGAGAACACACAGATTTTACGGGAGGGTATGTATTGCCCCTGGCCTTAACGTATGGAACCTGGGCGGTTGTTCATCCACGCAGAGATCGAACGTTTCGCCTTGCATCGACAAGTTTTGCTGGGAAGGTAGAGATTGACGCGGATAAAGTTGTATACCGGCAGGCTGACGGATGGGCAAATTATCCTAAAGGGGTCTTCAGAGAATTTAATCGTTTTAAGGTGCGCTTATCAGGTTACGATATTTTATACGATGGGAATATCCCCAAAGCGGCAGGGTTGTCCTCTTCTGCTTCGATAGAAATGGTGACAGCAACGGCTCTGAATCAGGTTGAATCTCTCGATTATTCTTTAATTGAACTGACTAAACTGGCTCAGCGTGCCGAAAATCAATTTGTCGGGGTTAATTGCGGGATCATGGATCAGTTTGCTTCAGGCATGGGGCAGGCGGGGAACGCTGTGCTTTTGAAATGTGACACCATGGAATATCGCTATGTTCCCTTGTCCTTGGGAGACTATCAGCTTATCATCACCAACTCAAATAAACAGCGAAGTTTGACAGAGTCAAACTATAATCTACGAAGGCGTGAGTGCGAGGAAGGGGTTAATATTGTCAGAAATCAACTTGCGGGGTTTGTTAATTTAGGTAATGTCTCGCTTGCTCAATGGCAAGTGGCAAAGAAGTATGTAACAGTACCAGAGGTTAAAAAACGTCTTGACCATGTGATTCATGAAAACGAGCGTACTCTAGCTTCGACCTTGGCCTTAGAAGCAGGGAATATCCAGGATTTTGGCCAATATATGATCGAGTCCCACGAGTCTCTGCGGGATCTCTTTGAAGTGACAGGTCCAGAACTGGATGCACTTTTTGAGGAGGCACGTCGAGTCGAGGGATGTTTAGGTACGAGAATGACGGGTGCCGGCTTTGGCGGGTGTACCGTGAGTTTGGTTCATACAGAGGCCGTGAGTGATTTTAAAGCTCAGGTGACCAGAGGATATAAGGGCAAGACCGGTCTGAACCCGACATTTTATCATTGCAATAGTGGAGACGGAGCCCGAGAACTAAAGGGAAGGTAGAAGAGGGTGGTGACCTTAGTGACGGTCAGAGCGGGGGATTTAAAATGACGACCGAAGAGAAGATTGAAAAGATTAGAAATCTCATGGTAGAGAAGGATTTGGACGGGGTACTCCTTCGAAAACGCCGAAGTTTTTCTTGGTTGACCAATGGGAAGTCGAACTATATCATGACTAACATAGAACTTGGAGTCGCTGATTTGCTAATCTTCAGGGACAGAGTGTATTGTATTACGACTAAGATGGAATTTGCTCGGATACAAGAGGAAGAGTTGACGGATCTGGAGTGTGAATGGATAACACCGGAGTGGTATGAGGGGCATAATGGAGCGCTTAGTTCGTTATGTCAAGGGAAAACGATAGGGATGGATGTCTGTCCTCAGACGATTCCAAACACGGTAGGAATCGATTTGAGCCAAGAATTAGCGGAACTAACTTACGTGTTAAATATGAATGAAATTAACCGTTACCGTTGGCTATCGAGGAAAGTTGCTCAGGCTTTGGAGTCGACATGTCGTAGGATTGAACCAGGCATGACTGAATTTGAGATTCAAGCGCTTCTCGCTGTGAACGTAGCAAGTTTAGGTATTCAGACCCAAGTCTTACTAGTGGCTACGGATCGCCGAATTTATCAGTATCGCCACCCCATTCCCACAGAGAAGAAGCTGGACCGTTACGCGATGGTAGTTCTCTGTGGAGAAAAATGGGGTTTAGTGGCTAACGCGACTCGTTTTGTTCATTTTGGGGCTCTTCCCGAAGAACTTCAGGAAAAAAAGGCGCAAATTGGCAGAGATCGACTTGGCTTTCAATTTGGCTACTCGCCCTGGCGTACCTATTAAAGAGGTTTTTCGGCAGGGGGTTGAGGCCTACCATCAATGGGGCCATCCTGAGGATTGGCGTTATCTTCATCAAGGCGGACCGACTGGATATGCTTCAAGGGAGTTTTTAGCGAACTTAGACAGTGCGGGTAATGTGCAGTGCCATCAGGCTTTTGCCTGGAACCCATCTCTCCAGGGCTTAAAGTCTGAGGACACCTTGTTGGTCACGGAACATGGTCCGGAATTTCTTACTCATACTGGGGAATGGGAGTATATCCAGATCGAAAGAAATGGACATTTATACTTTCGACCCGATATACTTCAACGATAAATAGAAATTATAAAGCTCGATTTAGATTTAGTGAATGTAGTTTAATAAGGATATAAGGGGGGTGAAACGGTGAGTGAAATGATTCCGGTGGGTAGCTTCCAGGGTATGAAATCTCTGAATAAATCTGCGATTCTCAATGTTGTAAGACAGTATGCCCCGATTTCTCGATCGAAAATTGCCAAGTTGACAAAGCTAACGCCCCCCACGGTGACTAATCTAGTGGGCGAATTGATTGAGGCCCATCTTGTCGTGGAAAGCACTTTAGGAGAATCGACGGGTGGGAGAAAACCGATCTTACTGCGCATTAATTCGTCGGCATTTTACGTTATCGGTGTGTATGCCGGGGCAAAAAGGGTAAAAGCCGTGACAGCGCACCTCGACGGTAGAGTCGTGAAACAGGTAGAAATGCAGTATGCGGATAACCAGACGAGCGAGCAATTCTTGTTGACCTTGGAAACCGCCGTACAGGAGGTCATGCAAAGTACCCATCCCAGCCGAGAACCGTTTTTAGGAATCGGTGTCGGTATGCACGGTCTTGTCGATCCCGAGCAGGGGCTATCTTTGTTCGCCCCCCATCTTAATCTGCGCCATATTCCGATCAAATCGGCTCTGGAAAAAAGGTTCAAATTACCCGTCGAAGTTGAAAATGATGTTCGGGCCCAGGCCTTAGCTGAAAGTTGGTTTGGCAAGGGGACTGGAGTTTTAAATTTTATTTGCGTCCATGTCGGCACTGGGGTTGGAGCAGGTATTATTATTGATAATAAGCTCTATCGGGGAACGTCTTTCACAGCAGGTGAGATTGGCCATACAACGATTGACAGTAATGGGCCGAAGTGCAGTTGTGGTAATTATGGTTGTCTTGAGACGATGGTCGGAGGGTCAGCCCTTACTCGTAGAGCTCAAAAGGCTATACGTAGCGGGAAGGATTCCATGATTGAGGATTGGGTGGCAGGTGATTTAGATAAAATTGACGGAAAAATGCTCTATCGAGCTGCTCAGCTTGGTGACCAAGTGGCTATTGAAGTATTGGCAGATACCGGGCGTTATCTGGGGATCGGACTTACCAATCTCATCAACACCTTAAATCCTGCCTTGATTATTTTGAGCGGTGGAATATCGAGGGCTGAAAATTTTATTCTGAAACCGTTACTTAAAACGCTCGAAAAGCGCGCCTTAACTAAGCCGGCAGATGCCGTCACGATTGCTATCTCGGAATTAGGTGAGAATTCCTTTGCCATCGGTGCTTTTACTTTATCATTAATAAAGCTGTTTACTCCAGCAGGGCTGGGAAATGTAGATTTTCTGATTTAGGGAGTTAGAAATAAAGGGGTGTACCTAAGCTTGAAATTATATCATAATGGTGGGGAGCTAGAAATCGGGAACGAAAAGGGGATGTAACGAAACTTAAAGTTTCGGCACATCCCCTTTTATGCTAAGAACAATTGAACGAACGTTAAGCCTTAATACAAGTAGGTTGTCTTCCACTAAGGCAGATCATTGAAGATCGTGGATGACAGCATGGCTGAAGGGCTTATTTCTTTGTGAGATACTTTCTAATATCAAAAGCTACAGCTACAATAATGATTAATCCTTTGATAATTAATTGCCAGTAGGGGCTTACGCCGATATACGTGAGTCCATAGTTAATTACTCCGAAAATCAAAACCCCGACGAGGACACCTGGTACGGTACCGATGCCTCCGGCAGTGGATACTCCACCCACGACACAGGCCGCAATGGCATCCAATTCGTACATATTGCCGTAGCTACTCGTGGCTCCACCCGTCCTGGCAGCCTCCATGACTCCTGCCAGGCCGTAAAGGGCTCCAGCAGCAGCATACACGTAAAGGAGGACGCGCTTGACATTAATTCCAGAAACAATCGCTGCTTGGATATTCCCTCCAATCGCATACATGCTTTTGCCTAAGATGGTTTTGTTGAAGATAACCCAAACAAGCCCAGCGACTAGGAGCGCGATAATAACGATGTAGGGGATGGAATAAACGCCGCTGCCGATATAACCGCTACCTAGGGTTGAAGTGAAATCCGGTCGAAGTCCACCAATTGGCTGAGATTGGTTAGGTTTCATATCGAAGTAAAGTGAGTTTAGACCTAAGACCGCGACCATCGAGCCTAAGGTTGCGATGAAGGGAGGAACACTGAATCGAGAGACAATCACCCCATTGATTAAACCTACCAGCAGTCCAACAAAGATCGCAATCAAGACTGGTACCCATAAAGGTAAATCAGGTAGACCCGGGTAAAACCGATGAGAGTATTCCTGAATTTGAAGCATGGATGCTGACAATACAGCAGCAAATCCGACCATGCGGCCTGCAGAAAGGTCCACACCGCCCGTGATCAATACGAATGCCGCTCCTAAGGCAATGATGGCCCGAGTTGAAGATTGTAATAAGATATCATGCAAACTATTAATGGACCAGAAACTCGGATCAATCGCTGTGATTCCTAAAACTAGAAAAACCAGCACAAAATAGATTGCATACTGAAAAAAGAAACTACCAACTCTGTTGGCATTAGTAGCATTATTAGTTTTCATTTAAGACTCCTCCTGTCAAACCATAAACTTTGTAGCGAGGTGCATAATGTCTTCTTCAGTTCTGTTCTTTCCTTCTAGGATACCGGACAGACGACCTTCACACATGACCATGATCCTGTCTGACATACCGATAAGTTCGGGCATTTCGGAGGAGATCATGATAATGCTTTTCCCTTGTTGAACCAAGTCGGCGATGATGGAATAAATTTCGAATTTTGCGCCTACGTCGATTCCTCGAGTTGGTTCATCCAGCATTAGGATTTCAGGTTCAGTAAGGAGCCACCTAGCTATCAACACTTTTTGCTGATTTCCACCGGAGAGGTTTTTGATCTGAGTTTCAGAGGAAGGGGTTTTAATATGCAGTCGGGCAATTTTTTGCTGTACATCCTGCTTCATAGGTAGCTGTTTTAGAAGAAAATAAGGACTGGCATAACGGATCATATTCGCCATGACTGTATTTTCTACAATCGGGAGAACCGGAAAAATACCTGTGGCTCGTCGTTCTTCCGTTAGCAAGGCAATTTTGTGCTTTTTAGCATCCATGGGAGATTTGATTTTCACTTGTTTGCCCTTGATAAAGATCTTACCAGAGGATACGGTTCTTAAACCGAAAAGAGCTTCAATAAGTTCTGTTCGTTGGGCGCCCACTAGCCCCCCAATTCCCAAAATCTCACCTTGGCGCAGATCAAAAGAGACATCTTTAAACGCTTTAGAAAAGGGGGAGGTTAACCCTTCCACTCTCAGGACGGTTTCTCCAGGGATGTTATGGTGTTCGGGAAATCGCTGGGTAAGATCACGTCCCACCATCTTAGAAATGATTGAGTCGGTTGTTAGTTCAGAAGCCAGCCATGAGCCAATGCGTTTACCATCGCGCATGATAGTTACTTCATCGGAGATTGCGAGAATTTCTTCAATTTTGTGAGAGATGTAGATAATTGAAACTCCCCGGCTTTTTAAAGATTGAATAATTTTAAAGAGTTGATCCACTTCGGTCCCCGTTAAGGAGGAGGTGGGTTCATCCATCACGATCACTTTTGCTTGGTAAGACACTGCTTTAGCTATCTCAATCGACTGTATTTTAGACACAGATAAGGATCCGACAAGAACATGAGGATCTAGATCCATGCCAAGGTCTTCAAATAAAGCTATCGAATCTTGATACATGCGTTTGTCATCAATTAATTTGATAGGTCCAACGCTTTTGACGGGAAAACGACCAAGCCAAAGGTTTTCCATAACGTTGCGGCGTGGTACAGGATGGAGTTCTTGATGAATCATGGAGATGCCCTGATCGAGCGCATCTCGTGAACTGTTAATTTCAATTTTTTGACCGTTTAAGAGGATCTCACCAGCGTCAGGGCTATAGATTCCGAAAAGACATTTCATAAGAGTTGATTTTCCTGCACCGTTTTCCCCCATAAGTGAGTGCACGGTACCAGGACGTACCTGCAAGGTAACATCGTCTAGCGCTTTTACGCCAGGAAAATCCTTAGAAACATTGTTCATTTCCAATATGAATTTATTCTCAGGCATTTTGACGCCTCCTGTGATCAATGCTATTCTGAAAAAATGATTGTTTTTCATTATACATGATTTAAACCAAGGAATTCAAAAAGCAAGGAGGAACGTGACGAAAACATGCCCCCTTGCTTGATTCGCTGTAAGTAGGTATTCGGAAGAAGATGGTTATTGAGCGTCAGCCATATTGGCTTTGAGGATTTTCTTGTAAGGAACCCAAACATATTTGCCGTCTGTAATCTCGTAACCAGCATTATCTTTGCTTGGAGTTAATCCTTTCGATAAAGCAACAGCTAGGTTCAAAGTTGCAGTGCCTTGATTTTTTGCATCATTGAGAACAGTGCCTAGAAGAGTACCATCTTTCAAGGCTTGGAGACCAGGCGCAGTGGCATCTACCCCGACGACCGGCATGAATTTATTGTTGGCAAAGTACCCTTTAGCTTTCAAGGCTTCAATAGCTCCTAAGGCCATGTCATCGTTGTTACCAAGAACGGCTTCGATTTTCTCACCTTGGGCACCTAAGAAAGCCGCCATTTTGTCCTGAGCTTTGGAACGATCCCACATTGCGGTATCTTGAGCAAGAATGTTAACTTTAATACCAGCATCTTGGATGGCTTGAACGGAGAATTTCGTACGTGCAATGGCATCTGGATGTCCAGGTTCGCCTGTCAAAATGACAACATCCATTGTGCCATCCTTATTCTTGTCCATTTCAGGATGAGCTTTCCAATAATCTACGAGGATTTGCCCTTGCATGATACCGGATTCTTCGGCTTTAGCACCTACATAATAGACTTTGTCCCATTTCTGCATATCACTAGCCATTGGCTCGCGATTAAAAAAGACAACCGGTGTATTAGCGGCCTTAGCTTTGTCAATGATCACCCCAGCTGCTGTGAGATCTACTGGATTAATCGCCAGAGCATTGACTTTTTTATTGAGGAAGAGGTCAATCTTATCATTTTGGGTGGGCTGAGAGTTTTGACCATCCACAATATCGACGGTTGCTTTGCCCTGAGCTGCAGTGGAGATGGCATTACGAACACCTGTCATAAATGTGTCATCAAATTTGTAAATAGCAACACCGATGGTAGGCTGTTTTTCTGAGGCGCTTGGTGTACCTGAACTGGAACTAGGGGCTGGACTTGAACTCGCACCACATCCTGCTAAGAACAGCATTGCTCCAACGATTACAACTGGGAATAGTTTTTTCATGCGTAATCCTCCTTGTTTAGAATAGATTTCTTTTTAGGCACTAACTTAATAAATTTAATTACTTAAGTACATTATAGGGTTCAGTATTCTGAATAGTCAAGGATTTTCTTTTGTTGGCGGACGAGCCAATTAATCTCATAACTAGTAGAGTCAACTACCTTTGGCTTCACGCGATCCTATGTTTTTTCGATGAATCAACCAGGCTGCACCCGTCAACCCAGCCCGATTCCCCAGCTTAGCTGGAATAATGGATGTATTTTCTGCCACTCTGGGAAGAATTGCATTATTAAAGGCCTGGATCAGAGGATCAAAAAGAACCTTGCCAGCCAGTGCAACTCCTCCGCCAATCACAATAACCTCAGGATTTAATAGATAGCACATTTGAGCTAAGGTGCTTCCCAGGATGCGACCAACTTTTGTGATAATCTCTATGCTTAAAAAATCCCCTTGTTGTGCCAATTGTACCACTGATTTTGCTGTAATCGTTCCCGTTTTGTCATATTCTTCTTTCAACGGTCCGCTCGATACCCCCTTCACCTGTTCTAGGGCATCCAACACAATAGCTGTTGCCGATGCTTCAGTTTCCAGGCAACCTTTTCTGCCACAATTACAACTACGTCCACCTTGATGTCTTACGGTCATGTGTCCTACTTCTCCTGCACTTCCATTGGCGCCGTGATAAATGTCTCCATTAATGATGACGCCACCACCAATTCCGGTGCCCAGTGTCAGGCAGATTAAATGTGAAGCTCCTTTTCCAGCCCCATTCCACATTTCTCCCAGGGCAGCTGCATTTGCGTCGTTATCAACCATAATCGGCACCTTCCACATTCTCTCTAGATCTTCTTTTAAAGGCACATGATTCCAGCTAAGGTTAACTGCCTCAATAACAATACCCTTTTGCTGATCGAGAAAGGCAGGAACGCCTGCACCTACACCTATAATGTCTTTCCATTCATATTTGTTATTCTGAAAAAGTTTCTCAGCCATTTGAGAGAAGACAGCTAATACCTGATGGTATCCAGCTTTGACCGGTGTTGGGCTTTCCAGAGTATAGAGAATATTACCCAGCTGATCTACAAGGCCCATCTTGATGGAAGTCCCCCCGAGGTCAATGCCTATATAAACTGACGGTTTCATACTGCTTACCCCCTATTCCTTTAAACTGAAAAACATGAATGAGCAAAAAGCGGACTTAAAAACTGAGTTTTATCCGTTTCCATGGAATACGACAGAAAACCCCAAAAAGAATTTACTTAGTATATTAATATTGACACAAGAGTACGAAAGTTTGCAAGACTTTTTAATTTATTTTAAAAAAGGGTGGTTTTTCGATTGTGGAACAGCCACTCATGAGATTGTGACCATTAACTTTTTATGGCCTAACCATTTTGATGGTGGCCCTGCTCTTCCTTTTTCTTGCTGGGTGTACTCAACGCGATTGAAAAGTCCATTGAGAAGTCCATTGAGAAGTCCCGTAATGATCAAAAAAATAATCATTAAGCCATACTGCCACCAACGCTCAATATCAGGACTAATAAACCTTGATTTGCGTAAAATCTCCCATACTGGGAATCTTTGCAAGCTATAAGGGGCAGAAAGAAGAGGAAATAAGCAAGGGCAGCCATGGTTTTGTTCTGTTCGATATCAGAAGGATCACACAATTTTTCTGAGTTATGCTTGTGGTCTGGCATTTGAAGCACCCCTAAGTTGTTTATGACTTCGCCACTCACGCTTAAGTTACAGGATATGAAGCTGAATGTTGCTTCACGGGAGGAGTTGCTAGTCTATGTGAATATGCTTAAACGGGCAAAGAAATCATGGCAGAAGATCTTCCCAAGAATAGTTAGCTTTTTGTTTCTAAAACAGATTTGTTACCATGAGATGTCTAAGGATTTTTTTCTCGGCGTGCAGGGTATTTCTGCGCTGTGTGATAGGCCGGATAGTGAAGTAGGAAGACCACCTTTTTGTGTTATAATAGGGTGAGTGTAAGAATCAATATCCTTGAAAGTACTAATTCGAAGAGGTATTTAGTTTATTCATAAAAGGTGGGAGCAGACAGAATGCCTAGGTCATCTCTGACCAAAAAAGCGCTGGCAACGTCGTTAAAACGCTTGATGGAAAAGTTTCCTCTGCACAAAATTAAAGTTCAAGAAATTGTGGATGATTGCGAGCTCAATCGACAAACCTTCTATTATCATTTCCAGGATATCTATGCTTTATTGGGTTGGATCTATACGACAGAAGCTGTTGAGAGTATAGCTAACTACAAGACTTATACGACCTGGGAGGATGGTTTTTTAAAAATCTTCCTTTATATTGGGAAGAACAAGGCTTTTTGTCTCAACACGCTGAATTCCTTAGGGAGAGATCATCTCGACACTTTTCTCCACTCGATTGCTTTCGAATTGTTGATGGGAGTGGTCACTGAAGTATCACAGGATATGAAGGTCAAGGATGAGGATAAAAAGTTCATGGCGGATTTTTATGCGCTGGCCTTTATTGGTTTGGTGATTCAATGGATGAAGACAGGGATGAAGGAAAAACCCGAAGTCATTATCGAAAAACTAAGTGAGTTGGTGGAGGGGAATTTCGCCAGTGCCTTGCAACGATATGAGAAGAGGATGTAATTACCAGAGAGGTGTTACGGCCTCTTTTTTATTTGCTTGGACTTAAAATCAAAAGACCAAAAAACTATACAATTCATAGCTAATGTAACGATTTTAAACATCTTGGCGATATTGTTCATAGTTTTTGAACGCTTAAGACTGTATAAATAATGTATCAACTCTCACGAAGCGCAGAGACAGAAAAAGATGGAGGTAATGATCATGAAGAAAGACTATGAAACTAAGCATGTTTATTTCATTGGTGGCGGATTAGCTTCACTGGCGGGTGCTGTTTATCTAATTCGGGATTGTGATTTCCCTGGAAATAATATTCATATTCTTGAGGAAATGAAAATTGTCGGTGGAAGCAATGATGGCTCCGGAAATTCCGAACAGGGATATGTGATTCGCGGCGGGAGAATGCTTAATGATGAGGCTTATGAGAATACGTGGGAATTGTTAAGTACTATTCCCAGCTTGAACGACCCTGACAAATCTGTGAGAACGGAAATTATGGAATTTGATACAGCACATCCGACTCGAGCTAAAGCAAGACTTGTTAACAAAAACGCCGAAATTGAAGATGTTATGTCGATGGGGTTCGATCTCGGTGATCGCCTTGCCATGGCTAAACTGGTGATGACACCTGAGGAAAAGATGGGTAAAGCAAGGATCAGTGATTGGTTTGGACCTCATTTCTTTGAGACAAACTTCTGGTATATGTGGGCTACCACCTTTGCTTTTCAACCTTGGCACAGTGCGGTTGAGTTCAAACGATACATGATTCGGTTCATGCATGAATTCCCCAGAATTCAGACGTTAGAGGGAGTTACCAGAACACCATATAATCAGTATGATTCAATTATTCTTCCGCTGAAAAAATATTTAGATCAATACAAGGTTGATTTTGATATGAAATGTACAGTGACCGATCTGGACTTCAAGGATTCTGATGATATTACTGTGACAGCCATTCGTTATACCCGAGAGGGTATTCAGGGAGTGATTAAGCTTAATGAAGGGGATCAGGTTATCGTCACGAACGGTTCCATGACGGATGGTTATAGTCTCGGTTCGATGAGCAAAGCTCCAGAGTTAATGGGGAAAGGAAACTCATGGAAATTGTGGGATACGCTTGCCAAGAAAAAGCAAGGGTTTGGAAATCCCTCCTCCTTTGATGAGGATATTGACGGCTCGAAGTGGGAATCCTTCACGGTAACTTGTCAGGATTCGAGATTCTTTGATTTGATGGAAAAGTTCTCACGTAATAAAGCGGGCTCAGGAGCACTGGTTACCTTTAAGGATTCAAGTTGGCTTATGTCAATCGTGCTGGCATATCAACCACACTTTCTCAATCAGCCTGACAATGTCAAGGTATTCTGGGGGTACGGACTGTATCCAGACAAAGTAGGAGATTATGTTAAGAAAAGGATGAGTGATTGCACGGGAGAAGAGATATTGACTGAGTTGTTATGCCATCTTGAATTTGAGGATGACAGAGAAGAGATTGTTAAATCAGCTAACTGCATACCGTGTATGATGCCGTTTATTACATCCCAATTTATGCCTAGAGCGCTTGGCGACAGACCACAAATTGTTCCAGAAGGGTCGACTAATTTGGCCTTCGTCGGTCAGTTCTGCGAAATTCCGGATGATGTTGTTTTTACTGAAGAATATTCTGTGCGCGCAGCAAGAATTGCTGTCTACAAACTCTTTGGAATCTCGCAAGAAATTTGTCCCATTAATCAGTATCAATATGATATAAGAACTTTGTTCAGTACTTTAATAACATCCTACCGATAAATGTGTCATTGCACTGGCAAGAAAGCTACCGATAGTATGCTATTATCGGTAGCTTTCGTTTAGGCTTATTTAAGTCCACTAGTTTTAGCGACCTCCTAAATCATAGGGAGTCTCTTGATAGACGTAGTAATTCAACCAGTTTTGAAAGAGTAAACTTGTATGAGAGCGCCAATTGTGGATTGGCGTTTTAGTTGGGTCATCATTGGGAAAGTAACCTTTTGGAAGAGCGATAGAAAGTCCTTTGGCTACGTCCCGCTCGTATTCCTCTTTTAAGGTTAAAGTATCGTACTCCGAATGTCCTGTTACGAACACTTGCCGTCCATCTTTAGAAACAACAATGTAAAGTCCAGCTTCATCCGACTCCGACAAAATTTCCAATTCAGGGTGGGCTTCAAGGTCGATACCTTTAATTTCCGTATGGCGTGAATGGGGAACAAAGAATTCATCATCAAAACCGCGCAGTAGTTGCATCCCGTTTAAGCTGCGCTTATTCACATTGTGTTTAAAGATGCCGAACATTTTCTCAGGAAGTGGGTATTTAGGAATACCATAATGGTAATAGAGTCCCGCCTGAGCTCCCCAACAGATGTGGAACGTAGAGGTAACGTGAGTTTTTGTCCAGTCCATAATGACTTTAAGTTCTTCCCAGTAGGAGATTTCTTCAAATTCAAGTTGCTCTACCGGGGCTCCGGTTATAATCATGCCATCAAATTTTTGTCCTTTAATATCGCTAAAGCTTTTATAGAAGGAATCTAGATGTTCTTGAGTGGTATTTTTAGAAATATGGGAATCAATATGCAAAAGCACGATTTCGACTTGTAAGGGAGAGTTGCCGAGTAATCTTAAAAGTTGTATTTCTGTTATTTCCTTGCGGGGCATGAGGTTCAAAATAACAATTTTTAAGGGACGGATATCCTGATGAAAGGCACGGTTTTCTCCCATTACAAAGATGTTTTCTTGATGCAATATATCTAGAGCAGGCAGATTTTCAGGTATTTTAATCGGCATGGATAAACCCCTTTCGAGGCGCGAGGCTCGATGCGCGAAGTTCGAATTTATATTCAACTATCATCGAGTGTCGCTCCTTTTATTTTGGTATATGAGATAGGTGCAAAGGGACGGTTCGTTCGTCCTTTGTGACACTGCGTCACGGGTTTGAATGCAAGTTCGAGAACCGTCCCTGACTTGCATCCCGCGAGATGACGTTGCCATACCACTGAGGCTTAGCTTCCTAAGCTTCTTGGCTTGATTGAAGGGCTTGCTCCAGATCGTACAGAAGATCATCGATGGTTTCTAAGCCGATGGAAAGGCGGATCATATCAGGGGATACACCTGCAAGATGTTGGGACGCTTCATCGAGCTGTTGATGAGTGGTGCTTGCAGGATGAATAACTAAAGATTTGGCATCCCCAACATTGGCTAAATGAGAAAATAGTTTGAGACTATTAATGAACTTTTTGCCTTCATTCAAGCCACCGTTGAGACCAAAGGTGAAGATGGCTCCAGAACCTAGGGGCAAGTATTTTTTAGCCAGTGTGCGATAAGGACTCTTCGCAAGTCCCGGATAGTTAACCCAAGTCACTAATTTATGCTGGTTAAGAAACTCCGCAACCTTTTGCGCATTAGCGACATGACGTTCCATGCGCAAGGGGAGGGTTTCCAAGCCTTGTAAGAATAAAAAGGAGTTAAAGGGGGAAAGGGCTGCTCCAGTGTCACGTAAGAGGGATACTCTCGCTTTTGTAATATAAGCGGCATTACCGCAGGCTTCTGTGTAAATAATGCCGTGGTAGCTTGGATCTGGTTCGCTGAGACCCAGGAACTTGCCATTGCTCCAGTCAAATTTGCCAGAATCGACGATGACTCCTCCGATTGAAGTACCATGTCCACCAATGAATTTAGTAGCAGAATGCACCACAATGTCCGCTCCGTGCTCGATCGGACGGCACAAGTACGGTGAAGCAAAGGTATTATCAACGATCAGAGGAACTCCGTTTTCGTGAGCAATCTTAGCGATCTCTTCTAGGTCGGCGACATTGATAAGCGGATTTCCGATGGTTTCAGTGTATAAAGCTTTTGTTTTGTCCGTAATTTTTGAACGGAACTCTTCTGGTTTGTCGACATCCACGAAGTGGACTTTAATTCCTAGCTTGGCAAATGTATAGGCAAATAATGTGAAAGTACCTCCGTAAAGGGAGCTGGAAGCGACAATTTCATCTCCAGCTTCCACAATATTTAAAAGTGCATAGGTAATGGCTGCTTGGCCGGACGCAGTCGCGAGTGCGCCAACGCCCCCTTCAAGGAGTGCTATTCGCTGTTCGAAGACGTCTTGAGTCGGATTCATAATTCGTGAGTAGATATTGCCAGATTCTTTTAAGGCAAATAAATTCGCGGCATGATCCGTGTCGTTAAAGACGAAAGAAGATGTTTGATAGATAGGAACGGCTCGTGCATTGGTCGCGAGATCGGGGCTTTGTCCCCCGTGTAAGGAAATAGTTTCAATACCTAGTTGTCGTTTTTCTATCATGATATATTCCTCCCTAGTTATTTATTTAGATGACATACTGTGAGAATAGATAAAGGGAAAAGGGTAAAACAGGTTGTGGCAATCCAGAGATCAAGTTTTGATTCGCGAGAGAGTATTGTTCTGGCCGTGTTAATTAATAAAAACGACCACTTCAAGAGAAGCGGCCGTTATATCATTTAACACGCTACTCTCATCTTTCAGAACATTAGTGTTCTGTTGGAATTAGCACCTCATAGCTTACGCTATCGGTTGCCGGGCATCATTGGGCCAGTCCCTCCGCCACTCTTGATAAGAGAAAATTAATATTTAGTTTGTTAGGTTATTGCTACTATAAATCAAATCGCTAGCTGTGTCAACAGTCAGCAATTGCTAATTTCTGTTATATGATATTACGGGATGGAAGAGTTCTTAAGGATTAGGAAAAACATAGTTTAAACAATGCCAAAAAGGATAGGCTCTATAGAAAAGGATAGTTAGCTAAAGAAAAGGATAAGATTGTAAGGAAAACGACGTTGTGAATTTTCGGGAAAAGAAGTATCATTATATGCATCAATTCTGACTTAGATTTAAAAAACTAGAGGTGTAAGCTGTGATGAACGATCCTATAAAAACCTTTGTTACGGTAGTGGAGCAAAGGAATTCCTCTAGCACGGCTGAGGAGCTGTATCTATCCCATCCCAATGTCAGTTTACAAATTCAGAGCTTGGAAGAAGAACTTGGCACAAAACTCGTTAATAGTTCGTCAAACCATATAGAGCTTACGCAATCGGGCGAGATATATTATGGATATGCTAAACAAATTCTACTTTTACAGGATAAGGCCAAACAGGAAATCAAGCAGTTATCCAATGTAGTGACAGGGTCATTGAGGGTTGGAGCAAGCTATACAATCGGAGAATATATTTTGCCCTTTGTAGTTGCTGAATTTGCGACTCAATATCCAAGGGTGGAGATTGAAACCTCAATTGCCAATACGGAAGAGATTATTCATGCAGTTCAAGCAAATCACTTAGACATTGCTCTTGTTGAAGGAGAAGTCAATCAGGATGACCTTGAAATCCGCTCAATCATGGAGGATGAGATTATTTTAGTCGTTCCTAATCATCATCCTTTGTCAAGGTTGCCTATTGTTACTTCAGAGCATCTCCAAGACCAGGTATGGATTCTCAGAGAAAGCGGTTCTGGAACTCGTGCGTTCAGTGACAAGCTCATCAAAGAGTGGGGAATCAAGGTGAGGAAGACTTATGTCTTCGGAAGTGGGCAAGCTGTTAAGCAGGCTGTTACAGCGGGTTTAGGAATTGCGCTTGTCTCACGTTGGATCGTGCGTAAAGAATTAAATGCCAAGGAATTGAAGTCGATCAGAATAAAAGGGAAGCGACTTACTCGTTCTTTTTATTTAATAGGACCGAAAAATCATGAGATGACCGAGGCTATGGAAGTTTTCATGGAGCAACTCCTTACCCATGAATCTGCTAATTCCTGGAGGAAATTGGGCAAAAGGGGAACAGATATATAAGTTTATGGCAGCGCATAAAGGCAACTAAAGGCGACGACACAGGATGGGTCTATGTCAGGAAGTGGTTCGGGAACCCGAGCCTTCAGCAACAAGCTGATCAAAGATCAAGGAATTCACGTCAAAAAGTCCTATATTTTTGGAAGTGGTCAGGCCGTCAAGCAGGCAGTTATAGCTGGGCTAGGAATTGCCCTTGTTTCCAGTTGGATCGTCCGCAAAGAATTAACTGCTAGAGAACTGACGACGATCCGAATAAAAGGAAAACGGTTAACTCGTTCTTTTTTGTTAATAAAATCTAAAAACCATGAACAGTCTAAGGCAATGGAAGTTTTCACGGAACAGCTTTTCACTCACGAGCTGTTAACTGCCCCGAAATAAATTGGGACGTTAAGGAATTTAAGGGGATAGTGGTCCAAAACTCTGGATAAATTTCACGAGGCTTCAGATGGAATAAAACTCCATCTGAAGCCTCGTGAAATTTATAGAGCTTGTTCAGGAATCGGCTAACCTCAATGGGGTACAAAAGGCCCTCGGTAGTTTAGCGTCTTAAAGATGCCTTAAGACGCTGAGTTTCTAAAAGTAAACCAAAACCGTCTTCAATTTTATTAATCACCAAATCCGCAGAATTGAGAGTCTGCATAGAGGCTCCCTCAAACCCAATGACAGCAATGCCAAGATGAGCCTTTTCTAGCATTAATTGATCGTTTGCTCCGTTCCCGATGGCGACAATTTCACGGGAACCAAACTGTAACAAATAATCCGCCTTTTCTTGAGTATGATCTATGGTCTTCAATAAGTTTACCTGAACGGGTAATCCTTCACATTGCTGCTCTGCGGTACCGTAGGTATCTGCAGTTAGAATATGGATTTCCAGAAAAGGAGATATATGCCTGAGACTTTCCCTAACGGATTCTAACATTTGCCCGTCTAAGGCTAATGTTCCATTGTAATCGAGGACTAACACTTCAAGGTTCATGGTTCTTCGGCCCGGAATAACTATTTGAAGTATGAAAATCTCCTCCTCCCATGATATAAAGTTGTATTGTGTGTTTGTTATCATAAGAATTATACGCCATTAGGCAAAACAAGTACAAGAACCGCGAGCGAAGACTCGTGAGCTTCCCAAGAACGTCAGGTTTAGGGCCGTTCAATTACGGAAAATAAGATCATAGGCTGTTTCAACCGGGCGAACTCTGTCAGGTTTTTCAGACAACACTTCCAATCCATTGAATAATAATATAGGATTATTCTAATAAGGTTCTGGAAGTGAGCAAATCAGAATCGAAAGAGGAGGTTGCTTGGTATGAAAGATATCGTTGATTTAGTTTATCATCCTTCCCCTTCGATAGAACGTCTTTACCTTGAGTTGACCAATCGTTGTAATTTGTCTTGTGAAATGTGTTACCGCCAGAATTGGCAAGAACCTTTGGGGGATATGTCGACGGATATTCTGAGTTCTATAGCAGGTGAAGTGGCTTCTTTTCCTAATCTGAGGGAAGTAATTCTGGGAGGGATTGGGGAACCAACGATTGCCAATAATTTTCACCAAGCGGTAGAAATGTTCGCTTCACGTTATGAAGTGACCGTGACGACCAATGGGACTACGTTGGATGAGCCTATGATCCAATTTTTGCTTTCGCGTGGTGTTGCCCGGATCGTTCTTTCGGTTGATACGACAGATGTGCAGGCTTTTGCTGCTATCCGGCATCAGAATGTACAAGGAATCTTGGAGAGCACGCGTTACATAGCTGATCGGAAAATTAATGGGAAGCCAGAGATTATATGGGAGTTTCTGGCCATGAAAAGTACTCTTTCTTATTTGCCAGAGACTATACGCCAAGCCACTAAACTAGGCGTTAATCGAATCTTTGTTTCTCATGTTCTACCTATGAGAAAAGAGATGATAGAGGAAACCCTGTATTATCCAACCTTAGTTCCTGAGACAGAGCGAACCTTTCAAGAGGCTTTTTTGTTGGGGTTGGCAAAAGGCGTGGACGTTGTTTTGCCTAAAAGCCAGTTGAGAACAGACCGATACTGTAAATTTGTAGAAACTCAAAGTGCAGTTGTACGTTGGGATGGTCAGGTTTCTTCTTGTTATCGGTTTTTGCATTCTTATCCAGAGTATGTCTTCGGAAGAAATAAGCTCATTGAGGCTCACAGTTTTGGTTCTCTGACGGAGCAATCCTTGCTAAAAATCTGGACTTCTCAGGATTTTATGAGTTATCGTTACAAAGTGATAACTGGAGGGTATCCTTCGTGCACGGATTGTGAGTGGGTTAATGGCTGCGACATGGTTTTTAGAACGGACATGGATTGCTTAGGTAATGCTCCTTCTTGCGGAGATTGTCTTTGGGGACGGGGAATAACCGTTTGTCCATGAAGAGGCTAATATAAGAAAGCAATTCAGCGGGCAGAAAATGGAGGAAGTTATGCAACTTATTCTTATCATCATGGGAATTAACGTGGTCTACGTATCTATGTATACTTTGCGTATGATTTTCGTCATAAAAGGGCAGAGAGTTTTAGCATCAATCCTTTCCATAGTTGAGATTTTTGTTTATATGACAGGGTTAGGGATTGTTCTGAAAAATCTTGATAATCATTGGAATCTAGCAGCTTATTGTATTGGTTATGGCTTAGGCGTGTATATAGGTAGTCGAATTGAGGAATTTATTGCTTTGGGTTATGTTACGGTTCAAGTGACCGTAGATTGTGTTGAAGCAGAAATCCCGTCAAAGTTACGGGATTATGGATATGGGGTGACTTCCTGGTTAGCCGATGGTAAGGATGGTTCGCGGCTCATGATGCAGGTTTTGGCCAAGAGGAGTAATGAACGGCAGTTAATTGACATCCTCGATCAGCTCTGTCCCAAAGCTTTTGTAGTATCGTTTGAACCCAAAAATTTCAAAGGTGGATTTTGGAATAAACGGATGCCTAAGCCATTCTAAGCCGAAAATAATTTACAATTATTACAGAACAAGGCAGGATTAAGGTGCTAACTGGTGGAATATGTTAGAAAGGAATATGCCATGATCGTCTAAGTGAACTCGTTCAACTAAAGTTAAACATCGAGTCATTGGTGAGAGAGTCTAGGAGTCCTACGATTCGATAAATGAGGAGGGTGCTTATGTATAAAAGAATAATGGTTCCAACCGATGCCTCAGAATATTCGCGTCGGGCGTTTTTAACTGCTTTGGAGCTTGCCAGGAAATTTCAAGCGGAAGTGGTTCTTCTATTTGTCACGTATACTCCGGAAGCGTATTGGGGTTACAATCCGGCTTATACTATCGAAATTTCGCAAGAACAAATCGAAGAAACTGGCGAACAAACCTTAATGGCCACACTTGAAGGAATTGAAGTGGGTGACGTTCCTTTAAAAAAGAAAAAGATACAGGGACACCCGTCGACCGTGATTTTAGAAGAAATCAGCAATGAAAATATTGATCTAGTCGTTATGGGGAGCCATGGATATGGGCCAATTGCTGGAGCGGTCTTGGGCAGTGTGAGTCAACGGGTTCTCCGAAAATCAACGTGCCCTGTTCTAATCGTAAAGTGAACATTTTTGCTGGGCAGCCCAATCGAAAAAGGAATATTTGTGGAATCTTTAAAGGCTGTTGACGAACCTCGTTAACAGCCTTTTCCTTTATAAGCGCTGCCCTCACGATACCCCATACTTCTAAACTAGTCGACCTTTCTCTAGGAGATTAGCTTACTCGACTGATTTAGTAATGATTAATTTAGAGCAGAGCTTTCGTTAGGCCTTATACAGATACCATTTACAAGTGTTCAACTCATATTTGAGTTCATATAGTTTTAAGAGACCGTTCATTTCACTTTGACAGCGGAAAAGAATCATACGATTTCCGGCAATTTTCTCCTCGGAGCGGGTTACAATTCGGTCGACTTTGACCACGATGCTTGCAGTGCCATCGGAAGTTAGCTTATATCGAAGTGGATTAGGGATTCCCTCTTGTGTAAACCAAGCAATCATTTCGATCGGTTGCATTAATAGTTTCATACGCATCACCCACCTTCACAAAATGCTAGACATCATGGGGTAGTCCTCGTCTTGAATTACACCGCCTGTAAGGGCTTTAAGTCCACTATTAAGAAAAGAAGAACGGATAACGGCATGAGATCCAAAGCGCAAGCGAAGTTGATCCACCGTCTGATCGATGGCCCGTTGCTTTTCGAAATTCTTGGTAAATAAGGTAAGTTGAATGAAGTCATTTTTACAAAGTTCCGAAACACTTACTCCAAGGTGCCGGATCCCCTTGCCAGTCCAAAGTTCATCAAATAGTTCACAGACGGTCTCATGAATTTGGTTGGTACAGTCGACAGGGGTAGGAATTTTTCGCTGGTGAGAATAAGACAAGAATTCACTAGTCCGCAAGGAAACCGATACAAGCTGAGCACAAACGTTTGCCTGCCGTAAGCGCATAGAAACAGTCTCCACAAGAGATAACAAAACTAAGTGGGCTGTTTGACGATCTTCGACGTCAAAGGGGATTGTAGTTGAGTTGCCCATGCCTTTGACAATATTCCTAGTAGTTCGGACCAAAGAATCATCTTGACCATTGGCGTAGTTCCAGATCAAGAGTCCGGGGCTTTTCAAGAAAAGCCTCAGCCAATGAGGGTCTGATGTAGCAAGCTGTCCGATCGTGGTGATGTTTCGGGAGTGAAGTTTCTTTGAGGTTGCCCTGCCAACAAAGAACAAATCCTCAATGGGTAGGGGCCACATTTTAACGGGAACTTCTTTAGGAAAGAGGGTATGCACTTTATCGGGCTTTTCAAGTTCACAAGCCATTTTCGCAAGTAGTTTATTAGTGGAGATTCCTATATTGACAGTAAAGCCTAGTTCATGTTTGATTCGATCTTTAATTTGGGTGGCGACCTCTATCGGGTCCCCTAAAAGCTTATTCATGTTCGTATAGTCAAGAAAGTACTCGTCAATTGAATATTGTTGGATAAGGGGGGAATATTGTTCTAGGATTTCTTTCATAGTTGTGCTACAACGTTGGTATAACAGGTAATTCGGCGGGGCAATTACTAGTTCAGGGCATTTAGTTCTTGCGGAATAAAGTGTTTCTCCAGTTTTAATGCCATATTTCTTGGTTGGGATTGATTTGGCTAGAACAATGCCATGTCGAGTCGTAGGGTCTCCACCCACCACAGAAGGGACTGTTCGGAGATCTAAAGAGTCACCATGTTGAAGGCGATGGGCGGCCTCCCAGGAGAGGTAGGCAGAATTAACATCAATATGAAAAATAGTTCGTTGAGTCATGCGGAGACACCACCTGTGTAGTTATCGTAAGGATACTTTATCAGAACAAGTGTTCCGTGTAAAGAGTATATATGTTTCCAATTCTAAATATACCCGAACTATAATCAGGAAGTTAAAATAACCAAACTAAGAAAGCCAGAGATCGAGGTAGATACTTATAGCTTTTTGTACGATTAAACTTTAGAGTAAAGAAGGATTCAAATCATAAATGTAGAAATTATTTAGAAGGTTAGGATTTGAAAAATGTTTTTAGGAGGCTTTAGTAATGTTTAAAAAGATATTAGTAGCAACCGATGCCTCGGAGTATTCACGTCGAGCGTTAAAAGATGCCTTAGAACTTGCTAAAACGTTTGGCGGGGAAGTCGAGCTTTTGTTCGTTATGTACATTCGGGAAGCATACTGGGGTTATAACGTAGCTTATAGCGTTTTGGTTTCGCCAGAAGAAATTGAAGACGCAGGGGAGCTTGCCTTAGAAGCAACTCTAAAAGGAATTGACGTAGGGGATGTCCCTTTAAAGAAGAAAGTAGTTCAGGGATACCCGGCGACTATGATCTTAGAAGAAGTTCAAAAAGAGGGTATAGATTTAGTGGTCATGGGGAGTCATGGTTACGGTCTGATTGCCGGTTCTGTATTAGGCAGCGTGAGTCAGCGCGTCCTTCAGCAAGCAGAGTGCCCTGTTCTAATTGTTAAGTGAATAAATAAACGCTACTGAATGTTGAAAGGCTGTAGACGATTAAATTTCGTTCACAGCCTTCTTTATCGGTCAGCGCTCTAAGCTTGAACATCCTTGTTCGAGTCATAACCAACGGTCCCTTCTCGCCATCCATGGCTACAGGGACACTCGGCCGTCCATGGCCAACGCATACGTGGAGGTTTTATTTAAAAAGGAAGACCTAGTCGTCTAATGAGCGCAAATCCTGCTCGTTTGGCGAGAGGAACAAACACTTTGCGTAAGAGAGGAAGGCCTACACGCCGAGCAAGAGGAATTCCTACCTTTTGTGCTAAGGGAGGGCCAAAGTGCTGGGCGATGGGAAGTCCTACTTTGCGGGCCAGAGGAGGCCCATATTGTTTCATGAGAGAAGGGCCATATTTTTTTATGAGAATTCCAGCTTGCTGTTGCCAGAGGTTAGAAGATTCTAGCTTAGCGGAAGGGATTTGCGGTAAAGAATTAAGGGGTTTCTGAGTAGAAGCAGGCTTAGTTATCGATTGGGTTATCGGTTGAACTATAGGTGAAGTCGTTTGAGAAGTTGGTATAGAAGTTGGCTGATTTATCGAGGATGGTCCTGGTCCCTGCCGCGGAACAGGGTTAGTACCCTGTCGCTGAATTGGGGAGAACCTGTTCTGTTGAATCGGAGAATAACCCCGTTGCCCCATCAACGATTTCATGGGCAAGCCCCCTTTATATAAATGTGAGAATCATGGTTCCTAATACACAGTATGCGTTAAATTCCTTAATGTTCCTTATAAGGTAAAATTAGACATAAGGTTCACTGAGAATGCAAAACTTTTTCTAAGTAAAGAACGCTGCTGGAACAAACGTCCGACAGCGCTCTTTTTGGTCCGCCACGCATGGCGATTATTGAAAGAAAGTTTACCAGCGTAGTTATTTGATAGAGTTCTAATTAGGCGGCTTCATCCATGGGCTTGCCTTTGGTTTCTTCACCAAGAAGGAGGACATTTAGGGCGGTCAGGATGAGTACTGCTGCAAACATAATAAAAACAGATTGAGAGGGTAAGCATGTACGGCATTTTCTGTAGTATAAATTAAAATATATTTCGACATTTCGCTACTTGAACGGGTATTATAGAGGAAGGTAGCCAACGGGACCGCTTGGGTTTAGGGAAATTGCGAAAAGAATAGGGTTGATAAGTTTCCACTAAGCGCAGATGTCATGAAAATTATGGTGTTTGTTAATAATTGTATTTGTGGAGGTTGAAATGAGCAATCATTATGATTTGGAAAAACTTATAATGATATTGCCAATTTTGGCAAGAACAACGGGTGGATACGCAACGATTACAAACTCTGGAGGACGGCGATTATGTACCGTTGATTGGAATGGAACGGAAATAAAGGAACTGAATGATGAGATATACGATTTAGCGAGAGATGCAGGTCAACAGGCTCGTCCGTTAATTGGTGTCTCTCAAATAGTAGATCAGGCGGATGCTTGGGCATTGCCAATAGGTGACTATGTCTTGTCGTGCAGCAATGTGGAACGACTTAAAAGAGAACAAAAATTTCTTAATGCATTAAGAAAGGCGCTTCCGATGATTGCCCAAGTGGCTGGTGGGGAGGCCGTAATTTTTAACGATATTGGTGAACGATTATTAAGTTATTACTCGGATGGAACTGAGCGACACCAGTTGAAGGGGCAAGTGAGTAAACAGGCCAGACAAGCTATGGTTTCCCAGGAGCCTGTGGTTGGAAAGTCTTTTTCTGTTAATGGAGCAATGGCGGTACGTATTCCTATTACAGAGAAAATTGGTTTCGGATTTAATAATGAAAATGCTGCCCGCCAACATCAAAAATTATATAATGAAGTTAAAAAGTTTCAAAGTGCGAGCTATTGTTTTGAAGACATTATCGGGGAAAGTGAAGTATTAGCAAAAACAAAGAGTATGGCAAAATTCGTTGCAGATGGTGTTTCCTCGATTCTTATTTATGGAGAAACGGGAACTGGAAAGGAATTGTTTGCTCAATCAGTCCATAATGCTAGTGAACGTCGATATCGGCCGTTTGTGGCGTTAAACTGTGGGGCTTTACCGGCTTCACTCATTGAGAGTAATCTTTTTGGTTATGAGGAAGGGGCCTTTACCGGAGCGAAGAAAGGAGGAAGCCCTGGTGCTTTTGAACAAGCGGATGGAGGTACTATCTTTCTCGATGAAATTAGTGAGATGGAAATTGGCCTGCAAACTAAATTACTAAGAGTACTTCAAGAAAGAGAAGTAGTTCGGGTTGGTGGATTCAAAGCTCAGAAAATTGATGTTAGGGTCATTGCCTCTACCAATAAAGAGTTAAACGATCTGATCGCGGATGGGAAGTTTCGGCAGGATCTTTTTTATCGCTTAAATGTGGTCCAGTTAAAAATTCCTTCGCTAAGAGAGCGGGTTGGGGATATTGCTTTATTGGCCAGGTACTTTATTCATAAATTTGCTTCGTCCTTTGGTAAACCTATTGAAGATATCGACATTGGAACATTAAAGATATTGCAGAATTATCCTTGGCCGGGAAATGTCCGTGAACTTCAGAACTGTATCGAATCTGCTATGAATATGGTGCGAGAGGAGTCAATACTTCTACCTGAACATTTGCCTCTTTACCTGCGGCAAGGTCAAAGGGCTTTGAAAAAATCCGTCGTGGTAGTTGAGATTGGGAATGAAAAGCTAAATTTAAAAGAAGCATTATCAGAAGCCGAAAAGTTAATTATCCAAAAGGCGCTAGAAATGGCCAAGTATAAAAAGGTCAAGGCTGCTCGTATTCTAGGAATTAGTACTGCGACCTTATGGCGAAAACTGACTGAGTATGGAATGGAACGAGAAAAAATGTAAATTTTACTGCAACTATTTTCAGCTCAAGTTTAGATATATAAATGAAGTCGTTTCATTAATGAAACGAATAATTGCAAAATTGAAATAAATTTTAAATTACTGACCTGTTCAATGGGGGAAAACCATTTCAAAAGTGAGTTAGTACCCCCGTCTTTTATCTATAAATACCAGCCCGAATTAGATTATACCCTTAAAATACCCCTTAAATGACGGGGTGAAGGTTATTTTAAGGGTATAATTGTTGGCACAAAAATTGCAACGAGAAGTTAAGCAAGTAAGTATTAAAAATTAATCACTTAATACTGAAGGGCTTTATTGATTTTCAAAAAAGTTTTTAGGCAATGGTGCCTTAGATTAGTACAAACTAACCTAAGGCACCATTTTGCCTATTTGAAAGGAGTGATGTCCTTTATGTTAAAAACAAGGTGATCATATGATTTGTTGGTACGCAAATTGCATAGACAATTAGAAGAAAGCTGTTTAATTTGACTGATAAAGACAGGGTTCAATGTGTGCAGTATAAATTAAGATTCAACACATATTAATTGCCATTATTTTTTGCTAAGGAAGGGTTATTATGCTTGATTGCAAACTGTATTTTCAACCGGAATCTTTAACGGTAGCCTTAGATTTATTGGCTAAAGCTGAGAAAAGATTGCTTCCTTTAGCTGGTGGGACAGACATTGTTCCGGCAATGTCAAAAAATAAGTTGAATGTAGCTGGATTGGTTGACTTATCAAAAATCCAGGAGCTTCATCAGATTAAAATTGAGGGGAATGAAATTAGTTTGGGTAGCCTGTGTACTTTTCAAGAAATTGAGACGTCACATTTGATACGGACTAAGGTGCCGCTATTAGCTGATGCTGCAGGATTGGTAGGTTCGCCTCAAATCCGCAATGCGGGAACTGTAGGTGGCAATATTGCCAATGCTTCACCGGCTGCAGACACAGTTACCGCCCTGATTGCCTTAGATGCCGATGTAAGGCTTCGCTCCACAGCTTACGCTCGTACGATGTCTCTTAAGGAACTATTGTGTGGAGCAGGTAAAACTCGTATTTTACCTCAGGAAATAATTACAGAGATAACCTTCAAAATTCTCCAGCCAGGAAGCAAGGGTGGTTTTATCAAATTAGGTCGTCGTAAGGCTTTGGCCATCGCAAGAATGAATATGGCCCTTATCTTTTCAGTAACTGAAGGACGAATAAATTTTGCTCGTGTAGGATTGGGCGCTGTAGGTCCAAACCCTTGTCGTTCTAACGCATTAGAGAATACTTTAATTGGACAAGAACCATCAGACTCTCTAGTTGAGGACTTTGTTATGGAGGCTGAGAGAGAAGTTGCCCGAATGCTTGGTTCGCGGCCTTCCGCTGCTTATAAATGTGAAGCAGTGAAGGGGATTGCTCGGGATATATTAAGCAGCCTGTTTTCAAGTAGTGAAATGGTGGTGGAGTAAATGGCGGAATTTCATCTGGAAATGAAGGTTAATGGTAAACCAATAGTCCTGGATGTGGATCCTGGCTTGAGATTACTGGACGTTTTGCGAGATATATTGCATCTAACTGGAACAAAGGAGGGGTGTGGTGAAGGTGAGTGTGGTGCATGTTCAGTCATCTTGAACGGTAAGTTAGTTGACTCCTGTTTAGTACTTGCTCCTCAAGCCAATGGTCAGGAAGTGATTACAATTGAAGGGATTGCCCAAAACGGCGAACTTGACTCCCTTCAAAAAGCCTTTTTAGAAGCTGGAGCAGTTCAGTGCGGTTACTGTACTCCGGGAATGATTTTAGCGGCAAAAGTTTTGC
The DNA here is from genome assembly GCF_000960765.1 of Desulfosporosinus sp. I2. Classification (GTDB taxonomy): domain Bacteria; phylum Bacillota; class Desulfitobacteriia; order Desulfitobacteriales; family Desulfitobacteriaceae; genus Desulfosporosinus. The sequence continues at coordinate 16,353 of NZ_JYNH01000003.1, read as the reverse complement.
TAGATCACAATTCAACCCCTTCTCGCTTAGAAATATCCAAGTCAATTTCTGGAAATATTTGCCGTTGCACTGGTTATACGAAGATAATCCAGGCAGTCGAAATAGCAGCATCAAGAATTGCAACGAAGGAAGGTGCTGACCATGCCTGATTATAGTACTATCGGCAAGTCAATACAGCGGATTGACGGTATAGACAAGGTTTTGGGAAAGAGTCAATACATTGCAGATATCGATCTCCCGGGAACTCTGTGTCTAAAGGTTTTACGCAGTGATGTAGCGCATGCCTTGGTAAAAAAGATTGACGTTAGTGAAGTAGAACGTATTCCTGGCGTAGTGAGGATTTTCACTCATGTCGATATCCCTGGCATAAATGGCTATGGAATAATTGTTAAAGATCAACCGGCTCTTACCGACAAAGTTCGTTTTAAAGGGGATGCCATAGCTTTAGTAGCGGCCGAAAACGAGGAAATTGCTAAAAGAGCGCTTAAGTTGATCAAGGTCGACTTTGAGAAACTACCGCCAATTTATGATGTTTGGACGGCTTTGAAAGAAGATGCTCCTGCTATACATTCCCGGGGTAATATACTTACAGTAAGTAAGATTAAAAAAGGAGATGCTGAGGCGGTACTTAACCAAGCAGAAGTAGTTGTTTCTCGTAGTTATACAACTCAACGTGTTGAACATTGCTACATTGAAACAGAGGGCGGTGTGGCCTACATCGAAAATGGCATTCTGGTGATCAAAGTAAGTACTCAAAATCCACACTATGATCGGCGTGATGTAGCCCGAGTCTTAGGGTTACCCATGAATAAAGTGAGGGTTATTCAAGCAACCACTGGTGGGGGATTTGGAGGTAAATTAGATATTTCGGTACAATGCTTTCTTGGTTTAGCCGCCATAAAGTTGGGGCGCCCGGTACGAATGGTTTACGATCGTCAGGAGTCTTTTGTCGCGACAGGTAAACGGCATCCGTTTTTCATTGATTACACCACTGCTGCTAACAAAGAGGGGAAATTATTAGCGGTTAAAGTGAAGATCGTTGGAGACACTGGGGCTTATGCATCATACGGACCAGCAACTTTAGTCAGGGCCGCAGTACACGCAACGGGTCCATACGAAGTGCTTAACGTGGATATTGACGCTCTTTGTGTCTATACCAACAATCCTATTAGTGGGGCTATGCGGGGTTTTGGGACGCCGCAGATGGCCTTTGCTTGTGAGAGCCAGATGGATTTATTAGCCGAGGCTTTGGGTATAAGTCCAGTCGAAATGCGACGGCGTAATATTTTACAACAAGGCTCAATAACGGCCACTGGGCAGAAAATGAACAAAAGTGTAGGTATTGGTAAAACTTTAGAGGCTGCTTGGGAAAAGGCTCTCCAGGTAATGCCCGGCCTAGGGGATGAACGTAGATGAAGAAACGTGGATATGGTATCGCTAATATGTGGTATGGCATTGGCAATACAGCTAACCATAATCCGTCCGGCGCCTTTGTTGATATTCTGGACGATGGCACGGCCATAGTTTTAACAGGTTGTGCTGATATCGGGCAGGGTTCAACCACGGTCTTAGCCCAGATAGCGGCGGAGACATTGGGAATTAATATTGAGGATGTAGTGGTTGTTGCTGCTGACACAGAAGTAACGCCCGATGCCGGTGCAACATCGGCATCCAGACAAACATACGTTTCCGGCAATGCCGTTCGTTTAGCAGCAAAAAATGCTCGTGAGCAAGTTTTAGCCAAAGCCTCTGAAGAGTTAAATATACAGGCAGAAAGGTTAAGCATATATCAAGGACAGATATGGGTCGGTGATAACCCTAGTGGCGTAATGATTAAAGAAATTATCACCCAATGTCGAAGCGAAGGTGTTTTAACCCTGGGGCATGGCTCATTTGATCCTGTAACGACCAAACTTGATTCTGAAACAGGCCAAGGTATTCCTTATGCAACTTATGCTTTTGCGACTCAGGTTGCGGAGGTAGAAGTAGATACTGAAACAGGGATTGTAGAAGTAAAAAAAATTGTAGCCGCTCATGATGTTGGTAAAGCCATCAACCCGCAAAATGTGGAAGGGCAGATTGAAGGCGGCTGCTCTATGGGGATAGGGTATGCTTTACTTGAAGAAGTAGTAGTAAAAGATGGGGAGATACAAGGTCCGGGTATGTCAACTTATCTTATACCCACTGCTATGGATGTATCTGAAGTCTATCCGATAATTATTGAGGAATATGAAGCTAGCGGTCCCTATGGGGCAAAGGGGGTCGGTGAACCAGCCTTGGTGCCGACGGCTGCTGCTATTGCCAATGCTGTGGCCGATGCTCTGGGAATTCGTATGTATGAGTTACCTTTAACACCAGAAAGAATTATTGCTACAATCAAAAGAAAATAGAAAGGTGGTGTTGGTATTAGTCATGAATAGGTTTGATTCTTGTTGCAATGGGTAGAAATGGGTAACCATTTCACGGAATTATGTAAAAAGGGGGATTGAATTAATGAATATTTCGCAAAGATTGGATAGACTTCCGCCTACGCGAACCCTATGGACAGTTCTATTTTTAACCGGGATCGGTTGGCTCTTTGATGCTATGGATCAGGGTATGGTCGCGGGAGTAATGGCCACTATCGGTAAGGAGTGGCATTTAGTTCCCACCCAATTGGGATTATTAGGCAGCATCGGAGGTCTCGGAATGGCCATTGGGGCGGCAGTAGCCGGTATGGCAGCGGATAAATGGGGCCGCAAGAACATCATCCTATTTACCCTGGTAATGTATGGAGTGTTTAGCGGTATTTCTGGGCTAGCAACTAGTTTTGGCATGCTGCTGGTTCTTCGTTTTCTAACAGGTTTGGGACTGGGCGGCGAGCTACCGGTAGCCTCTACCTTAGTTAGTGAGTTCTCTCCAGTAAAAAGCAGAGGTCGCATGGTGGTTTTGCTTGAGAGTTTTTGGGCATGGGGCTGGATCATAGCCTCTTTGATTGCCGTACTTCTAATTCCCTTGTATGGATGGCGTGTAGCCTTTTTTGTCGGGGCAGTACCTGCCCTGTATAGTGCCTACCTACGGAAGGCAGTTCCCGAGTCCCCACGATTCTTAGAACAAAAGGGAAGGATAAAGGAAGCCGATGACATCGTAGCCAAGATGGAGCGGGAAGCAGGGCTAGCTCTACTTAAAGATGCTGAAAAAGATAGTCCTCAAGAAAAAAATAAAAATCGCGTAAGTCTACTCGACTTGTGGTCAGGGGCTTATCGACGCCGTACGATGGTTTTATGGATACTGTGGTTAGGAATTAACTTTGGTTATTATGGTTTCGTTCTCTGGATACCTTCGTTGATGATTGGAAAGGGCTTTGTTCTGATTAAGAGCCTGGAATTCACCCTTATCATGAGTTTAGCACAGCTGCCTGGATATTATAGTGCAGCCTATCTGATTGAGAAGATTGGGCGTAAAGCTGTTCTTGTTATCTACTTGGCAGGTACGGCCGTGGCGGCTTATTTGTTTGGTCAGAGTTCATCGCCGACTGAGATTTTGATTTTTGGTTCTCTCCTCTACTTTTTCAGTTTGGGAGCGTGGGGCGGCGTTTACGCTTACACACCGGAAATGTATCCCACTGTTGCAAGGGCAAGCGGATCTGGCTGGGCTGCAGCAGTTGGTCGGATAGGAATGATTGCAGCTCCCTATGTGGTGGGTTTGATCTATCAGACCTATGGTAAGGTTGTAGGCTACACTTATGTGTTTGGTATGTTAACGGCTGTCTTCGCTCTTGTTGCTCTAGTAGTCCTAGTTTTTGGAATTGAAACTAAGGGAAAAAGTTTGGACGAGATTAATGAATTTTAAAGAGGCGTTTTTAATATATACACACCGCATCAGTCTTAAAAATTACATTAATGGATTCCTCTTGGGTAAGTCCCATTCCCTTAATTTAGGGTAGCACCCGCCGCATCTATTTTCCCTAAAGTTTTGTGATATGCACTATTCGTTTCATTAATGAAACGAATAGTGCATTCTGGCCGGAATAAAATCCGCGAAGGAAGATAAGAAGAAAGCATAAAGCATAAAGCTCAAGAATTATGGGCGTAGAGGAGGGGTTCTTTATGGCGATTATTGCACTAGTAAACATTGGAATGATAGTAACAGGGGACATTAAACAACCGCTAAGTAAGGCAACTACGATGGTTGTTCAAGATGGAAAAATTGCTAAAATAGGGGACGCTGATATCCTAGAAGGTTTTAAGGTAGAAAAGACGATTGATGTAGTAGGGATGACGGTTACACCGGGCTTGATCGATTCTCATGTCCATCCGGTGATTGGGGATTATACCCCTCGCCAAAAAACGCAAGATTATCTTGATAGTGCCGTCCATGGTGGAGTAACAACGTTTATCTCTGCAGGTGAACCGCACTTTCCCGGACGTCCAAAAGATCCAGCTGGAACAAAGGCCTTAGCCATACTGGTTCATAAGTCCTTCAAAAACTTACGCTCATCCGGTTTAAAAGTTCATGGTGGGGCGGTAATTCTGGAAAAGGGGCTGGTGGAAGCTGATTTCGCCGAGATGGCCAAGGAAGGCGTCTGGCTCGTCGGGGAAGTTGGCTTGGGAAGTGTAAAGAAACCTGAAGATGCTGCGCCGATGGTTAAGTGGGCCAAAAAATATGGCATGAAAATAGCGATGCATACTGGTGGGACTTCGATTCCAGGAAGCTCAACAGTTACAGCGGATGATGTAATCGCTGTTCAGCCGACGGTAGTGTCTCATGTTAATGGTGGTCCTACGGCGATTTCTCCGCTCGAAGTCGAAAAATTGATTAACAATACAAATTTGGCGCTTGAGATTGTACAATGCGGCAATCCTAAGATCGCTGCATTTACCGTCCGTAAATTGGCTGAGAAAGATGCTTTGGACAGAGTCATCTTCGGCAATGATTCTCCTTCCGGCACAGGCATTATTCCGTTGGGAATCTTACGGACGATAAGCTTTATAGCCTCCATGTCGGATGTCCCTGCTGAAAAAGTCATCGCCATGGCTACAGGTAATACGGCTCGGGTCTTTGGTCTGGAGACAGGTCTTATCGCTGAAGGCAAAGAGGCTGACTTAGTCATCATGGATGCCCCCATAGGCTCAATAGGCAGTAATGCTTTAGAAGCGTTGGCAGCGGGTGATTTGCCAGCTGTGGCTCTTGTTATGGTCGATGGAGCCATCAAAGTTACAAAGAGTCGTAACACTCCCCCTTCTGAACGTAATTATTCTGTACAGTAATTTGTAGTTAATGGATGACAGGGAGGACTGAACTAAATGGCAGTTGTGATTGACATTGAGTTATGTAAGGGATGTGGCATCTGTAGCAAGGAATGTCCCAATAAGGCTATCCTTATTAAGGACAAAAAGGCTTTTATTCAAGATAGTTGTACCGGCTGCGGGATCTGTACTAGAGTATGCCCTTTCAACGCGGCTGCCAAGATCAGTGAAATTAAAGAAGGGGCAGTAAAATGTACTTCTTGCCCGGTACAATGCGAGATTTTAGAAGGATACACGGGAGCTTGCCAGCGCTATCGGAATGATGCAGGGCAGCTTATCCGTAACCGGAAATTAGTAACGGATGTTACTCCGGGAGGTCCACTGATTACTGCAGTTGGGGCTGGAACTGCCTATCCATGTTGCCGTCCAGCACCGTATATTGCTCAGGATACCGTTGATGGTGTAGAGATGGTTACCGTCGTAACCGAAGCACCTTTAAGTTACAGTGGGATTAAGGTTAAGATTGATACTAATTTATTTGTAGGTGAAGAAGGCGCTAAGGTTAAACGTAATGGCAAAGTTGTAGGGATGGTTGATACCGAAGAGTACGGTTCCAAAATGCTTTCCATTGGCGGAGCAAACCTTCTTACAGGCAACGATGGATTTATTGTTGCTCGAACCATTGTGGAAATTGCCAATAGAGAACGAGTGACGTTGAACGTTGAGAATAACACCCTGGAACTTCAAGTCGGGTGTCCACCAATTATTAACGGGGTAGAAGATACGAAGATGCGTGTTGGTTGCGGAAGTGCAACGATTGGTATGTTTGCTACAAAGCTCAAAGAAGTTGTTGATGAAGCGATTATTCTTGATCACCATGTGGTTGGCTTGCTCTCAGAACATATGGCTGGGGAAGCAGTCGGTATGAGCTGGAGCGGAGTCATTCCCAATGCCAGACGGAGTACGCGGGGACGTTACTTTGGGGAACATGGCCAAGGGTGGGGCGGAACAAATATAGAAAATCCAAAAGATGCTATTAAGTCGGTCGATATGTCCCGGGCTAAGCAAAGTATGAAGGTCCTTGTAACAGAGACCACTGGAAAAATGGCAGCTCTATTCGAAGTCCAAGTAGATGGTTCCGTGCTTGAAATACCGATGACCAATGAGGTTAAGAGTGCAGTTGATGCTATCCGCGATACGTGTGAAAATGCACGAGTTTCCGCTCTCTATGTTGGAGGAACTGGAGGTAGTGCACGTGCCGGAGTGGCGGTAAATCCACTTAAAGTAACCCAGGCTGTCCATAACGGAGAGGCATTATTAACCATCGGCGGTGCGGAGGTCTATGTGCTCCCTGGTGGGGGAATTAACTTCATGGTCGATGTTGAAAAAGTAGTTTCCAAAGCCTTTACTTGGGTTCCCACACCCGCTACGGTTGCTCCGGTAGAATATACAATGCCCTTGGAAAAGTATAAAGAAATTGGTGGTCATATCCAAGCGATCAAGAAGCTAAGTCAGATCGTCTCTCAAAAAGAGTAAGCGGGAGAAGGTGCGATAATGATCAATGTCTTAGCCGAAGATCGAGTATTTCTGGATTATGGCCCGGTTCAAATGATGTTAATGGCCAGAGTACATGGCCATGCAATGACAGAGCAACTGCAGGAAGCTGCAGAGTATGTGATGAGTATTCTGTCGGATATAGCTGAGGTTCAAAAACAAGCAAAAGATGTTTTAACGTTAGTTGAAGCGGATCTTAGGGCCTATCCTTTGCCTTTACGGTTGATGGTCGAGGCTGTGTTAGAAGCCGGAGATCGGACCTTAACACCCATGGCAGCGGTAGCGGGTACGTTTGCGGATTTAGCGGGCGACTGGTTGGTGGAAAAAGGGGCCTCAAAGGTCATGATCAATAACGGCGGGGATATTGCGATTAGGTTACTAGAAAAAGAAACGACGAAGCTGGGGCTGACACCGAGTATTGATTCTTCAGTGTATAGCCATATTCTTAACCTTTCTGCTGAAGATGGAATTGGGGGAGTCGCAACCAGTGGTTTGGGAGGGCGTAGCTTTACCAAGGGTATCGCCAGTGCCGTGACGGTTGTTGCGAAGACTGCTCGAGTCGCCGATGCCTGCGCAACGCTTATTGCTAATCATTGTTTTGTGGAAGACCCAGGCATTTTGAGATTGCCTGCAGAACAACTGGACCCGAATACAGACATACCCGGACACCTGGTTACAATCAAGGTTGGAGGCCTAAGCCTTGAAACTAAGAAAAAAGCTTTGGAAAATGGCTTGCATAAAGCCATAGAACTTAAGTCTCAAGATCGTATTCACGGAGCGGTGATCTTTCTTGATGACTTGGTGGTTATGATACCGGATAACTTGTGTCAAGCAGCAAAATTTGAAGGAGGAAATCAAGATGGAAATTCGTAAAATTGTAACGGTTGTTGAAGAAACTCATAAAGATGGCGAAAAGACTGTCGTTAAACCTACTCGTAAGGCGACTGCTATGGCCGTTATTAAAAATCCATTTGCAGGAAAGTACGTGGAAGATTTAACAGAACTGATGGAAATCGGCGAACAGTTGGGTTCAATGCTCGCTGAACGGGCAGTAAAAGCACTCGGAATTGCGAAAGAAGACGTAGAGAGCTACGGCAAGGGAGCTATTGTTGGCGAAAAAGGTGAACTTGAACACGCCGCTGCTATTTTACATCCTCGTTTAGGCAAACCTTTTCGGGAAGAGGTTGGAGGAGGTAAAGCGATCATTCCTTCCGCCAAAAAACTTGGCGGAATGGGAACGTGCTTAGATGTACCTGTACATTACAAAGATGCTGCGTTTGTGCGTACACACTATGATGCTATGGAAGTGAGAATTGCGGATGCACCTAGAGCGGATGAATTGGTTGTTGCGCTGGTTGTAACGGATGCCGGGCGTCCACATCCCCGAATTGGCGGTTTGCAAAAAAGTGAAGTCAAAGGTGAAGACGGGCTTCGATAGGGAAACGGCTGTATTGGATCTTTGGAGGGTAGGGGATTGACGTTGAAAGTAGGCTTTATCGGAATTGGTGTCATGGGAAAACCTATGGCCAAAAATATATTAGGTGCGGGGTATTCGCTGTTTGTCAATGATGTGAATGAATTAGCCGTTCAAGAGCTTGTTGCTGAAGGGGTAAAAAGGGTACAGAGTCCACGTGAATTAGCTCAAGAGGTTGATGTGGTTATCACAATGTTGCCGAATGGAGGGATTGTAGAGCAGGTCCTTCTTGGAGAACAGGGTATTTTTGCCGGGGCAAAGCCGGGATTTGCGATTATTGATATGTCGAGTGTTGCACCGACATTTACACAGAAAATGGCAAAACTGGCCATGGAACAGCAGATTGATTATATCGATGCACCAGTAAGCGGTGGGGTAAAGGGCGCAACGGAAGGAACGCTAACCATTATGGTGGGTGGCGAGAAGGAACCTGTGGAGCGCTATCAAGCGTTGTTGGAGGTTATGGGTAAGAAAATTTACCACGTGGGTAAGGTAGGAGCCGGAGATGCAGTAAAGATTGTCAATAACCTATTGTTGGGCGTGAATATGGCTGCAGCAGCAGAAGCTTTTGTCTTTGGAACAAAGCTTGGGCTGGATCCCAAAGTCCTCTTGGAAATTATTAGCGTTAGTTCTGGTAACAGCTACGCGCTCGCAGCCAAAATGCCTAACTTCGTTTTTAAAGGTCAGTTTGAGGCAGGATTTGCTATTGACCTCCAATTTAAAGATCTTGAACTAGCTGTCCAAACAGCTAAAGAGGCCAGAGTTCCGATGATGCTAACGAATGTTGCCCAACAGGTATTTGAGCAAGCGCGAGCTGCAGGGCTAGGGCGGGAAGATATTTCAGCCGTGATCAAACCACTGGAAGATCTGTTGAATATTAAAGTCAGAGTGTAAAACTTAAAAACTGGAGGTGAACCAAGTGGAAGAAATCATAAAACTAATTCAAGCAAAGGGATACCAAGTTGGAAATTTAACCATAGGCGAAGTTGTCGAAATCGCGGACGAGTTGAACTTAAGTGCCAGTGACGTTATTATCGCCGAGGGCATGTCCCAGAATGCTATGAATCGAGAAGAGGTTATCGATGCCGTTATCAACGCCTTTGCGCACAACCTTTATGCTGCGGAGGTGGGCATTACTTCTGGTTCGAGTTTTTTACTTGGTAAAGCACCTCAAGAATTAGCTTATAATGACTTTTCTCATCGCTTATTTGAGGATGACCTCATCAATAAGATACTCGTTTATACTCTAGCCGCTCAAGTTGGCAACCATTCTTGCGGACTGCAGCCCTGTGCTGGAACAGGGGATTCTTGTACTTACACCGGACTTTTTCGTGCACTGCAGGAGATCATTGACGATAAAGAAGAATTGGCACGAATCGTATCTGTGATGCTAAAGGTGGGAACCATCTTCCGCGCGGGTAAAACATCCACAGGCTGCAATATGGAAGGCTTCGGTGCCGGCGCTGCCGCTACGGCAGCAACCTTGGTCGAATATCGCAAAGGACAACCAAAAGCGTTGGCTAAAGCAATAGTTTTGGCGTTATCTCCAACGATTGGTGTACCATGCACTCCCCGGGTAATGGTATCAGGACTATGCGCCACTCATATCGGTGGTGGCGTGGTTATTGGCAATTTGGCAGCAAACCTGGCAATGCATACAAATATTCCAGTCGATGTACCTGTTGACGTCATGGTTGCCATGGCAGCAGCAGTACACCCGGTTTCAGCGACGCACATAGTTCCTGTAGTTAACGAGTATATGCAACCTTTCTTTAAAACGAACCTTGAGGTTGAATACTTCGTAGATGATTTAATCAAGGAAAAAGAAAAGACAAACATTGAAGTGACTATGGACAGGGCTTTAAAAGAAGCTCGTACGCTTGCTGAAAGAGCTAATTCAATCGTGAAACCTTTTGGCGAAGCAGTGGTTGGGGGAAGTAGCCAAGCGGTAGGATCACCGACCAATACTGGCCGTATTGCGCATGCCTTGGCGAAAGGGGAAATCACTGGAGTTAAGATCGAATTGTATGCGGAACTGTTCGCGCGTCGTGGAATTAACGTTCCGGGAATTCTTATGGCTGCAGTCTTGGGGGCAAGCACAGATGATGGTAAAGCCTATCGGGAGATCATGCAAAGAGTCCGGGAAAAAAAGATAAAGATTGACATCGTAAAAGTGGATGAGCCTCAGATGCAAAGGATTACTGTCTCCGCTACTGAGCAAAGTTCAATGGTCGAAGCCTTAAATAGAGGAGGCGCTCGACTGGTTCTTAAAAATGCCAAACCGTCCCTGGAAGAAGCTTGCATGGTGGCAAAACGGTTAGGAATTGTTCTCGTTGATTGATCGAACGGAGGAGAAGTAGAGTGAACCAAATAGAACGATATTTGGCAATCGCGGCAGGCAAAGAAGAGGTTCACGCTGGTGATGATATAACGGTAAATGTTGATCTTGCTATAGCCCATGATATTACTGGGCCCATGGCAGTTGAACAATTCAAGAAGATTGGCATAGGTCACGTTTTTGATGCGAAAAAGGTGGTCTTTGTCCTAGATCATATTATGCCAGCAGCTACGGTAGAGGCCAAAGTATTGCACAATGTTCTCCGAGAGTTCTCCCTGGAATACGGAGTTAAACTTTACGACAAAGGAGAAGGGGTTATTCACCAAGTTATAGCCGAAAAACACCGTTTGAAACGAGGTTCGATCTTAATCGGTGCAGATTCCCATACATGTACTGCTGGTGCTTACGGGGCTTTAGCAATTCCAGTAGGTGCTACTGAATTAGCAGCTACTATGGCTACAGGTACAATTGATTTAGAGGTGCCAGAGGTCTGTGAGATTCGTATCGACGGGAAGCTACAGCCTGGAGTTTACGCTAAGGATGTTATCTTACACTTGATTGGATATTTTGGGACTGCAGGATTCACCGATCAAGGAGTTATCTATACGGGTAGCTTAATGGATCAGCTAACTATGGATGATAAAATGACGATTTCCAACATGGGTATCGAGATGGGGACAATGATTAGTTATTTTGCAGATCCGGACCAACCCGTTGGAACGGTCAAAGAAGTTTATCCCTTCCAAGCTGAGGCTATTCCAGCGAGTGTAGCTTGCCCTCCCAATCCCGGCATTGTAGTCAGAGCATCTGACCTCTCTTCAACCAAGATATCTCAAGTTGTCATTGGAAGTTGCACGAATGGACGATTAAGTGACATGTTAGTAGCTGCTGAAGTGCTTAAGGGGCGCAAGGTGGCTGCTGGCGTTACTTTATTGATCATACCCGCTTCAGTAGATATTGCCCAGCAAATGGAGGATCAAGGGTTAAACCGAATCTTCCGTGAAGCTGGAGGTATGATAACCAGCCCAGGATGTGGTCCCTGTTTCGGCGCTCATATGGGACTTTTAGCTGCGGGGGATGTTGCTGTATCTACAACGAATAGAAATTTCCCCGGTAGAATGGGTCATCGTGACGGAAAGGTATATCTGGCATCCCCTCGCCTGGCAGCAGAAAGTGCGATTGCTGGAACAATTGTAACCCCTGGCATGGTGGTGCCTTTAGGAGGTTTAGCCGATGAGCTGGAAAAGTAAGATACATGGTCGAGTTTGGAATTTGGGTAGTAATATTGATACGGACCAGATTTTCCCTGGCTATGCAATGGCTGCTCCCGCAGACAAATTTAAGGAGTATGCGCTTGCTGGGAGCGAGATTCCGGATTTTGCCAGGAAGGTACAGGCTGGAGATGTTATCGTAGCTGGCGAGAATTTCGGCTGCGGTTCGAGTCGGGAGCAAGCACCAGTCGCTCTGAAGGAAGCAGGTGTCGGACTAGTAATCGCTAAATCCTTCGCTCGGATTTTTAGGCGCAATGCGATAAACATTGGTTTGCCGGTTCTGGTATGTGACATGGAGCTGCAGGTGGAAAATGGACAGGAAATTGAGGCAGACCTAGTGTCAGCTGAAGTTACAATTTGTGCGAGTGGTGGGAAAATCAGTGGAACTATTTTAGCTTCCAGCGTTTTGGAGACGTTAGAAGCAGGTGGGCTTATTGCCAAAGTTCGAAATCAATTGAAAATTTTATGATATCTTCCCGTAAAAGTTAGGAGGAAGAAACTAATGCAGGAAAAAACCAAGCAGATTATTACAGAAGACTATGAACGAGTTCAAGCTTACGAAAAGGTTTTTGGGGTAGAAATGCCTAAAATGGGCCAGGATGGTTCGATTACCGGTTTGCCAGCTCCCTTTCCCCGAGTCGTTAATGGAGTTGAACGCAGTGGTTACCGAATAACGGAATTGGGGCGCCTTGCAGCCTGGACGGGTATTCCTGCACAAAACCCCATTTTGGGCCGTAATTCTGCTGAAGAGACTTATCAGGAATCAATAGCTATGTATAAAGTAGCCGAGGAACTTAACATAGATCTCTTCCATTTTGTGCATTCTGAAGCCACCCGGCACATTGATCCTTTAGACGGGGCAGATTTGATTGAGCAGTCCCGGGGTAAGGGTGGCATTACGCCAGCTGGAGAGCGTCAATTCATAGAACTGGGTGGTGGAGCAAACCATCCTCTACGTATCAATGCTACCGGGGATACACCGCACTTATCCATTATTAATTCCCTGATTGCCGGCTTCGATGGTACAGATATCGGACCCGTTATTCATGTTCATTTTGGTGGACGGGGTATTCATGATTATAAAACGAAGGTCTTTAACGGGTATAAAGCACTGCAAATCTGTGCGGAAAATAATATTTTTGTCCAAACAGATTCCCATAAACACCTCAATAATATTGGTGGAACGGACGGTATGGCCCTGGCGATGTGCTTATTAGCTGAAGGCCTAGCAATCCATGCTGGATTACCCAGTGCACTTAGCGGTATCCAAATGAATGTAGCAGGAATCAATTTACTTGCTGACTTGGCCGTCATGAGGGCCTTTAAGCAACTTATGTGGAGTGAGTTTCTGATTGTCGTCCCTGAGACATTTCAGAACCCTCCGGCTGATCTGATTGCCGAGCAAGCTCACTTTGCCCGGATGGCGATCAGTGCCAAATTAGGTGGAGCAAACTTCTATCGGCCAAAAGCAGCGGAAAACGTCGGGATTCCGACGGGAGCATCAATGGCTAAGGCGATTTGGGCCACACAAAATGTCTTTGAGAATATCGCTTCCTACGAAATCAAGGATCCTGCCATTGATCGTCGACAAGCTGAAATAGTTACAGAGGCTTTAGCTGTTTTGACGAGCACATTTAGATTGTCTCGGGAGTTAAGTCCGGAAGAAATCGGGCCGGATTTTTGGCTAAACTATAGCGATGAAGAGCTGATCGATATCATTGTCGCTGCTGGAAAAAAAGGCATTCTCGATGCACCGAGAGCAGCTGCCTGGGATCTAAAACGGGGGGTAAAAACCCACCGTGGGAAAGACGGGATTCGCCGCTATATTCCGGGTTATGGTCCTGTTGATGTCCCTGTGGATAAAATGTCCTATACCACTGAGAAGGTTACAGTGGAAGATGAGAAGCCTATTTCTAAAAAGGAAAAGATACTTTTAGCGACTGTCGGCGCGGACGCTCATGTGGTAGGGATTAACGTTATTCGTGAGGCGTTTGAGCAAGCAGGTTATGAAGTGATCTATTTACGGGGAATGAATCTACCTGAAACCGTGGCTGAAGTCGCTGCAGAAACCAAAGCGGACGTGGTTGGGGTCAGCAATCTCTTAGGTTTAGGTTTAACGTTATTCCCGCGTGTAGAAAGGCGCCTTAAGGAACTCGGAATCAGGGATAATGTAGTACTCATGGCCGGAGGACGGATCGCAGAGAAAGAAGAGGAACACGCCCTGATCGAACAAAAAATGAAAAACGAAGGAACCGATTTCTTAGGAGTCGAAAGTTTCTTTGGTCCTGGTACTGATCCACAAGATGTCATTAGGTGGGTAGAAGAGAGAATGAACGAAAGAAGGAAATAGTATGACGGAGCAACGCAGGATACGATGTGCTATTTTAAGGGCGGGGACGAGTAAAGGGATTTTTATAATGGAAAATGACTTGTCATCAGATGCACTTAGAAGGGATCAAGAGATCTTGGCTATCTTTGGTAGCCCAGATGTCAGGCAAATTGACGGCTTGGGTGGAGCAGATCCTCTAACAAGTAAGGTAGCCATTATTGGTCCTGCTACACGATCTGATGCCGATGTCAATTACACGTTTGGCCAAGTGAGTATCGGAACGGAATTGGTTGATTTTTCCGGAAACTGCGGGAATATATCTTCAGGCGTGGGTCCTTTCGCAATCGACGAAGGTTTAGTAAGGGCTGTCGAACCGGTCACAAGGGTTCGCATTCACAATACAAATACTGGTAAAATTTTGGTTGCTGAGGTTCCTGTGAAAGATGGTAAAGCCAAAGTAAGCGGCGACTATAAAATCGCCGGAGTTCCAGGCACTGGAGCAAAAATCATGTTGGACTTTGCTGGTACCGCTGGTTCCGTAACTAATAAGATGTTACCGACTGGGAAGGTTGTAGATGTCCTGAATATTGAAGGTTTTGGCACCTTAGAGGCTTCAATTATTGATGTCGCTAATCCGATGGTTTTTGTACGAGCTAAAGATTTAGGGCTTACAGGGATTGAAACTCCAGCTCAAATTAACGCAAATAAGGAAATGCTGGATTTGTTAGAAAAAATCCGTGGGAAAACGGCAGCGATGATCGGAATGGCTAAAGACGAAGCAGATGCTTTGAAAAATAGTCCTGCCTTTCCGATGATTGCTTTTGTCAGTGAACCACAAGATTATGTCGACTTTACTACGGGCAACGAAATTGGGGCTGATCAAGTTGATTTTGTATCCAGACTCATGTATATGCAAGTGATGCACAAAACCTATGCAGGTACAGGGACGACTTGTACCGGGGCAGCAGCGAAAATCCCAGGTTCGATTGTAAACCAAGTGACCCATTCCAAATCTCCACTTGTTAGAATTGGCCATCCAGCGGGTGTTATTGATATCGAAGTTGAAGCTAAAGAAGACGGAGACGGGATTAAGCTTGAAAGAGCGGCCTTTGGCCGTACTGCTCGCCGCATTATGGACGGTTATGTTTACATTTCAAGATAGCTTAAGGAAAAAATGGGTTGCCAAGGAAGTGAAGTAAAATGCCTCAGGTTGACCTTTTAGTCTACGATGTGGGAAGCACTTATACCAAGGTATCGGCATTTAATCGTTATGGGACCAACTTAACGTTTATCGGTCGTTCCCAAGCTCCAACGACAGTGGAAAACATCGAAATAGGACTTATCAATGCTTGCCATAATCTCGCGCGTGATCTGCAGTGGACAGAGGTGATTTCCTCCCGCACGTTAGCAACGAGTTCTGCCGCAGGGGGGCTGCGGATGGTTGCGATGGGTTATATGCCCAGAGTTACAGCGAAGGCTGCGAAAGAAGTAGCGATGAGTGCCGGTGCTCGGGTATTGGAGATTATTTCCCATGAGACCCCAGTTGATTTTCGCTTAGAGGTATTACATGAAATCAAGCCCGATATTATTCTCTTAGCCGGTGGGACAGATGGTGGCGATCAGGATTCTCTGCTGGAGAATGCTGAAGTGATTGTTAACAGTAAGACGCATAGTGTGGTCATTATCGCCGGAAATACTGAAGCTCAACCAAAAGTAGAAGAGATTTTGAAATGTGGCGGGATATTCACGATTCGAGTACCTAACGTTATGCCAACGATCCATGAGTTGAAAGTCAAACCAGCTCGGGAAGCTATTCATCAGGAATTTATTCGGCAAATTACTAGGGCTAGAGGTTTAGGGCGCTTACTAGAAATAGTCTCTAATGGACGGGTTATTCCGACACCTGGTGCGGTGCTGATGGGGACAGAGCTCTTAGCGCTTGGGACTCATCAAAAAGAGGGTTTTGGCAATATCCTAGTTATAGATATTGGTGGGGCAACAACGGATGTCCACTCCGTTTTACCGGATTTAGCAAACCTAACTAAAGAGGAAACGGGCTTAGTTGTTTCGAATGAGAGGCAGTTATCTTACAGAACGGTCGAAGGTAACCTGGGATTAAGGGTGAGTGCTACAGGTATCGTGGAAACGGTTGGAGCAAG